>JAGFJL010000059.1 GCA_024102725.1 Nitrococcus mobilis
TCGGATCCACCGCATGTATCTGGGGCGGCGAAAGGGGTTCACGGGAATGCACTTTTGGGCGCGCGGCTACTGTGTGAGCACGGTGGGACTGGATGAGCAGGTGATCAGGGCCTACATCCGCAGCCAGAAGCCGAGGAGAAGCGGCAAGAGGAGTTGAGGCTGGAGGGCCTTTAGGCCCTTTCATCGGAGCACAGGCCCCCTATGGGGGCCTTCACCAAACCACCCGCTCTGCGGGTGGTACCTGATTTGTGATATCGTGGACTTGCGACACAGCGCAGGCGGACAATTAGCAATAGCGACACAATCCCCCGGTTCTTGACCAGATTGCTGTGAGCGGATGCGCAAATTGTCCGGGAACGCAAACTTGTCTTAAATGACAACCAATGGGAGCAAGTAAACGGATTTCGATCCAAGTCGGCCGAGTTCATGGAAAGCCCGCCACCCAGAGGCCAGGCGATGGCAGATGAGACGCTAAATGCACGGCTGCAGCGCGTGCTGGTCGAGCTCCGCCCGAACTCGGTTCTGGTTGTTGGCGACTCCCTAGCACCGCTTGTCGAGACACTCACCGGCGCTGGAGAGACACTCACCCGCCTTTCCAGCACAGAGGCAGCGCAACGGCTGTCCGCTCTGAGCATCCATGACCTAGCCCTGGTCCAGGCCGATGCGACTTTAACCGCGCCGGAAAGCGGTGTTTTGCTGGCGCGACTGCGCGATGTTTATGCGCGTAAAGTGCTGGTCATCGTAGCGCTCGGCCTGGCTGATGGACCCTGGAGCCGACGTTCATTGATCCGGCTCGGATTCACGCCATACGGTGCGGCGGTCGGGGCGGAGGACGCGCGGCTGCTGCTATACCAGTTCGATATCGCAACCTACAAGACGACGCCCGATTGGCTGTCCCCGAACAATTGGGCCAACCCGGAGCTCTGGGATAAACACCGCTGGTAGCAACGACGGGAGCCACGGATCGAGCTGCCCATCTCAAGGGTCATGCGGATCCACTAAGCGCTTATCAACCAACCAATCGATCACGCGCTCCGCTAGAGAACGCCAACCCGGCTCGAGCATGACCGCATGCCCCATATTCGGCTGCAGATGCAGGTCGGCCGCGTAGGCGCGAGCCGTCTGCTCGGCCTCTGCAACCGAGAACAAGACATCATCCTGCGCGCCGACAACCAGCATCGGCGGTGTCTGCATACGCCAAAGACACGGCAGTGCCCCGACCGTCATGTCCCACAGCGCCCGCTGCGATTCCGGCTGCAGATGGCGGGCGTATTCAAACAGTTCCGCCTCCGGTAGCTGACTGGAAAATACCGCACGCCAGGCGCTGCTCAGATCCGTAGCACCGGGGCCGATACCTTGCAGCGCCGTAAGCTGTGTCAGCAGCAGCGGATCAGTCAACATCAGCCGCATGCTTGACTGCATAAGCCCATAAGGAGGAACCGAGGCCATGAGCACCGCCGCCGGCACGGTGTGACGCTCAAGGTATTTCTGAATCACGAACCCCCCCATGGAATGTCCGATCAACACAGGCGGACGCTCCAGCCCAGCCGTCGCCCGCTCGAGGTCACATACGAACTCGTCTATCCCGGTCTGCTGCAACTGCTGCCTTCCGGCGCTGCGACCGTGGCCCCGCAAGCTCGGCGCACAGACGGTAAAACCGTGCCGTACGAAATAGGGTAAAAAGTGAACTTCCCAGCACCACGCCGCGACAAAGGCACCGTGCAAAAACAGCAATGGGGTTCGGAACACGGGTCGCGACGGCCGGTGTACGATGATCTCGAGCGGCGGCTCGGTATCCGTGAATACGCCACTTGCTGCATCACCGAATCCGGCGGCCATCAATCACCTCCAACCGTCATCATACCTCGGCACCCAGGACACCCCGTATCCGGATTCCGATCAACACTATAAGCGCGCATCTTAACCCGCTGTTCGCGCCGGCGCGCGCTTTTAGACGACAGATCGCAAAGCGGCCGGCCGCCGTAGCGAAAGGCCCGAGGATGCACCGCTGCGCCATTCAGGTTAAGCTAACTGCAAAAGGCTCGTACTGCGCGCACAACCAACTGACCAATAGGGAAAAAACGGATCTTCCATGGCACACCAGCCCACCACTGTCCATCGCCGCGATTACTCAGTGCCGGATTATCTGGTTGATCATGTGGCACTGCGCTTCGATCTACACCAGGAGCAAACGACCGTTCACGCGCGCCTCGAACTGCGGCGCAACGATTCGGACAACGCCCAGCCACGGCCATTGCGCTTGGACGGCATCGACCTTGAGCTCCTGGGGCTGGCGCTGGACGGCGCGCCTTTGGCTCAGGAAGATTATCGGCTGGACCCGGAAGGCCTCACCATCGAACAGCTACCCCCGCGCTGCACCCTCGAGGTAACCACTCGCATTCGCCCGCAGGAGAACATGCGCCTGGAAGGCTTGTATCGATCCGGTGCGGTGTTCTGCACCCAGTGCGAAGCGCAGGGCTTTCGGCGTATCACATTCTTCCCGGACCGCCCGGACGTGATGGCCCGTTTTACCACCACGATCGAAGCGGACCGTGACCGCTACCCGGTGCTGCTGAGTAACGGCAACCAAGTGGCCCAAGGACAAGCCACGGGTAATCGTCACTGGGTTCGCTGGGAAGATCCGTTCCCGAAACCGAGCTACCTCTTCGCACTGGTGGCCGGCGATCTTGCCTGCCACGAGGACCGCCATGTGACCGCCTCGGGCCGCACGGTGCGGCTGAGAATTTTCACCGAACGCGAGAATCTTGACAAAACGGGACACGCCATGGCCTGCCTACAAGCCGCCATGCGTTGGGACGAGGCAACCTACGGCCTGGAGTGCGATCTGGCCGACTACATGATTGTGGCGGTGGGCGATTTCAACATGGGGGCCATGGAGAACAAAGGACTCAATATTTTCAATACCCAGTACATCCTCGCCCGTCCGGAGACCGCCACCGACTCCGACTACGAGAATATCCTGGCCGTGGTAGGCCATGAGTACTTCCACAACTGGACCGGCAACCGGGTCACGTTGCGGGACTGGTTTCAGCTCAGCCTCAAGGAAGGACTGACCGTATTTCGCGAGCAACAGTTCACTGCGGCCATGGGCGCCCCGGCGGTGAAACGGATCCAGGAGGTCCGCGCGCTGCGCGCAGCGCAATTCCCGGAAGATGCCGGCCCGATGGCGCATTCGGTGCGTCCTGATGAATACGTCGAGATCAACAATTTCTATACGGCAACCGTGTACATGAAGGGGGCGGAAGTTATTCGGATGTACCACAGTCTCCTCGGTCAGGAGGGGTTTCGCCGGGGGCTGGCGCTCTATCTGCAGCGCCACGACGGCCAAGCGGTGACCTGCCGCGATTTCCTCATGGCGATGGCCGAAGCCAACGGGATAGATCTCGAGCAGTTCAGCCTGTGGTACAGCCAAGCGGGCACACCGCACCTGGAGGTTCACGACGAGTATGAGCCAGTTGCGGGCCGCTACACTTTGCACATCCGCCAACATACCCCCGCCACCCCAGGCCAGCCGCACAAACAGCCGCTGCATATCCCCGTGATCGTCGGTCTGTTGGACGCCGAAGGGCGCGATCTGCCGCTGCGCCTGGAGGGCGAAACGCAGGTAATCGCTACCGGCAGCCGCGTGCTGGAGCTGCGCCATGAGCAGGAGACCTTCCGCTTTCTCGATCTCCCGGAGCGCCCCACCCCCTCTTTATTGCGCGGCTTCTCGGCCCCGGTAAAGCTGGAGTATTCCTATACGGAGGAGCAGCTCGCGTTTCTGTTCGGCCATGACAGCGATGAGTTCAATCGCTGGGAAGCGGGCCAACAGCTGAGCGCGCGCATTCTACTGCGCTGGGCCAAAGAGGGACCAGGGTCGATACCGGAGCGCTTCTGTGCGGCATTCCGGCGCACTTTATGCGATACCGCAACCGATCCCACCTTGCTCGCGGAAGCCCTGGCACTGCCGAGCGAGAATTTCCTAGCCGAGCAGATGAAGGTTATCGACGTCGAGGGCATTCATACCGCACGTGAAGCCATGCGGCGCGGGCTCGCCGAGCATCTGAGCGAAGAGCTGAGAGCGCGCTACGCACTCTGCGTTGAGCAAGGCAGTAAGGCTGAGGGCGCAGCGGCTGCCGCCGGCTACCGTCGCCTCAAAAACGCCGTCTTGGGCTATCTGGTGACCTTGCAGAGCCCCGCGGAACTGAAGCGGTGTGTCGAGCAATACGCAACGGCCGACAATATGACGGACGCGCTGGCGGCCCTCGCGCTATTGGCCGACAGCAACGCCCCCGAAGCCGAAGCCTCGTTGGCGGATTTCTACCGCCGTTGGCAGCATGAGCCACTGGTGGTGGACAAATGGCTTCGGGTTCAAGCGCTATCCAGCCGCTCCGACACCCTCGCCCGCGTAACCCAACTAACGGCGCATCCTGCCTTCGATATTCGCAACCCGAACAAGGTCCGCTCGTTGCTAGGTGCATTCGCCCAAGGTAACCCGGTGCGCTTCCATGACGCCTCCGGGGCTGGCTATACTTTTCTTGCCGATCGGGTTCTCGAGCTGGATAGGATCAACCCACAGGTAGCGGCTCGGCTGGTTACCCCTCTCAGCCGCTGGGCTCGCCACGATCCGGGAAGAAGCTCCTGTATGCACCAACAACTGGAACGGATATACGCTCAAGAGGGGTTGTCCAAGGACGTATACGAGATCGTAGCCCGGAGCCTCGATCGAGCCGCGGAGTAGACGGGGATGACGATAGACAGGGTACAATCCTTGTGGCGCTGGTTGCCAATTGCGCTCGCAAGCTTTTTGCTTGTCGGCTACGGGATGTTGGCGTTGACGAACCCGCCCGCGCCGCGGTCGGACTCGCATTTCGCACAGGCCGAGCAAATGATCGGTGCGTTTTTAACGCAATATCACTACCGTGACCAGCCCCTCGATGACACGCTCTCCCGCCAAGTGTATACCGCGTATTTCACCGCGCTGGATCCCCAGCGCTACTATTTTTTAGCGAGCGATCTGGCGCGCTACGCCCAATACCGCACACGTTTGGATGATCTGCTGCGCGAAGGCGAAGTAACGCCCGCGTTCCGCATCTTCGATGTCTATCGCCAGCGGGTCAAGGAACGCAGCCAGTTCGCCGTCACCGAACTCGCCAAACCATTTGAGTTCACCACCGACGAAACCTTCGATCTCGATCGTTCCAAAGCCCCATGGGCGGCGAATGAGGCTCGGCTCGACCGGATCTGGCGCAAGCGGGTAAAAAACGATGCGCTCACACTAAAGCTCGCCGGAAAAAGCGCGGAGGAGATTCGCTCGACGCTACGCGATCGCTACCAGCGCATGGCGCGCAGCGTCGCTCAGTTCCATGATGAGGACGTCTTCCAAATATATATGAATGCCTGGGCCGGCGCTTTCGATCCACACAGTAGTTATCTCTCGCCCCGCAGCTCGGAGAACTTCGATATCAACATGAGCCTGTCATTGGAGGGCGTCGGGGCATTGCTGCGCAGCGAAGGCGACTACACCGAGGTGGTCGAGCTCATCCCGGGCGGGCCGGCAGCCAATAGCGGACAGCTTGCTCCGGGCGATAAGATCATCGGCGTTGGCCAGAACAAGGGTACGATCCAAGACGTGGTCGGATGGCGTCTTGGGGATGTGGTCGAGCTGATTCGCGGCCCGAGCGCAACAACCGTCCGATTGCAAGTACTTCCGGCCAAAGGCGGGGCCAATGCCACGCCCAAGATGGTGCAGCTGGTGCGCAATCGCATTCAACTAAAGGAACAAGCCGCGCAGTCCGAGCGCCTGCCGATTCCACACAACGGCCATGAATACCATATTGGGATCATTAAAATACCGGCCTTCTATATCGACTTTCAGGCGGCCCGACTGGGTGGCGAGGATTACCGCAGCACCACCCGGGATGTCCACAAGCTATTGAACGAGTTGGTACAGCAAGGCATCGATGGCTTAGTAATCGATCTGCGCGGCAACGCCGGTGGTTCTTTGCAGGAAGCCACCAAAACGACGGGCTTGTTCATCGAGGACGGGCCCGTAGTCCAAGTACGCCGCCGAACGGGGGAGCGCGAGGTGCTCCGCGACGACGATGGGCATATCGTAGCCTATCAAGGTCCGCTGGTGGTCATGGTGGACCGATTCAGCGCCTCTGCATCCGAGATCTTTGCGGCTGCGATTCAGGATTATGGCCGCGGCATCATCATCGGCGATCAAACGTTCGGCAAGGGGACGGTTCAGAGCATGATCGACTTGGGCCGTCTCGAACTCGATGAACAGGACTCCCCTGGCGGGCGACTCAAGCTGACCATCGCAAAATTTTATCGTATTACGGGAGAAAGTACCCAGCGAGTCGGCGTCAAGCCGGACATTGCTCTGCCCACGATCACCAACGATGACCGCGTTGGTGAAATGGCCGAGCCGCATGCGCTGCCCTGGGACCGCATCGCGCCGGTGCACTTCCAGCCGGCCGGCGATGCTCGACGCTGGCTAGCGGTGTTGGAAAGGCAGCATGCCGAGCGTATGGCGAGTGATCCTGCACTGCAGGCCGTAACGGATGAATACCGACAGCTGCGCACGCAGCGGGCGCGCACTGAGGTCTCACTCAACGAAAAGATTCGACGCCAACAGCGCGAGCACTCGGAGCAGATCCGGCTTGCTGCGATCAATCAGCTGCTGCGCGCATCTGACCGGCCGTCGATTCAGTCTCTCGACGAAATCAATGAAGACAAGCTACCGGACACTCTACTAAAGGAAGCGGCGCGGATCGCTACCGACATGCGAGTGCTCAGGGCGCGAAGCCTTCATAATAACTGGTCACAAGCGGACTTCAACTGAGCCGCTCGCGGCGCACAGCCACTCGCAATCCCGACGGGGCCGTTCACATCGTGAATGCTCGGAGTTTGAATCCCGTCACTTCTGCCACGGCGCGGCGGGCCTACACTGCAGACCGATGGGGTCGACATCGCCCTGCCGCACCGCATTGGCCGGTGGGTGAGACAAGAGAAGCCGGGCCATCACTCGCCCCATTCTACGGCTTGAGAATACCCAGGATCATTAGAGCATGCCATTTGGGTAGGCTGGATAGCGCATAGCTATGGAATCAAGCATATTGTGGACACTATGGGCAGAGTCCACTGTGTTATCGCTGCTGATGTGGCTCACCTTCCTGCTAGGAGCACTCTATCTGGCACGCAAACACGCCCAGGCCCTGATTCAAACCACCTGCCATTTGCTAGCACGGCAACTGCGGCAACTCGCACGGCGTTTGATGGCGGCCGGCACCTTCGTGCGCCGGCGCAACCGCAGCTACCTGCTCACGTTGGCCCGTGATCGAGTCAAGCGATCGCTGGATCGTGAATTCCGTCGGGTCGCACTAGGCATCGAGCGCGAACTTGCCACCTTTCCTAGCTTGTCCCAGCGCTTAAGTGAACAGATCACCCGAGTCGAACAGGATTACCGGGAATCGGTGACCCCTTCGCCCCGCCCACCGGAATGGCTTGAGGCGGCAGCAAGCCTTACGCGTGGCTCTGGGCACAACGATCCAGCCATGCAGCGCATTCTAGAAGACTTAAACAACACCCTGGAGCGGGCCGCTCATCAAGCGCTGCTGGAATACAGGGCAGCCCAGCACCGCCGTCATCGCCTCTTGGCCCGCATGCAAAGCTATTGGCGCATGGTTGAAAGCCGGCTTGGCAGCCTGGAAGCAGCCATTGCCGAGCTCAATCGTCGCTCCCGGCGGATCGATCGAGCCATGCTGCGCCTCCAAAGCCAGTATGAGGAGCCTTCCGTAAAAAAAATCGCCGCTGCCGCCAGCGTGCGTTTTCTCAGTGCACTCGCCTTGCTCGCCGCGACGGCCCCCCTCGCAGTGGTTGCTTTTCAGCTGATCGCCCGGCCACTCGCCGAGATCACCGCCGGTACCGACGCAGTGGCTGGAATTCCCTTCTACAATGTGACCGCCGCGGCCATGCTGCTAACCGAAATAACAGCCGGCGCGCTGCTATTGGAGAGCATAGCCATAACGCACTTAGTGCCCGCGGTTGCGGTCTTGGAGCCACATTTGCGAGGCCGGCTGCGAGTAGCCGCCTCAGCTGCTTTCCTGCTCACAGTCTCAGGAGCTGCGGCATTGGCTTGGACACGCGATTACCTCATCCAGCAGGACATCGCGCTCGTTGAACTCCTGCAAGCGGGTCAGGCCAGCTTCCCGGGGCCCCAATTTCATTGGATTCCGGCGCTGACGCACTCGGCTCTAGCGCTCGGCCTCGGCTTCCTCCTAGGCGCCGTTGCGATACCCTTGGAAAGTGCCTTGCAATCCGGACGATTCGTTCTGGGCAGCGCCCTGGCGTTGAGCCTCAAAGCCGCGGGAGAGCTCTGCCAGTGGGCTGCCATTCTCTGCTTTGGAATGGGCCGCTTTCTGAACCGCGCCTATGATCTGCTCATCTTCATACCATTGCGGCTCGAATCATTGTGGCTGCATGTGTGGCACAACCACATGGCAGGCGATGTGAGCCGCTTCGATAAGGGGGGCGCGGCGCAGAAAGCCCAGAACTTCCTTCCAAAGCGGCAAGCGTAACAATGAGGCCTGGCTGGAAACGCAGACGCGAGTTTGCACTCGCAGCGCATGAGAAAACAGCACGCCCGAAAGTAAGCAAACCGACTGGAACCTTACGGCTCGCGCTGGGAGGTCAGCTCATGCGCACAACCTCCATACTAATGGCAACCCTTGTCATAGCCTTATCCCAGAACGCGCACGCGGTCACCGTACTAGTGGATGCGGCTTGGGTACGTGCCGGCTTCGGCTCAGCGGGCGATCGTTACCTCGATAAGATCCTGCTCGATCTCAAATCCGGCGACACATTCGAGATAATCATGCCAGCGCTAGAGGGAGAGACTGCAGTGCGCCGGCTTGCCGCGTTCACTGCGCCACGCCGGCCAAGCGTACGCGCCGCGATATTAACTGCCACTCGGCGGTTACTCAATCAGGTTCTGACGAGCGTGGACCTCACTGACTGGCCCAGTTTGGCTCAAATCTTTGTCCAACTCGCCGCAGCGCCCGACCGGGACCGACACCGGGCGGAGCGATACATCATCATCGGCGCACTGACTGGCGCCGATCCGCCCGCCATCGACCTCGATCTGCAGCGCCTGCTTGGCGCTCGCCACATCACGATCGTAGCTCTCGCTCACCCTGACACCGACGACCAGGACGACTCCCGGTTCAAGGCCTGGCGGCGTTTTTTCGCTGCAGCGGGCGTGGCACAGTTGGAGCTCCTGCACTTACCCACTTCGAATAAGGCCCGGATGATCGATTGCTCAGGACGCCGGCTCCAAGTACTCGATCACCAGCTGAAGTGATTGCCGACCGCGAAACTCGTTGACATCGAGTCGGAAAGCGAGCCGCACGGTACCCTGCACTTTATCCCAACCATAGCGGGTAGCGCCGAAGGCGATGGCGTCCAGCACCGCTTCGCTCCGAAGCGCTTGCAAGCGAAAGCGGACATGCTCCTCACCCACGACGCGCCGTTCGACGACTGCGAACACCCCATCGAACACCGGCTCTGGAAAGCCTTGCCCCCAAGGGCCGGCCATGCGCAGCGTCCGCGCCAGCGACAGATCCAGCTCGTCCGGTTCAAGTTCACCATCGGTGAGGACAATGCGTTCGAATATCTCCTCCGAAGCCATCTCCGCCACGCTCGCTTCGAAGGCTAAACGGAACCGATCGTAATCGCCCTGATGCAATGTCAAACCGGCGGCCATAGCATGGCCGCCGAATTTGACGATCAAACCCGGATTCCGGCTGCTGACGCGCTCCAATAGATCACGAATATGCAACCCCGGGACAGAACGCGCCGACCCGCGCAGTGTTCCGTCGGCGGCCGGGGCAAAGGCGATCACCGGACGGTGCCAGCGTTGCTTGATCCGGGAAGCCAGGATGCCGATCACACCCTGATGCCAACCCGCATCGAGCAAGCACAACCCCCGCGGCAGACTCGCCGCCGTAAACTCGGTCTGCAAAACCTCCAAACTCGCCAACGCCTGCTGCTGCATTTCCTGCTCGATCTCTCGGCGCTGCTGGTTGAAGGCATCCAGCTCCCGGGCGATCATTAAAGCACTCTGTGGACAATCGGTGAGCAGACATTCGACCCCCCTCGACATGTCCTCGAGACGGCCGGCGGCATTGAGCCGCGGGCCCACCGCAAACCCGAGATCGGCGGCCACCAACCGATGGTGCGCCCGTCCCGCCACTGCAAGTAAAGCGAGGATCCCAGGGCAAGCCTGGCCGGCGCGCATACGCCGCAGCCCCTGCTCCACCAGAATCCGATTATTGCGGTCCAGCACGGCCATATCGGCCACCGTGCCCAACGCGACGAGATCCAACAGCTGCGCGAGGTTAGGCTCCGCACTTCCGCGCGTCGTGAACCAATCCGTTGCACGCAGATACGTGCGCAGCGCCAACATGACATAGAAGATCACCCCTACTCCCGCAAGCGATTTGCTTGGAAACAGATCACCCGGCAGGTTGGGATTGACGATAACCGCCGCATCCGGCAGCCGAGAGCCCGGCAAGTGGTGGTCGGTGATTATGACTTGGATGCCGGCCGCGTTGGCCGCGGCAACACCCGCAAAACTCGATATCCCATTATCGACCGTAACGATGACGTCCGGGCGGCCTGCTTGCGCCACCTGCACGATCTCCGGGCTCAGGCCATAACCGAAATCGAATCGATTCGGCACCAGGTAGTCGACCGCCTCCGCTCCCATGGCCCGCAAGGCTCGGATTGCCAAGGCCGTACTTGTAGCACCGTCGGCATCGAAATCACCGACGATCAGAATCCGCCCCTGCATCATGAGAATCCCGGCGAGCAGCTCTGCCGCCGCATCGACGTTCGACAGCAGATGAGGGGGGTGCAACTCGCTTAACCCGTGCTCGAGATCGGCTGAGCCGCGCACATTGCGCGCCGCGTAGACTCGACGCAATACCGGGTGGAGCTTCTGCGGCAACCCCTCGATCGTGGCGGGAATGGGCCGGCGGCGGATAGTCCAAGTAAACATGAGCTAAGCCCTACACTTCCTCTTCCATGACCCAGTAGGCAAATGCGCGCCGCCGCCGCCAGAAACGGCGCAGATCGGCCGCCGTAATGCGCCAGGACTGCCCGGAGCCAGGGTGCAAATGCACGGCCCGCCAGGCTCCGGTACGCAGCGCCGCTACAGCGTCCGCAGCCCAACTCTCCTCAAAGGCGGCTAGCGCCTGCCACCACTGATCGATATCGCCTTGCACCAATGCGGCTTCCGCCCGTGACCACACGGCCAATGACGGCCCTTCGGTCGCCTTGATCTGTGCCAGGCGTTTGGCCGCCGGCAGCGATTTGATACCGAGCAATTTGGCAACACCGCGAGCCTCGGCGGCATCGGCATAGACTGCTTCGATAAGGGAATGTGCCTTACAGTGGGGTAGATGACCGCCACCCCAGATCCATAAGCCATTGATTGACAACTCACCTCGCGCTTCGCGCCGGTGGTTGACCGTGCTGCTGTGAAACAGCATCTGAGCCTCGTTGAGAAAGGCAATCCAAGCTCGGGCCTGGGGGCCGACCGGTAGATGCTCATCCATATAGCGACCGGAGACACGCTCCAGGGGTTGGGTCTGGATCGCAGGCTCGCTAGGTGTCCGCAGAAACCATACTCCGCCTTGCGCTATCAACTCCAGGCCGTCTTCCTGGAACAACGCATTGAACTCATCGATTAGTGTCCGGGCCTCATCCTCGCGTGGCTGCAGCTGATCGCCGGCAAGCAGCAGTAGACGGTCACGGTCCGGGCGCAAATGAATGGGTGCGGCACGAAACCAGTAGCTCTCGGCGGGCTCGCCGCCCATGCCCAACAGGGCGATCGGACCAACCGGCAAGGGTTCGAGACCAAGCAACCCGGCCAGCACGGCGCTCAGCTCTCCGGACGGCCTGCAGCGGCTACGCCGACCCCGTGTGAGCAGCGTCTCCAGAGCCGACGGGTGAAAAATCTCAGCGTGGGTCTGAACAGCGCCTCTTGGGAGAGGGCCCAGCAGTGTGGGGGCGATGATGTGGAGCTCTGGTGCCGCTACGATCATGGGCAAAAGAAATCAGCCCAGTTTAGCCAAGATCGCCCGTTTAATCACATCGACATCTGCCTCGAGCGTACGCACGGCGGCCGATGCATCGCGGCTGGCGATATCCGGATCCTTAAGGCCGTGGCCGGTCAAAGTACACACAACGGTGCTACCCTCGGGGATTTTCCCGGTTTGGATGTCCCGAAGGCAACCCGCCACGGACGCGGCCGAGGCCGGTTCACAGAACACCCCTTCCTGTTCGGCGAGTAGCCGCTGCGCAGAGAGTATCTCTTGATCGGTGAGTTCGGCGAACCAACCGCCGGACTCGCGACTCGCCGCCCAGGCCTGTTCCCAGGACTGCGGATGACCGATGCGAATCGCAGTCGCCACGGTCTCCGGATTAGCTATCATCTGGGCACGCAGGAATGGAGCAGCGCCCGCGGCCTGATATCCGACCATCCGCGGCCGCTCCCGAACCATAGCGCAAGTAAAGCGGCAGCGCCCGGCACAAAAAGAGCAGGCCTGGGTCCCCGGGTCATTGTGGCCGAGGGCGAGCTCGCTATAGCCGATCCAATGGGCTGTGATGTTGCCGGCATTACCGACCGGCAGACAGTGAAACTCGGGTACGCGCTCCAATTCCTCAATGATCTCGAACGCGGCGGTCTTCTGGCCCTGCAGCCGATATGGGTTAACGGAGTTGACCAAAGTAATTGGTCCCTCCTCGGCCAATTCTCGGACGATGCGCATACCGGCATCGAAATTACCCCGGATCTGTAAAACTTCTGCGCCATGGATGATGGCCTGCGCCAGCTTGCCCATGGCGATCTTGCCCTCGGGTATCAGCACGAAAGCACGCATTCCGCAGCGGGCTGCATAGGCCGCCGCCGAGGCAGAAGTGTTGCCCGTAGAGGCACAGACGATCGCGCGGCAACCCTGCGCGAGGGCTTGGGTCACCGCCACCGTCATGCCGCGGTCCTTGAAAGAGCCCGTTGGATTGAGGCCTTCGTACTTAACATAAATATCAACCTCCCGACTCAACCGGTGCGGTAGATTGCAGAGCCGGATCAGCGGAGTATTCCCCTCCCCCAGACTGATGATTCGGACGTCGTCGGCGAGCGGCAACCGGTCGTGGTATTTAGCGATAAGGCCGGTGTATCGAGACCTAAACGGCATGGAGCATGGTTCCCTTGGTTCTTATGCAGGCGCGGCTGCTAGTCAAGCGTTTCCACACGGATGCGCGTAATATAACCTTGGATGGAGCTGAGTTGTTCGATACGCGCACAGGCTTGCTGGATCTGCCACTCCCGCACGCGGTGAGTGAGTATGATTACGGGCACCTCCTCGGCGCCCGGGGCAGGCTGTTTCTGTATGATCGCTTCGATGCTGATCGCGGCTTCGCCAAGGATACGCGTGACCTCGGCCAAAACGCCGGGCTGATCGATGGCTTGCATGCGCAGGTAGTAAGCCGCCTCGATTTCCGGGAGCGGTAACAACGGCTCGTGTGACAAGGCATGGGACTGAAAGGCCAAGAAGGGCACGCGGTTTTCGGGCTCTAGCGTAAATTCTCGGACCACATCCACCAAATCGGCGACTACCGCCGAAGCGGTGGGCTCGGCTCCGGCTCCGGCCCCATAGTAGAGCGTGGGGCCAAGCGCATCGCTCTTGACCATAACCGCATTCATTACTCCATCGACGCTGGAGAGCAGTTGCCTGGCCGGCAGTAGAGTCGGATGCACGCGCAAGCTAATGCCCCACTCGTCGCGCCGACAAATACCCAAGTGCTTGATTCTAAAACCAAGCTCCTCAGCATAAGCCACGTCCTCACGATTGATGTGGGTAATCCCTTCGATATGCACCTTGTCAAACTGCAGCGGGATACCGAACGCGATCGATGCCAGAATCGTAAGCTTATGGGCGGCGTCGATCCCCTCTACATCAAAAGTGGGATCGGCCTCCGCATAACCCAGACGCTGCGCCTCGGCCAGCACCTCGCCGAACTCTCGGCTCTCGTAAAACATCTCACTGAGAATAAAGTTGGCGGTCCCATTGATGATGCCGGCGAGCCACTCGATGCGGTTGCCCACCAAAGCTTCGCGCACCGCCTTGATGATGGGGATACCGCCCGCCACGGCCGCCTCAAAGCCGATGGTGGCGCCTTTGTCGCGCGCGCGCCGAAAAATCTCGTTGCCGTGCAAAGCAATCAACGCCTTGTTGGCCGTTACAACATGCTTACCATTGTCGATGGCGCGCAGCGTCAGCTCCTTGGCCAAGGATTCACCGCCAATGAGCTCGACGATGATCTCGATCTCAGGATTATCGACCACTTCGAACAGATCGGTAGTCAGACGGATCCCAGCCGTGCTACAGGTGCGCGGTCGATCTAGGTGGCGCGTGGCAGCATGCACAACGTCGATGGCTCGACCGGCGCGGCGAGTGATCTCGTCGCGGTTGCGCGCCAAGAGGTTGACCGTGCCCCCACCGACCGTGCCAAGCCCCAGCAGACCGACTTTCACCGCCTTCACTGCTGCTCCTCCTCAGAAACGGCCATTTTTGCGCAACATCTGCTTTATCCCCCGAATAGCCTGCCGAGTACGGTGTTCGTTCTCGATCAGGCCAAAGCGGACATGATCGTCACCGTATTCACCAAAACCGATCCCAGGGGAGACGGCCACCTTAGCCTCGCTCAGCAGCTTCTTGGTGAACTCCAGCGAGCCCATGGCTCGATACTCTGACGGTATGGGCGCCCATACGAACATCGTCGCCTTGGGCTTGATCACCTCCCAGCCGGCGGCGACCAAGCCATCGCACAATACATCTCGGCGCCGACGATAGGTTTCCCGAATCTCGATGACACAATCTTGGGGCCCCTCCAGCGCCGCAATGGCAGCGACCTGAATCGGCGTAAACATACCGTAGTCAAGGTATGACTTCATGCGCGCCAGTGCAGCGATGAGCTTGGGATTGCCGCAAAGGAACCCGACCCGCCAGCCGGGCATGTTATAACTTTTCGATAACGAAAAGCACTCGACGGCAATTGCTTTGGCGCCTGGCACCTGCAAAACGGAAGGCGCAACGTAGTCGTCGAAAACGATGTCCGCATAAGCCAGATCATGGACGATCCAAATACCATGCTCACGACAGACGGCGACCAGTTGCTCGAAAAAATCAATATCGACACACTGTGTGCTGGGGTTCGCCGGAAAGTTGAGAATCAGCATCTTCGGCTTGGGCCAGGTATCTTTGACCGCCTTTTCCAATTCGGCGAAAAAATCAATCCCTGGCACCAACGGCACGTGGCGGATATCGGCGCCTGCAATCACCACTCCATAGGGATGGATGGGATAGGAAGGGTTGGGCACCAAAACATTATCTCCCGGCCCCAAGGTGGCGAGTGCCAAATGTGCCAGGCCCTCCTTCGAGCCAATGGTGACGATGGCCTCGCTTTGCGGATCGAGCTCGACGTCAAAGCGCCGGGCATACCAATCGGTAATGGCCTTACGCAGCCGGGGGATGCCCCGTGACACGGAATAACGGTGGGTATCGGGACGCTGCACCACCTCGGTCAACTTCTCTACAATGTGAGCCGGGGTAGGACGGTCCGGGTTACCCATTCCAAAATCGATGATGTCTTCACCGCGGGCGCGGGCGCTCGCCTTGAGTTCGTTGACTATATTGAAGACATAGGGGGGGAGGCGTTTAATCCGCGGGAATTCTGCGTTCAACTCGGGTTGTCGTTCCACGATCGTCGCTGCTCTGAATGTCGATGACACCACAAACGCTTACCGACCTTCTCAGAGCCGGATCTGCGCGCACCGCACTAAAAAGCGAGGCGCTATGGCAAGCTACCGAGTGGTGAAAACGCTGTCAACGCAACGCGCCCCTCGCCACAACGGTTACTGTGATTAAAGATGAAGATGATACTTGAAACTGGCGATGTTACGGCCTATCGGATAAAGAGCTATGAGCCCGGTCGGGTCACCATCAACGAATGGGTGATCGAGACCAGTGCTATCGTAACCCCGAATAGGCTGCTTCGAGGTTGGCCACCTCGCTATTTCGGGGATCTGGAACGCGCGCACATGGAAGCAATCATTGATCTGGCACCGGAGATCGTGCTACTCGGCACCGGCCCGCAGCAACATTTCCCTCCCCGCAACATCATGCTCAGCCTATTAGAGCGGGGTATTGGCCTTGAAATCATGGACACCCCTTCAGCCTGCCGAACCTACAATATATTGATGTCCGAGGGCCGTCGGGTCGTCGCCGCCCTAATCATTCGCTAAAAGAGGCTGAGGTACCGCAAACCGTTCTCATCGCAGCGCCCGGTACCCACCTTATCAAATCCTCCCCGGCCAAACACCGGAACCGTCAACCAAAGACATTGTCCTGCGAGAAACCTGAGCGTTCCATCACCTCGCGTAGCTTTTTCAACGCATCAATCTGAATTTGGCGAACCCGCTCACGTGTCACCCCGATCTCGTCACCTACCTCCTCCAAAGTCGCCTTCTCGTGACCATGCAGGCCAAAGCGACGTTCCACCACCGCTCGCTGCTTCTCGGTGAGCTCATTGAGCCAGACATCCAAATGCGAGACGACATCTTCGTCTTGCAACGCAGCAAAAGGGTCCGGATTCACCTCGTCGGGAATGGCATCCAACAGAACTCGATCGGCGTCTCGACCGATCGGGATATCGACGGACGTAACCCCCTCGTTGAGCCCCATCATATGGCGAACCTCCTCGATGGAACGATCCATAGCTACTGCGATTTCTTCGAGGGTCGGTTCGTGATCCAACCGCTGCACCAATTGCCGTGCGATACGTAGATACTGATTTATCTCCTTGATAACGTGTATTGGTAGTCGAATCGTACGGGTCTGATTCATGATCGCGCGTTCGATGGTTTGCCGGATCCACCAGGTCGCATAAGTGGAAAAGCGAAACCCACGCTCAGGATCGAATTTCTCTACCGCCCGTATGAGGCCCAGATTGCCTTCTTCGATCAGGTCGAGGAAAGCGAGCCCGCGATTCATGTAGCGCCGCGCAATCTTGACCACCAACCGTAAATTGCTTTCGATCATTCGCTTGCGCGCCGATTCGTCGCCCCCTTGGGCACGGCGCGCATAATATACTTCCTCCTTGGCGGTCAATAACGGCGAGTAGCCGATTTCGTTGAGATAGATCTGGGTGGGATCGAGCGTGTCCTGGTGCTCCACCTTGCGCTGTGCGCAACGCTCTCCCACGTCCTGTTCGTCTTGGTTTTCAGCCGGAGCTGAGCCTGGGTCCTGTTCCTCGAGAACGAATTCATCCTCGGTGAGATCGAGATTCTCTACCGCAACTTCCGTGTCGATCTCCACCGCCTGCTTCTTCGCCATGGCTTCTCCTCCGTCGGGCCCGCCCAATGCTGCGGAGCGCGGGTATTCAGCGTCGCCTGCATCCCTAGGCACCGCCGGAAAAACCAGTGTTTTTCTTCTGGTCAGTTCAATATATGCTCGTAGAATATCCCATGCAATGCCTCGGCATCCCTCCTCCGTCAAAGTGGCGGCAAATACCGTAATGGGTCCACCGGCTTGCCGTTGCGCCGAATTTCAAAGTGGGCGGCCGGCTGATGCGCGGGCCCGAGGCCCATGCGTGCGATGATCTGCCCGGCACGGACCTGATCGCCTTCGTGGACGAGCAGTTCGCGATTGTAGCCGTAAGCGGTGATATAAGTGCCATCGTGTCTGACAATGATCAAATTGCCATAGCCCCGCAACCCATTGCCACTGTAGACTACGCGGCCGGCCGCCGCGGCCCGGATCGGCTCGCCCAGATGGCCTTGCAGCGTAATCCCCTGCATGCCCGCCCCATCGGCCTGAAAATGCCGCAGAACAGTGCCCTCGGCGGGCCAGCGCCAAACGATCCCGGAATCCGGCTCGGCCACGGGCGCCGGCTCAGGAGGCTGAGGCTTGGGAACGGGTTTGGGCTTGGCAAGGGGCTTTGACTTTGCCGCCGATTTCACTCGGGTCGGGCGCTCCACCACCTGACGATTGAGCACGGCGGAAGGGCGCAACCGCAGGCGCTGCTTGGGATAGATCGTATAGGGCGACTCGATGCCATTCCAGCGGGCGATGCTCCGATAATCCAAGCCATAGCGCCAAGCCACCGAAAACAGCGTATCGCCTTGGCGTACGATGTATACCCGCGGTGGCGGCCCGGGGGTAAGCGACCGAAGATCACGGCGGCCGTAATCGAACTCGCTGCAGCCTATGGCGACAAAAGCAAGCACCCCAAGGCCAAGCAAAACACGTCGCGCCATCACAACAACCGCAGGTACACCGCAATCAGCATGAGAACAGCAACCGTCACCCACCCAACCCAGTCGATGTAGGTACGCAGCCAAGGCTCCAGTTTGACCCCACCCCACGCGACGAGAATGGCCACCAGAAAAAACCGTCCGCCCCGCCCAAGCAGAGAAGCCAATAGGAATGGAATTATGGCAACGTGCATAGCGCCGGCGGCAATCGTGAACACTTTGTAGGGTATCGGCGAGAAACCGGCCACCAAAATCGCCCAAAATCCCCAACGACCGAACCAATCGCGCACCGTGAGATAGCTGTGCCATTGCCCCCATGAATACAATAAAGGGCGAACGAGTTCAAAAGCATAGTAGCCGATCACATAGCCGAGCAAACCACCGAGCACCGATGCCAGTGTCGTCAGCGAGGCGAAATGCAATGCTCGGCGCGGCTGCACCAGTACCATCGGCGCCAACATGACATCCGGCGGCACCGGGAAAAAGGAAGACTCGGCGAAGCTCAACGCGGCCAAAAACCAGGGAGCACGCGGATGGACGGCACCGCACCGCGTAGCGCTATAGAGCCGGCTGAACAAGCGCCTCATCCGAGACCGTGCTTCATCGGCACGAAGCTCACGTGGCTGACATCACGACAAATCAGCCCCTGCTCAGTACGCTCGCAAACGCGCATACACTGATTCCCGCCCGCACCGACAGGTGCTACCAGCCGACCACCCAAGGCCAGCTGCTCGACTAAACTCTGAGGAATCGTCAGCGGCGCCGCCGTAAGGATGATGCCATCGAAGGGGGCCTCACCGGGCCAACCCTCGTGACCGTCCCCCAGACGCAGACGAACATTGCTCAGCCGCAGCTCGCATATCAGACGATGGGCGCGATTATGCAGCACGCGTAACCGCTCGATACTAAAGACATTCTGGATCAAATTCGCAAGCACCACGGCCTGATAAGCCGAGCCCGTACCCACCTCCAATACCTTGTGCAACTCTTGCCCTTCCAGCAACAGCTGGGTCATCTGGGCGACGATAAACGGTTGCGAAATGGTCTGACCATAACCGATGGGCAGAGCGGTATCATCATAAGCACGGCTTGCCAGCGCCTCCTCAACGAACAGGTGACGCGGGACCTGGCGGATCGCGTTGAGCACTCGCGGATCGGTTATACCGGCTTTGCTGAGACGCGCCACCAGCCGCTCACGCGTACGCTGCGAGGTCATGCCGATTCCCGTTACGCGACGCCCATCCATCAACGCAACCCTTCGATCCATCCTGCGATCTGATCCAACGCTTGGTACCGAGTCAGATCGACCTGAATGGGGGTGATCGAGACAAAACCGCGGTTCACCGCGTGGAAATCGGTCCCGGGCCCCGCATCCTGTTCCATGCCCGGGGGACCAATCCAATAGATCGGGCGACCGCGGGGATCCTCGGAGCGCACAACCGCCTCGGCTTGATGACGCTGCCCCAACCGAGTCGCCTCGAAACCATTGAGCTCCTGCCACGGGCGGTCGGGAACGTTGACGTTGAGTATGGTGTCGGCCGGCAGTGGATCCATTTTCAAGCGCTCGAAGAGCAAGCGGGCCACCTGCGTAGCGGTATCGTAGCGGGTAGGCGATGCCGCCGCCAAGGAGATCGCGATAGCCGGCAGGCCAAGGAAACGTCCTTCCATCGCGGCCGCAACGGTCCCGCTGTAGAGCACGTCATCGCCCAGGTTCGCACCGGCGTTGATGCCAGAGATCACCATATCCGGTTGATGGTCGAGCAGCCCGGTGACCGCCAGATGAACACAATCGGTCGGCGTGCCCTCGACACGGTAGACATCCGGCGCGAGGCGCGTGACTCGAATGGGGTAATCCAGTGTCAGCGAGTTACTCGCACCGCTGCGATCCCGTTCCGGGGCCACGACCGTAACATCTGCGACCTCCCGCAGCGCCTGCGCGAGCTCGATGATTCCACATGCCTGATAACCATCGTCATTACTGACCAGTAACCGCATGATCTTGCGTGCACTTCCTAGTTACGACGCGCCTCAGCGTAGCTGATCCTCATCACATCGAGCCCTCCTCCGATGCTGTGCCGGCGGCAAGGACGGGTCGGTTGCGGCAACGCCTGCCTGCGAAACCGTGTGATAACGAGATCAATCCGAGTGACGCGTTGGTCCCGCTTCGATGCATCCCTGCCTACTCTCAGCGCACTCCCAGCTTAGAGCGTGCCTCGCTTTCTGGTTAGGCTCTGCCTCGCGCTTGCCTATTCAAGTATTCCAGCTGTTAGGATAACAGTAACGAAGGAGCGAACCTTCAAGGGTCATTAAGCATCATGGCCGACCGAGATCACGATGCCGATTTAGAGTTCTTCCGGGCAGCCATGCAGCGTGTGCAGCCGCTCGATGTCGATGAAGCTCCTGACATCGACACTCCACGCCCGGCTCCTGTTCCCTTGCAACGACTGGCCGATGATCGCGCCGTCCTGCAAGCGCTGCTGCGGCCGGCTGACGGGGTAGCAATCCCGTACAATGAAACCGGCGAGGAACTCGCCTATCTGCGCCCCGGTCTGCAGTACCGGATATTGCGCCGACTCAAGCGTGGTTATTACCGCGTCGCTGCCGAACTGGACTTGCATGGGATGACCGCCGCCACCGCCCGACACGCCTTAACGCGCTTTCTTAGCTGCTGCCGTCAGCGCGATTATCGCTGTGTGCGAATTATCCACGGCAAAGGCCGGCGCTCCAGCAATCGCGGGCCGATCCTCAAAGGCAGAGTAGATCACTGGCTGCGGCAACGAGCAGAAGTGCTTGCCTTCTGTTCCGCCCGGCCGGTGGACGGCGGCACCGGCGCCGTCTACGTGCTGCTACAGCATCACCGCACGTCAGTTATCTGAGAGCCGTCCAGCCCACGCAAAACCGCAAAATGCTATAGTATAATCTTGCTATCTTGTCCGGAGCGATGGCTCACATCAAGTTACGCAGCGGGTCACCAAGGCGACCGCGAGTGCCGCCAGTCCCTCCTCGCGCCCGGCAAAACCCATGGTCTCGGTTGTCGTTGCTTTGATGTTCACCCGGTCGGCTTCGATGCCCAAATCCTCGGCCACATTTGCCGCCATCTGCGGTAGATAAGCCGCGAGTCGTGGGCGTTGGGCAATGATCGTGGCATCGATATTAAGCGCCTCCCAGCCCCGCGTCCGCAGCAGTGCCCCGGCCTGACGCAGCAACCTGCGGCTATCAATACCGGCATACCGCTCGTCGCTATCCGGGAAGTGACGCCCGAGATCGCCAGCTCCAACCGCGCCGAGCAAGGCGTCGGTGATCGCGTGCAGCAAACAATCGCCATCGGAGTGCGCCTGCAGGCTCCGGTGAAAGGGAATGGCCACCCCACCCAACACCAGCCCCCCCCCGTCGCAGAAGCGATGTGCATCGAAGCCTTGTCCGATACGCAACATCATATCGACTTCGTGGCGCGCACGCCCACCAAGATGCGTTCGATCAAGCCCTGATCGGAAGGATGGGTGAGCTTGATGTTATGCAACGCGCCTTCAACCAACCGCGGGCGCGCGCCGATGCGCTCCAGCGCCTGTGCCTCGTCGGTGATTTCGACACCTTCCGCCGCCGCGCGTTCAAGTGCAGCACGCAGCCGACCCAACGGGAAGAGTTGCGGTGTCAATGCTTGCCACAAGTCGCCCCGATCCACCGTCGTCACCACCCGACCTTCGCTGTCCGCGCGCTTCAACGTGTCGCGCACGGGCATTGCTAACAGGCCGCCATCGGGATGGTCACCCACTTCGGCAATCAGTCGCTCGATCTCGGAGGGCGTCACACAAGGCCGAGCGGCATCATGGACCAGCACCAACTGCTGTGGGTGCGCGTCCCACTCGGCGAGTCGCTGCAGGCCGCTCAAAACCGATTCGGCTCGGCTCGCGCCGCCGGTACACGTGCTAATACGCGGATGATCGGCAAAGCCAAGCTTGGGCCATAGGTGATCGCCGTTTGCCAGCGCGACGACGATACGCTGAATGGCGGTCACTGCCAGCAACGCCTCAAGCGTCCAAGCAAGCACGCAACGTCCGTTCACCTGCAAGTACTGCTTGGCCAGCGTGCCCCCGAAGCGTCGGCCGGCGCCCGCGGCTGGAACGACGGCCCAACACCCGCCACTGCGGTCAATCGTCATCGTGTGAAACACCCTGATAAAAGGTCTCGTCGCGACCGATCATGCCGAGTTCTCGCCGGGCCCGCTCCTCCAGCCCCTGCAGCCCTTGCTTGAGATCCCGCACATCGGCCGCCAGCGCCTGATTGCGACGCCGCAGCTCGACATTTTCTTGGCGCTGCTCGGCCACCGCCTGGCGCAATTGCAGCACCTCTGCGATATTGCCGTCACCACCCCACAGGCGCAACTGCAACGCCAACAACAGCAGCACCAAAAGACCGACAACCCAGCGCACGGACCACCGCTCCTCCTTATCAGGCGCGCCGGTCCAGCTGAGAAAAAGCCCGCCGTCCCGCATAGCGCGCGTTATCCGCCAACTCCTCCTCGATACGCAACAACTGATTGTATTTCGACACCCGCTCAGATCGGCACGGTGCACCCGTTTTGATCTGGGTCGCCGGGCACCCAACCGCCAGATCGGCAATCGTGGTGTCTTCCGTTTCCGCGGAGCGATGCGAGATCACTGTGGAGTAACCGGCCTGATCTGCCAAGGCAATCGCATCGAGGGTCTCCGTCAGGGTGCCGATCTGATTAGGTTTGATGAGAACGGAGTTGGCGATACCCCGCTCGATTCCCTGCTGTATGAGGCGGGTGTTGGTGACGAACACGTCATCGCCGACCAGCTGTACTCGATCGCCCAGTGCCTCTGTAAGTATTCTCCAACCATCCCAGTCATTCTCCGCCATACCATCCTCGATGGAGACGATCGCGTATTTATCGACCCAGCTGCGCAGAAGTTCAACGAACTCAGCGGAACTGAAAGCCCGACCTTCCGCCTCCAGGTGATAGGCACCGTCGCGATAGAACTCCGAGCTCGCCGGATCCAGCGCCAAGAACACCTGATCACCGATACGGTAGCCCGCTTTCTCCACTCCTTCCACGATGAGCTCAAGGGCCGCCTCGTTGGAAGCCAGGTCGGGCGCGAAGCCACCCTCGTCACCGACAGCGCTGCTCAGTCCGCGCTCGCAGAGAACCGCTTTTAACGAATGGAACACCTCGCTGCCGCAACGCAGCGCTTCGCTGAAGCAAGCGAAGCCCACCGGCATGATCATAAACTCCTGGATATCGATGCGGTTGTCGGCGTGGGCACCACCATTGAGGATATTGAGCAACGGAACCGGCAGCGTATAAGGCGGATCGCGCCGCAGATGGCGAAACAACGATACGCCATGATCAGCGGCAGATGCGCGCGCCACAGCCAAAGAAACGGCGAGAATGGCGTTGGCACCTAGGCGACTCTTATTCTCCGTCCCGTCGAGCTCATTCATTCGCTCATCGATGGCCCGTTGATCCCCCGGCGCCATTCCCGCTAATGCGGCGCTGATAAGGGTATCGACATTCGCCACCGCTTGGCGCACGCCTTTGCCCAGATAGCGGTTCGGCTCGGTATCGCGTAGCTCGCAAGCCTCCAACGTACCGGTCGACGCTCCCGAGGGGACCGCGGCACGACCACACACCCCGTTGTCGAGAACGACCTCTGCCTCTACCGTTGGATTGCCACGCGAGTCCAGGATTTCTCGAGCTTTGATCGTCTTGATGATCGACATCGGTTGGTGTTTCCTCAGCCAGCCGGCCTAGGGCCGCTTTAGTATGTCTATGGGCAGATCGGTCGACATCCGCGTTATGCCGGCTCCAATTCAATAAAGCCGCCTCGTTTAACCCCGCCGTCGATTTCCTTGAGCATCTCGAGCAGGCGGCGCATCCGTGCCAGCGGCCAAGAATTGGGACCATCGCTCAATGCCTCGTCGGGCCTGGGATGGGTCTCCATGAATAGTCCGCAGACCCCGGCCGCCACCGCCGCGCGAGCGAGTACCGGAATGAACTCGCGCTGACCTCCCGAAACCGTTCCTTGCCCACCAGGCAATTGGACCGAATGGGTGGCATCGAATACAACCGGGCTGCCGCTCTGGCGCAAAGCCGCCAGCGAGCGCATATCGCAGACTAGGTTATTGTAACCGAAGGACACCCCTCGCTCGCAGACGAGAATGCGCTGATTACCCACCGCGCGGGCTTTCTCCACCACATGGACCATATCCCAGGGCGCCAGAAACTGCCCCTTTTTGATGTTCACCGGCAATCCCTGCCGGGCGACCTTTTGAATGAAGTTGGTCTGGCGACAGAGGAAGGCTGGAGTCTGCAGCAAATCGACGACCGCGGCCACCTCGCCAAGGGGCGTGTCCTCATGGACATCGGTCAGCACGGGCACCCCGATCTCGCGGCGTACCTGCTCGAGGATGCGCAACCCCGCTTCCAGGCCCGGTCCGCGGAAACTGTGGTGTGAGGAGCGGTTGGCTTTATCGAACGAACTTTTATAAACGAATGGGATCGCGAGCGTGCGGCAGATTTCCTTGAGTTCGCCGGCGCTGTCCAGCGCGAGTTGCTCCGACTCCACTACGCAAGGTCCCGCAATCAAGAACAAGGGCTGGTCGAGCCCCACCGGAAAGCCGCAAAGCTCGAACGCGGCCATGACTCAGCTCCTCTGCGTGGTACGAACCGTCCCCACCGAATCGGCGGCAACGTGTTCTTGGTAATCGGCGGCGGCACGGATGAAGTGGGTGAACAAAGGATGGCCATCCCGCGGTGCCGAGGTGAATGCGGGGTGGAACTGGCAGGCGAGAAACCAGGGATGGTCGGGCAGCTCGACAACCTCGACCAGTCTGTTGTCTCGGGACCAGCCGGAGATTCGCAGACCCGCCTTTTCCAAAACTTCGGCATAGCGGTTGTTGAACTCGTAGCGATGGCGGTGGCGCTCACGAATCATGTCCTTGCCGTAAATCCGATGGACTAAGGTGTCCGGCACCAAACGACAGGCTTGGCTGCCCAGGCGCATGGTTCCACCCAGATCGGAATGCTCGTCGCGATATTCCGCCAAACCCTCCGGGGTCATCCACTCAGAGATCAGGCCAATGACCGGGTATTGCGGATGCCTCAAGAACTCCGTGCTGTGAGCCCCTTCAAGCCCGCCAACGTTGCGGGCAAACTCGATCACCGCCGCCTGCATCCCCAGGCAAATCCCGAGGTAGGGAATGCGCCGGCGCCGTGCATAACCCGCCGCGCTGATCTTCCCCTCCACACCTCGCCCTCCGAAACCGCCCGGCACCAGAATCGCATCCACGTCGGCAAGAACCTCGGGGCCCTCGCGTTCGATCTCCTCGGAGTCGACATAGCGGATGTCGATTTTCAATCGAGTCTGCACACCGGCATGGCGCAAGGCTTCGTTAAGCGATATATACGCATCGGTCAGATTGACGTACTTGCCGACCATAGCGACGGTCACCTGACCCGCAGGGTATTCCATCGCCTGCACTACTCGGTGCCAATCCGCCAAATTGGCCGGCGGCAACTCCAAACCGAGCTTCTCGGCCACAATCTGATCCAATTTCTGCCGGTGCAGCAGTTCGGGGACTTTGTAGATATTGTCCACGTCGAGCGCGGCGATTACGGCCTGGGGCTGGACATCAGTGAACAACGCGATCTTGCGTCGCTCCTCTTCGGGAATGGCACGCGAGGCCCGGCACACGAGGATATCCGGCTGAATGCCGATCGAACGCAGCTCCTTCACCGAATGCTGGGTAGGCTTGGTCTTCAGTTCCCCGGCCGCACCGATAAATGGCACCAACGTCAGATGGACATACAGGCAGCGCTCACGCCCGAGCTCTGAGCCCATCTGGCGGATAGCTTCCAAAAATGGCAAAGACTCGATGTCGCCGACCGTGCCACCGATCTCTACCAAGGCCACGTCGGCGGCGTCGGCTCCTTGCTTGACACAGCGCTTGATCTCATCGGTGATATGTGGAATCACCTGCACCGTGCTGCCCAAATAGTCGCCGCGCCGCTCCTTGCGTATGACGCTTTCGTAAATACGACCCGTAGTGTAGTTATTGTCGCAGGTCATCCGCGTACGCACGAAACGCTCATAGTGACCGAGATCCAAATCCGTCTCAGCGCCATCGTCGGTAACGAAGACCTCACCATGCTGAAACGGACTCATCGTCCCAGGATCGACGTTGATGTAGGGATCGAGCTTGACCAGCGTAACGTTGAGACCGCGGGCCTGGAGGATGCTGCCCAAAGACGCCGCGGCGATGCCTTTCCCCAGTGAGGAGACGACACCGCCCGTGATGAAGATAAATCGCGTCATAAAGTTGCTTTCGCGACCAAGATCGGGAAGAGCATTGCGGGGCCCAGCAATGGGTTGGTAAGGTAGCAGAATGCTGCTGAGTTCACAACGCAGGATACGCTCGGTCTTGAGTGGCAGCAAAACGCCAGCACAGCTCCACGCCAGGCTCGGTTGGCCGCGCGATGAACGGCTCGGCGAGCAGAAAATCGGCCACGGCCGCGAGCTCGTGGCCGATGAAAATCAACGGCAAACGCTCCCGCACCCACGGGGGAACTCCCCGTTCCTGCAGCAGGCGCTTGAGGGCGTGGGGCCGCGCGTGACCGCGTAGGCACATGCGCTCGCCACCCTGACGGAAGCGCACTTCGACCGGTGCCTGTCGCAGGCACTGTGCACGCAGCCCTCGACCTACACTGACTCGAGCCTCCAAGCGGCCCAGTCCCGGCACGTTCAGCGGCTGCCTCATATCCCATGGTAAACCGACGGCCGGTGGTTGCGGCAGGTGCGGCGGCAAAAGATATAGCCGGCCCCGGTAGCGCCGAATGCAGCCGTCCGCCCAGACGAGCGCAGGTTGCCGATCGGGCGCGGCACGCAGCAAATCCACCAGCCCCTGGCTCAACCGCCGCGCCGGCGGCGGCCGCCGACCTTGCCGCCGGATCCAACTTCGCAGCAACTGCAGTCGTTCCGCTTCATCGAACTCGGCCACCGCGGCCACGGTCAGAATGCATGGATCATCACCTAGAGCCGCCAGCTGCCGCCGTGCCCAACGCTCCGTCAGCATCGAGGCGGTATCGGCGTGGTGGGCAAGCCGCGTTAGGCGCTGCGCCAACCCAGACCAGCGCGTCTCAAGCAGCGGCACCACGTGCTCACGCAAAAAGCTACGGTCGTGCCGATCGCACCGGTTCGCCGGGTCATCGATCCAACTCAGCTCATGGCAAGCCGCATAGGCGGCCAGCTCCGCACGGCAAAAACCCAACAACGGACGGATCAGCCGCCCCTCGCCAAGCTCCCGTTCGGCAGGTATACCCGCGAGTCCATCGATGCCCGTACCGCGCAAGATCCGCAACAGCACGGTCTCGGCCTGATCATCGGCGTGATGAGCGGTGGCGATGCACTCGCCTGGTGCCAGAACCGCAGCATAGACACGGTAACGAGCCTTCCGAGCCGCCGCCTCCAAGCCTTCGCCACCGGCACGCACCGTCACCGACTCGACTCGCAGTGGGACACCGAGAGCCAGGCATCGGGCCCGGCAGTGCAGCGCCCAGTCCACGGATTCGGGGCGCAGGCCGTGATCGACGTGCAGCGCGGACACTGGCAGACCCAAAGTAACCGCAGCATGCAACAAGACGGTGGAGTCGCAGCCACCGCTGTAGGCAATCCAAAGCCGTGGGATCGACCGCCAAGGCCGCATGGCGAGGGCGAACGCTTCCACATCGAATCCGCCCATATCCGCCTAGCCACTACTCGCGATAGCTACCGAACCGCATGAGCCGCTCATAGCGCTGCTGCACCAACTGATCGGTATCGATATCAGCCAGCTTGCCGAGGACATCCAGTAACGCGGTCCGCAGGGTCTCGCTCATGGCCGCGTAATCGCGGTGGGCGCCACCAAGCGGTTCGACCAGCACCTCATCGACCAGCCCCAGCTTATGCAACTGCTCGGCCGTGATCCCCATGGCCTCGGCCGCCTCGGCTGCCTTCTCCGGGCTCTTCCAGAGGATGGCGGCACAACCCTCGGGAGAGATCACGGCATAAGTGCTGTAGCTCAACATCAACAGGCGATCACCGACTCCGATCGCCAGCGCGCCGCCCGAGCCGCCTTCGCCGATTACGGTACTGACGATCGGCGTGCGCAGTTCCGCCATGGCTTTGAGGTTATAGGCGATCGCCTCGCTCTGGCCGCGCTCCTCGGCACCGACTCCCGGGTAGGCGCCGGGAGTATCGATGAAGGTCAGAATCGGCAGGCGCAGACGCTCAGCCAACTGCATCAACCGCAAGGCCTTGCGATAGCCCTCCGGGCGGGGCATGCCGAAGTTGCGCAGAAGCTTCTCCTTGGTGTCGCGCCCCTTCTGGTGGCCGATCACCATCACCGGTTGCCCGTCGAGGCGCGCCACGCCACCGACGATCGCCGGATCGTCACCGAAGCGCCGATCGCCGTGCAATTCCTCGAACTCGGTGAATATCCGCTGCAAGTAATCCAGGGTATAGGGTCGTTGGGGATGCCGAGCAAGCTGAGCAATTTGCCAAGAGGAGAGCGAGGCGAAGATCTGCTCGGTCAACTGCCGGCTCTTCTGCTGCAGGCGGTTGATTTCGTCGTTTATATTGACCTCGGCGTCATTGCCGACATAACGCAGCTCCTCGATCTTCACTTCCAGTTCGGCGATGGGGCGTTCGAAGTCGAGGCAATTCAAATTCATCATGCCTACCCGCGTCAGCGCGATCGCTATGGTAATACCTAAATTTTATAATTTTAACATGCTCAACACCCCGCCCGGGCCATCCCCTCGCATCCTAAAATCGACGCCGGCCGATCCATCTGCCGCGGCAACGCAGCGCACGGCCCACACCGTCAGATACGGACACACCTCAATAGACGATCCGGATCGTAGCCGGGTCGGCTACATGGCCAAGACCTTCGAGCAGCTCATCGGTAGGCCGAACACTCCAGGCCGAGCCCAACCGCAGCGTCACCCAGGCGCCCCGACCCTGATATTCGAGCCAGACCGGGCAACGACCTTGCCGAAACGGCTCTAGTACCTCGCGCAACGCCGGTATGAAACCACCCCTCGCCTGCGCTGCGGTAACACCGAGCACGAGACAGCGAGCATAAGTCTCGCGTGCCTCACCGATATCGAGCACGCGCTCGGCGACGACCCGAAAACCGTCCGTGAACTCGTCATAGCCGAGCGCGCCTTCGACCACCAGCAGTTGGTCCTTAACCAATCGATGCTGAAAACGCTTGTAAGCCTCTGGAAAGACAATCACATCCATGCGCCCAGTGCGGTCATCCAGAGTGATGAACCCCATCCGCCCGCCGTTTTGGGTGGGGCGTGCGCGCAGCGCCACCACAAGGCCGGCGACAACCACCTTACGCTCTCCCTCCCGCGCGCGTCCAACGCTCCGCGCCGGCTCACCGCAGACGCCAGCGCTCACTTGGTTGAGCCGCGCACTGACAATACCACCGAGCTCCGCCTCGTAACGCTCGATCGGATGCCCGGTCAGATAGAGCCCGAGCGTTGCCTTCTCGGCAGCCAGCCGCTCCTGATCGTCCCATTCCGGCACGTTCGGGCAGCGCATCACCGGTGGGGCTTGCTCGAGCGGCGTTGCTCCCAGGCCAAACAGATCAACCTGTCCGGTATCCCGATTACGGCACTGCTGCTCAGCCGAGCGCAGCGCTTCCGGCAAATGCTGCCAAGCGGTCGCCCGGTTAACAGCCAGAGTGTCCAGACTGCCCGAGCGAATCAGGGTCTCTATGACGCGTTTGTTGACGCGACGCAGATCGACCCGGCGGCAAAGATCGAATAAATCAATATACGGCCCACCAGCCTCGCGCGCTTCGATCAGCGCCTCGATGGCGGACAGCCCAAGACCCTTCACCGCCCCCAGACCGTAGACGATGTGCGTAGCCTCACGAGCCTGGAACTTATAGCCCGAGCGATTGACATCCGGCGGATCGAGGATGATCTGCATGCGACGACACTCATCGATCAGAGCAACCACCTTGTCGGTGTTGTCCATGTCGGAGGAGAGCACCGCCGCCATGAACGGCGCCGGATAGTGGGCCTTGAGCCAAGCGGTTTGATAGGCGAGTAGCGCGTAGGCTGCGGAATGTGATTTGTTGAAACCATAACCAGCGAACTTCTCCATCAGATCAAAGAGCCCTTCGGCTTGGTGCCTGGGCAAACCACGCTCGGTGGCGCCTTGGAGGAAAATATGGCGTTGTTGCGCCATCTCCTGCGGCTTTTTCTTGCCCATGGCGCGGCGCAGTAGATCGGCGCCTCCGAGGCTGTATCCGGCCAGGGTCTGAGCAATCTGCATTACCTGCTCTTGGTAGAGAATAATGCCATAGGTCGACTTTAGAATCGGCTCCAACGCCTCGTGATGGAGCGCGCGGTTGGGGTAGGCTACCGCGGCGCGACCGTGTTTGCGCGCAATAAAATCATCCACCATGCCCGACTGCAGTGGCCCGGGACGAAACAAAGCCACCAACGCGATAATGTCCTCAAAGGTATCCGGCTGCAGACGCCGCATCAGGTCTTTCATGCCCCGCGATTCGAGCTGAAACACGGCCGTGGTCGCGCACCGCTTGAGCAGTTCGAAGGTTTTAGAATCATTCAGCGCAATAGCAGCGATACCCAGTTCCGATTCGCCGCAGGCGCTGCGTTGCGCATTCACCGCCTTGACGGTCCAATCGATGATCGTCAGCGTGCGCAGGCCGAGGAAATCGAATTTCACCAGGCCCACCGCTTCGATATCGTCCTTGTCGTACTGCGTCGCCAGCCCCTGTCCGCCCGGCTCGCAGTACAACGGGGCGAAATCAGTGAGATCGGAAGGGGCAATCACGACACCGCCGGCATGCCGCCCCACGTTACGCGCCAGCCCCTCCAACTTACGCGCCATGTCCAGCAGCGTCCGCACCTCCTCGTCCTCACGGTAAAGTCGGTGCAGTTCCTCCTCCTGCGCCAGCGCTTTCTCCAGGGTGATCCCGATCTCGAACGGAATCATTTTGGCGATACGATCCACATAGCCGTAGGGATGGCCCAGGACGCGGCCGACATCGCGCACCACGGCGCGCGCGGCCATGGTACCGTGCGTAACGATCTGCGAGACCTTGTCCCGCCCGTAACGCCCACCGACATAATCGATGACCCGATCGCGGTTCTCCATGCAGAAGTCGACATCGAAGTCGGGCATAGAAACCCGCTCCGGATTGAGGAAACGTTCGAAAAGCAAATCGTAGCTCAAGGGGTCTAAGTCCGTAATTTGCAAGGCATAGGCCACCAGAGAACCGGCCCCCGAGCCGCGTCCCGGACCCACCGGAATTCCCTGGCGCTTGGCCCAACGGATGAAATCCGCCACGATCAGGAAATAGCCGGGAAATCCCATTTGGTTGATCACTTCCAGCTCGCGCTCGAGGCGCTCGGAGTAATTCCGCCTGACCTCAGCGCCATCCGGGTGATCCGCAGCCAAGGAGCGCTGCAGCCGCTCTTCCAACCCCCGCTCGGCCTCTTGACGCAGCACGGCGTCGATGCTCACTCCTTCAGGAATAGGAAATACGGGTAAGGCACTACGGCTCAGTGTCAGGTGGAGATTGCAACGGCGGGCAATCTCCACCGTGTTCTCCAACGCCTCGGGCACGTCGGCGAACAGCTCGGCCATTTCCTCCGGCGTGCGCAAGTATTGCTGCTCGCTATAGTGCCGAGGTCGATGCTTATCAGCCAGCGTACGGCCGTCCTGGATGCACACCCGTACCTCATGGGCGGCGTAATCTTCCGGGCGCAGAAAGCACACGTCGTTAGTTGCCACGACGGCCACGCCGCGCGTCGTGGCCAGCTCGACGGCGGCCTGCACATGCTCTTCGTCCCCCGGGCGCCCGGTACGCTGAATTTCCAAATAGTAGCGATCGCCGAACTGCTCGTGCCAGAAGTCCAGCTTGCGCGCGGCGAGCGCGGACTCGCCTGCCAACAGCGCGCGTCCCACATCCCCCTCACGACCACCCGATAAACCGATGAGTCCGGCGCACCGCCCGCATAGCCACTCGCGGTCAATAACCGGCACACCCTGCTGCTGGCCTTCGAGGTAGCCGCGCGTGAGCAGCCGGGTAAGCGTGCGATAACCCTGACTATCCGCGCAGAGCAGAACGAGGCGCGTAGGTCCCTCGGGGGCGCCGGCATCCGCAACCCGGATCTCGGCGCCGATGATGGGTTTGACACCGGCGTTCACGGCCGCTCGGTAGAACTTCACCGCGCCGAACAAATTGCCCTGATCGGTCAGCGCCACGGCCGGCATGCCGGCCTGCGCGACCGCCTGCATGAGGGGCTTGACCCGGATCAGGCCGTCTTGGAGGGAAAACTCACTGTGTAAATGTAAGTGTGTGAAAAAAGCTGACATGGCCTCGCGCAGGTTGTTAAAGCGCTCGAAAGTATGGGCAGACGGGTGTCCCCAGCCTAGCTCGGCAAAACACGCTGTCATAGACTGCTCCAGGCAGCCTACGACCCCGCCAAGTTAGGCCGGATCCGTCCCATGCGCTGGCACCGACTTTACATAGCTCACTGCCGTTTGGCCTCAACGACCATGCGGCTCGCCGGGCGAGCCGATCGATTGGCTACCTACTCCAGGCCCAACAGGGCGCGTACCGGTTTGAACGAACGCCGGTGTATGGGTGCCGGCCCGAGCCGCCGCAACGCGGCCAAGTGCTCCCGCGTGCCATAGCCTTTGTGCCGAGCCAGGCCGTACCCGGGATAGCGTTGTTCCAGCGCGATCATTTCGGCATCGCGCGCCACCTTCGCCAATATGGAAGCGGCGCCGATCGCCCGCACGGAAGCATCCCCTCGCACGATGGCCTCCACCCGGCAGGGCAGCCATGGCTTGTCACGGCCGTCCACTAGAGCAAGGCTCGGCTTAGGCGTGAGCGCGGCCACAGCGCGCTGCATCGCCAGCAAGCTCGCCTGGAGGATGTTGAGGCGGTCGACCTCCTCGACCTCGGCTCGGCCGATTGCCCAGCCCACGGCGCGATCCCGGATGATCGTTGCCAATTCGCTGCGCCGCGCGGCGGATAATCGCTTCGAGTCAGCGATTCCAGCAATAGGCGCCGGTGCCAATATCACGGCTGCGGCCAATACGGGCCCGGCGAGCGGTCCCCGCCCCGCCTCATCGATCCCCGCTACCCAAGCCGCCGGGACGGGAAAGCCGTGTGTCGATCGCATCACGGACCCACCAGTTGCTCCAACGCATCCGCCGCTCGCTCATTCGCATTGCATCGCAAAATGCCGTGCAGCTGCCGGAAGCGCTGCCGCAGATAGCTCACTCGCTCCGGATCGCCGAGGAGATCCTCGACCGCCTGCGCCAAGCTCTGCGGCGTCGCCTTACCTTGAATGTATTCGGGCACCAACGCCTCATCGGCAAGCAGATTGGGCAGCGCGAAATAGCGTGTCTTGATCAGCCTCAGAGCGGCTATCACTCCGGCGGTAACAGGGGCTACACGATAGGCGACGACCATGGGGCGTTGGAGCAGCATGGCCTCCAGTGTAGCGGTGCCCGAGGCGGTGAGCACGACATCGGCCGCCCCAATAACCGCTTTTGCGCTGCCCTCGATCAGACGGCACCCGGTCAACCCGACGGCCTCGAGCTGACGCTGAAACAATCGACGCAGCTCCGGCGTGGCCATGGCTGCAATGAGCAGCAGATCGGGCCGCCGGCGCGCGAGCCGAGCCACTGTCGCCGCAAATATGGGGCCGATGCGCGCCACTTCGCCCTGGCGGCTGCCGGGCAGCAGCGCAAGTACCGGCCCTTCGGCGGAGAGCCCCAGACAAGTCCGAAATCGCGCGGCATCGGGGTCGAGCTCATAGCAATCAGCCGTAGGATGACCGACAAACACCACCGGTACGCCCTGCGCCCGGTAGTAGGGGGGTTCAAACGGCAACAAGGTAAGCATCAGATCCACCGATTGGGCGATCCGTTTGATACGGCCCCGCCGCCAGGCCCACACGGACGGACTCACATAATGAGCCGTAGGCACGCCACGCGTGCGCAAACGCCGCTCAAGCCCCAAATTGAAATCGGGCGAATCGATGCCGATGAATACCTCGGGTGGATGATCACGGAAGTGCCGGACGAGACGCCGGCGCAGCACGATCAACCGAGGTAAGTGGCGCAGCACCTCCGCGAGCCCCATGACCGAGAGCGCCTCCAATGGGTACAGGCTGTGCAGCCCGGCCGCGCGCATGGCCGGCCCGCCGATCCCCTCGATGCGCAACCCCGCGTGACGCCGCTTCAGCGCCTCGATCAACCCGGCACCGAGCACATCGCCCGAGAGCTCACCTGCGACCATAGCGATGCGTTGCATATCGACCCCAGACGCGCGTTCAGCGGCGCGGGCGAGTTTTACAAAAGCCCCGGTACCCCCCCGGCAGGGAACGCCGGTTTACTCACGCAAATGGCGCCATCAGTGCTTATAGGTGAATTTCTAGGTGAATTTCCGCACCCGCATGGGATAACACCGATTCAGCGAATGATCCCACGCCGGCTGCCCCGGATGAAATGACTGAAAACCGCCACATCGGGGGCCTCATGCCCGATCTCATCCAGCACCGCCAAGGCTTCATCCAGCCGCAGTCCGGAGCTATACAGTGTCTTATACGCCCGCTTCAGTTCCTGTACCGTCTCTTTGGTGAAGCCATGGCGCTGCAACCCTTTGATGTTGATTCCACGAGGGGTAGCACGCTGTCCGGCCGCCATGACATACGGTGGCACATCCCGGTCCACGTGGGCTCCGAATGCCAAAAAACAGTGCCGCCCCAGGCGACTGAACTGATGCACCAGTGAGAAACCGCTTAGGATCGAATTGTCATGCACCTCCACATGACCGGCGAGCGAAGCATTGTTGGCGAAAACCGTCGCATTGCCCACTTGACAATCGTGAGCGATGTGACAGTAAGCCATAATCCAATTATCATCACCCACTCGGGTGACTCCTCCCCCGGCAACGGTACCGCGGTTGATGGTGACGTATTCGCGGATGGTGTTGCCCGCACCGATTTCAAGCCAGGTGCGCTCACCCTGGAATTTCTTGTCCTGGGGTATTTCGCCAATGGAGGCGAATTGAAAGATCCGATTGTTAGCACCGATCCGTGTCGGCCCCTGTATGACGACATGCGGCCCGATCCAAGTCCCGGCCTTGATCTGCACGTCAGGACCTATGACCGCATACGGGCCAACCACGACATCATGGGCAAGCTCCGCCGCAGGGGCGATAACGGCGCGGGGGTGGATCACGTTCAGATTTCCCGCATCGTACAGCGGATTTGTGCCTGCGCAACAAGGACCTGCTGGACATGCGATTCAGCCGCGAACATCCAAATGCCGCGCATGCTGCGGCTAAAGCGCACCGACAACCGCAGCTGATCGCCCGGCTCCACCGGTCGCTTGAACTTCGCGTTCTCGATCCCGACCAAATAGAAGATTTTCGTAGCATCCGGTTGCTGCTCATCCGGTTGCTGCTCCCGCGTCTTAAAGGCAAGCAAGCCACAGGCCTGCGCCATGGCCTCCAGGATGAGCACGCCCGGCATCACCGGTCGCTGCGGGAAATGTCCGCTGAAATACGGCTCATTGATCGATACGTTTTTGACGCCCACGAGCATCTCTCCGGGAACGCACTCCAGTACCCGGTCAATCATCAGAAACGGGAAACGATGCGGCAAATAATTGAGAATGCCGTGAATGTCCATAGGCTTGTTGCGCTCTGTTGCTATTTTGATCCGGGGAGGATTTTCCCCCTGGCCTGCAGTTCCGCGAGCTGCTGCTCCAGGTGCCGCAGTTGCCGAGCCATCTCCTCGAGCCGATTGAAGCGCACGGCGTTGCGGCGCCACCGCCGTGTCGGTGCCATTTGAGTCCCGGACGAGTAAGAACCGGGCTCCCGTATATCGTGGGTAATCATCGTCATGCCGGTCACCTGGGTTCGGTCACAGATGCGCAAGTGACCGGCCAGCCCGGCACCGCCCGCAATGCTACAGTATTTCCCGACTCGAGTGCTGCCGGATATGGCAGAACAACCCGCCATGGCTGTATGGGCGCCCACGCGCGCGTTATGAGCGATCTGAACCAAATTATCAAGTTTGACGCCTTCCTCGATAACGGTATCTCCGAGCGCCCCTCGATCCACTGCCGTGTTGGCGCCAATCTCCACATCGTCACCAATGATCACGCGACCTAATTGGGGCACCTTGATCCAACGCCCAGCGTCGTTGGCATAGCCGAAACCATCGGAACCCAGCACAGCCCCCGAATGGACGATAACGCGTCGACCGATGATCGTATTCGGATAGATCGTCACATTGGCCATCAACCGGGTGTCTTCACCGATTTCAACCGCTTCTCCAATAACGCAACCGGCCGCCACACTGACCCGCCGCGCGAGATAGGCGTCGGCTGCGATGCTCGCCTGCGCACCGATGCTCACCTGCCCCTCCAATAGCGCCTCAGGGTGCACCCAGGCCGTCGGATGAATCCCGGCCATGGAACGGCTTGCACCGGTAAGGTGCTGCGCGGCTCGGGCGAATGCCACATGAGGATCATCACAGACCAACGCCGCCACCGGCGCCGCCGCCAGATCCTGGGGGCGCAGAATCACAACCCCGGCGTGGGTGTGTGCCAGGTGGTGCCGCTGACGGTCAGTGGCGAGAAAACTCAATGAATCCGGGCGCGCATCCTGGAGCGAGGCGACCCGCAGGATCCGTTTAGCGCCGTCCCCTGCCAACCGCGCCCCCGTCACGCGTGCCAATTCCGCGAGGCTCACACCTTTCGGATCTGCCATGGTGCTTACGCCATCCTAGTGGGATCTGACCGCTACGGCTGACGGAGCCATCAATTCCTACCTGAGCGATAGTCCTGGCGCAGGCGTTCTATTATGCGATCCGTAATATCCACATCGTGACTGGCATAGATGACGCCGTCGGTGACGATAAGATCAAAGCCCTGCTCTTTGGCAAAACCACCTACGGTCTTCAAAATCCGCCGCTGAAGATTGGCGAGCTCCTCATTGCGCCGCATGTTGAAATCTTCCCGGAACGCCTCTTGAGTGCGTTGAACGTCGCGCCGGCGCGCAATGATCTCGCGCTGCAGGTCCAGCTTTTTCTCATCGCTCATCACGGCCCCGTCGCGTTGCATCCTCGCCTCAAGCCGGCTCAAATCCTTCTGCATAGCGACGATTTCCTTATCCCGAGGGGCGAACTCCTTCTCCAGCTTTTTCCGAGCCGCCTCCGCCTGCGGCGCCTGCGAGGATACCCGCGCCGGGTTAACAAAGCCGATCTTGAGCTCGGCCGCCCCAACGGCTCCCGCCAACCCTACCAGCAGGGCGATGGTACCGAGCGTTGTCGGTAAGTTTCGAATATTCATAAAGCTTTAGTCGTCGATCCTGTTTGTGCTCAAAAAAATGAGCCAACCGAGAATTGAAAGAATTGGGTGTCTTCATCGGAAGACGCATTTAACGGTCGCGCCACACTTATTGTCAACGGACCCAAGGGCGAGAACCAGGTTGCCGCCAAACCCGCCGAGTAGCGCAACTCGCCCAAATCGATACCTCCCCGGAACGTATCATAGACTTGACCGAAATCGACGAAGGCGGTGAGCTGGGCTGCGTTGGGATCGACGAAGGGGGTTGGAAAACGCAGCCCGCCACTACCGAGCAGTCGGAAATTCCCTCCCGTTGGATCGTTGTTCTCATCACGCGGACCGAGCGCGTTGATATTGAAACCGCGAACCGTGGAGATGCCGCCGGCGAAAAAATTCTTAAAAAACGGCAACGTGTCGGTGTCACCGTACCCGTCCCCGTAGCTCACGGTGTTACTCAACACCAGCGTGAGCGCCTTCGTGAGACTCTTAAAATACTGCTGATCGGAGTTGAGCCGGTAGTATTCCAACTCGCTGCCGGGGATCGCCACCTGGCCGGTGATATGGTGCCGCCAACCACTATCCGGAAAGATCGCTCGATTGCGCGAATCGTGCAGCCAGCCGAGCGCCACGTTGAGCGCCCGGTTGCGCTTGCCGTTACTCTCTATAAACTCTTGCTGCAGCTGCGTTGGATTATCACTGAGATTCAATGCCAGGTCTTCGTATTCAAGGCCAGCGTCAACGGAATCCTCGTTGCTAAAGGGAATCTGGTAGCCGTAGCTGCCGGTGGCTGATTTGATGCCGTACCTCGCCAAGTTGGCTCGGCGAGCGTCGGTATCGCGATAGGCAAGCCCGATGCGCCGATTGATGCCACTTAGTGTGTAGAAGCGATCGAGGTAATCGAGCTGGTAGACCGTATTGATCCGATTATTATTGATAGTAAAACCAACTCGATCGCCCGTGCCGAGGAAATTATCTTGCTGCACGCCCAGGTTCAGCAACAACCCGCTGCCGGTACCAAAACCGATCCCGGCCCGTAGGCTGCCCGTTTGACGCTCTTCGACATCGACGTTCACATCCACCTGGTCGTTCGACCCGGGTACACGCGGCGTCTCGATGTTCACTTCTTTGAAGAAACCCAGCCGATTGAGGCGCTGGCGCGATTGTTTGACCTTCTCCGTGGACAGCCAACCGCCTTCTATTTGCTGCATTTCCTGACGGATCACCTCATCGCTGGTGCGCGCGTTGCCCGCGATGTTGATATGTCGCACATAGACCCGCTCGGCCGGGTCGACGAAGAAAGTGAGATCCACCGTCTTAGATTGCTCTACAACACTCGGCACCGCATTGACATTGGCGAACGCATAGCCGAGTTCACCGTATTTCTTGCGGATTGCATCGCTGCTCTCGGTGACCGCGAGCTGTGAATAGAGCTCGTCCGCCTTCACTTTGAGCAGCGCGCGCAACTCCTGCTCCGGAACGATGAGCTTTCCCGCCAGCTTGATGTTGCGCACATGATACTGTTTGCCCTCGGCAAGATTGACCGTGATATAAATGCGGCGCCGATCCGGGCTAATGGAAACTTGGGTCGAGGTAATCGAAAAGTTGATGAAGCCCTGATTCTGATAGAACGAACGCAGTTGCTCCAGATCTCCGGCCAACTTCTGCCGCGAATACTTGTCCGAATCGGAAAAAAACGCCCACCAAGCACGCGGCCCCAACTCGAACTGATCGCGCAGATCGCTGTCGCTGAAACGTTTGTTACCAACGAATTGGATCCGCTGAACCGAGGCGGTCTCCCCCTCGCGAACATCGAGCCGGATGCTGACCCGGTTGCGCGGCACAGGCGATACCGTGCTTTCGATCTGCACGTCGTAGTAGCCGAGCGCGAAATATTGGCGCTGCAACTCCCGCTCTACGGTGGCAAGCAGCGAGCGATTGAACACGCGCCCCTCGGCGAGTCCTACTCCTTTTAGGGCTTCGAGCAGTTTATCGCTACCGATTTCATCATTGCCGTGTAGCTCGATCCGCGCAATTGCCGGGCGCTCCACTACAACGACGATCAGCGCGTTGCCAGCTCGTGCCAACGTCACATCCTGGAAAAAGCCCGTGCGATAAAGGACTCGTATGGACTCGGCTATCTTCTTGGCATCGATGCGATCACCGACCTGGATCGGCAAATAGTTGAAAACGGTACCGGCGGAGATCCGCTGCAATCCCTCAATGCGAATGTCTGAAACTCTGAATGCTTCTCCGGCGGCAGCGATGTGGAGCTGCACAAGCAGAGCCACCGCCAGTAGCGTTCTTCGCATTACCCCTCTCGCTGTTCGTTGCTATCGGGGTCCAAAAAGGCGCGCCAAGTCATTGTAGAAGGCAAGCGCCATAAGAAAGACCAGCAAGACAATACCGATCTGCTGACCAATCCCTTGTGCCCGATCGGATAGTGGACGCCCTTTCAGCCACTCTATGCTGTTGTAGAGCAAGTGCCCGCCATCAAGCACCGGCACCGGTAGCAGATTGAGCACGCCCAAACTGATGCTGACGATGGCGAGGAATTTCAGAAATGGAGTCATGCCGAGGCTCGCGGATACGCCCGCATATTGGGCGATATTGATCGGTCCGCTCAGATTCTTCATGGAAGCCTCGCCCAGCACCATGCGCCAGAGCATTTTCACGGTTAGTGCGGAGGCTTCCCAGGTCTGATTCAAGGCACGACCGATCGCCTGAATCGGCCCATACTGAACCGTATGGCGCAAGCTCTCGATGTCTTGCTTCGGTACAACCGGCGTGACGCCTAGAACACCCACCCGTGTACCGTTTTCCGTTCTGCGGCTCCCGAGCGTGACAACGATCTGGCGCTGTTGGTTATGCCGCTCGACGGTGAAAGTCATTTGCTCTCCGGGCCGAGCCTGGACATAGCGGACGAGATCCTGCCAAGTATCAATAGGCTGACCATCGGCGCGCACGATCGTCATCCCTGGCTCGATGCCCGCAGCAGCGGCGGCGCTATCCGGCAGGACTTGGCTGATTTTGGGCTCAACTCGAGGTAACCAGGGACGGAAACCCAGAGCATCGAGCACATCGGGGTTCTTGCCAATTGGGCCGATTTTCCCCAGATTGAGATAGCGGGTTGTCTCGACTCCCTCGTCGGTCTTGACTTGTACGGCCAATTGCCCGGAGCCAGCACCCTTATCCAAGAATTCCATGAGCACATCAGTCCAGCTCGGCGTCGACTCGCCGGCGATCGCCTGCACCTCATCGCCGCGCTGGAAGCCGGCCAGCGCCGCCGGTGTGCCCTCAACAACCTTGCCGATGACTGGGCGCAGCTCGGTCGTGCCGATCACGAAGATTGCCCAATAAGCCAAGACAGCGAACAGGAAATTAAACAGTGGTCCAGCCACGACTACGAGGTTGCGGACCCAAATCGGCTTGCGGTTGAAAGCATGCGCCCGCTGTTTTTCCGCTACTTCTCCCTCACGCTCGTCGAGCATTTTCACATAACCGCCCAATGGGATCCCGGCAACTGCGTATTCGGTCCCATCACGGCCTATGCGCGACCAAATCGGCCTGCCGAACCCGACCGAAAAGCGCAACACCTTAATACCCATGCGACGCGCGACCCAAAAGTGGCCGAATTCATGGACAATAACCAGCACACCAATGGCCACCACAAAAGCCAGTACGTCGATGAGAATTCCCATTAGCGCCTCCCAGCCCAAGCCTCTACGGCATGCTGCGCTGCGCGTCGGGTGCAGCGGTCCATGGCCAGCAGTTGGTCCAAATCTTCGATGACCTCGGCCGGAACCGATTCGAGAGTGGCTTCGATCACCGTGGGGATATCGGTGAACCGGATGCGCTCCTGCAGGAAGGCTCCAACGGCCACTTCATTGGCGGCATTGAGAATCGCCGGAGTCGAATCACCGGCTTGCATTGCCTGATAGGCCAAACCTAGGCAAGGGAAGCGTCGGTGGTCGGGTGCTTCGAATTCAAGCCGGCCCACACTCAATAAATCCAGCCGCCGAGTGCCTGAGGCAAGACGCCCCGGTGTCGCCAACGCATGTGCCAGCGGTGTGCGCATATCAGGATTGCCCAAGTGGGCCAGCACCGAACCGTCCACATACTCCACCAGCGAATGCACAATGCTCTGTGGATGAATGACCGCCTCCAGGCAATCCGGTTCCACGTCAAACAGCAAACAGGCTTCGATCAGCTCCAGTCCCTTGTTCATCATGGTGGCGGAATCCACCGAAATCTTCCGACCCATCACCCAATTGGGGTGGGCACAAGCCTCTGCCGGAGTCACCCACTGCAGCTCCGCCAGCGGCCGGCAGCGAAAGGGCCCGCCGGAAGCGGTCAGCAGAATACGCCGCACGCCAAGTTCCCGCAGGGGACGCTGGCCAAACTCTGGCGGTAGACATTGATAAACGGCATTATGCTCGCTATCGACCGGGATCAATGTCGCACCGTTGCGTTTGACTTCCGCCAAGAATAGCGCACCGGCCATGACCAGCGCTTCCTTGTTCGCCAGCAGAATCCGCTTACCGCCACGAGCGGCGGCCAACGTTGGCAGCAACCCGGCGCTGCCGACAATACCCGCGACGACGCAATCTACCTCGCTCGCACCAGCAACCTCGATCAATGCCTCGGTCCCGCCCAACACTTGTGTCGAACCGCCGGACCGCCCGGCCAGCCGTGCGCGCAATCTGGCCGCGGCCTGCTCGTCGGCCAACACCGCGTATTGCGGCTGGAACCGCTGGCACTGCTCGAACAGCCGATCGATCGTCCGATTGGCCGCCAGCGCAAAGACTTCGAACTGCTGCGGATGACGGGCGATGACATCCAGCGTATTGACGCCGATGGAACCGGTCGCTCCGAGTATAGTTATGCGTTGCATGCGCTCACTCAGCTGATCCCCCGTACGCTTAATGCTAGGATGGGTGCTGCCGCCAGCAGGCCGTCGATGCGATCCAACACCCCCCCATGTCCCGGTAACAAACCACCGCTGTCCTTGATGCCACGCTGTCGCTTCAGCATGCTCTCGAACAAATCACCCACTATCGCGCTACCGATGGTAACCAGCGCAAGGCCGAGAAACACTACCGGCTTGATGCCCTCAGGGGCGAAGCCGAGCGCCCGTCCACAGGCATAATACACAGCTCCGAGCAGCACTCCCAAGATCAGGCTGCCGATGACACCTTCCCAAGTTTTGCCCGGGCTGAGTCGGGGAGCCAGCTTGTGCCGACCCCACGCTCGACCGACGAAATAACCGCCCGTATCACTGCCCCACACCAGAAACAGCAACATGGTAACCCAGTAAGGACCAAATGCCCCTTTGTCATGGGTGGCGACAACGGCGAACCAGAATGCAACCAGGACCACGGTGCCACTCAGTGCAAAGGCAAACAGCGGCGGCCTCCGCTTGCTGGGATTGCGCACAAAGGCAACGAGCCAGGCCATGGCAACCACCCACCATGACGCACCCGCGACCAGTACCGGCATTGCGCTGCCACCGGAGCTGAGCCATAGCCAGCCCCCGAATACGATAACGAGGATGGCGAACGTATAAGCCAGCCGGCCACGATGGCTGGTGAGATTCATCAAAAGCGTCCATTCCCAAGCCCCGAGCACGACAATACCCGCGAAGGCGGCCGAGAGGAGCGCAGGCGGGGCAAGCCATACAAGCCAAAGCACTCCGGGAATGAGAACCAAAGCCGTTAGCACGCGCCATCTAAGCACGGCCTTGGCGCTCCACTTGCTCCGCCGTCATGCCGAAGCGCCGTTGCCGTTGCGCAAACCAACGCAGCGCCGCCTCGAATTCACTGGCATCGAAATCGGGCCACAAGACCTCGGTGAAATAGAGCTCGGTATAGGCAAGCTGCCAGAGGAGGAAATTGCTGATCCGGTGCTCGCCGCCGGTGCGGATAAAAAGATCCGGCGCCGGCAGCCCCGCTAGGCAGACGTAAGTACCAAAGACCCATTCATCGATCGAGGCCGGGTCCCGCTCGCCGTGGGCAACCTCTTCTGCGAGCCGGCGCGCGGCGCTGGCGATGTCCCAACGCCCACCGTAGCTAGCGGCCAAATTGAGCTGCAATCCGGTATTGGCGGCGGTGAGGTTCTCGGCGGCCATTATGTTCGCCCGCAACCGTGGTGAGAACTGATCGCGCTCGCCGATCAAGCGTAGCCGTACGCGGTTTTTATGCAGTTGCGGAGTCTCCTTTTCCAAGGTGCGGATCAGCAGCTCCATGAGCATTCCCACCTCGCCGGCAGGCCGGCGCCAGTTCTCGCTGCTGAAGACAAACAGCGTCAGCGCCTTGACTCCGGCCCGCGCCGAGGCCTCGACGACTTGGCGTACAGCTCGCGCACCGGCGCGATGGCCGAGATGACGGGATTGGCTGCGGGCCTGCGCCCAGCGACCGTTACCGTCCATGACGATGGCAACATGCCGGGGAACGGCACCTTGCAGGCCAGGTGCTTGGCAATCGCTCTGCTCGTCGCTCATCACAGCTCCCGAACTCCACCGCTATCGGCCATCCGACGGGGTTTGTTCGAGTATCCTAAGGCCGCAACCCGGTTGTTGCGCCGTTCGAGGGCATCACGGCCGCCTCCCCCATCACCCAGACCGGGGCTCGGACCTCTGGCGTAACGGCTCAAACCTCCATCAGCTCCTTTTCCTTGGCGACGAGCAGATTGTCCACCTCGCTGATATGCTTATCGGTGAGTTTTTGAATATCGTCCTCGGCGCGTTTCTCATCGTCCTCCGTGATCTCCTTCTCCTTGAGCCGAGTCTTGAGGGCACTATTGGCATCGCGACGAACGTTGCGGATTGCAATTCGGGCCTGCTCGGCCTCATGTTTGACGACGCGAATCAGCTCACGGCGGCGCTCTTCGGTCAACGGTGGCAGAGGGATACGTATGACACCGCCTGCCGTGTTTGGGGTCAACCCGAGATCCGATTCGAGAATCGCTTTTTCCACCACTGGAATCATGCCCTTCTCCCAAGGGGTGACACTCAATGTCCGCGGGTCGCTGACAGCCACCGACGCCACCTGGTTAAGCGGCATTTTCGCGCCGTAATAGGCCACGCTGATATGATCCAGCAAGCTCGTATGGGCTCGTCCAGTACGTATTTTATGAAACTCATGGTTCAAGGCTTCAATGCTCTTCCTCATCCGTGCGGCGGCATCCTTTTTGATGTCCTCGCTCATGAGCGTCACCCCCTCTCCACAAACGTCCCGATAGCGCGGCCTTCGACCACATCGCGCAGACCGCCCGGCCGGGTGATGTCAAAGACCATGATGGGCATGTTCTGATCTCGGCAAAGGACGATGGCAGTCGCGTCCATCACATTCAACTTACGCTGGAGCACCTCATCATAGGTCAGGCGCTGGTAACGCTGTGCTCCAGGCTCCTTGACCGGATCGGCGCTGTAGACGCCATCGACCTTGGTCGCCTTTAACATGATATCGGCGTTGATTTCGATGGCGCGCAGGCTGGCTGCGGAGTCGGTGGTAAAGAATGGATTACCGATACCGGCCGCGAATATCACGACTCGGCCCTTTTCCAAGTGGCGGATGGCACGCCGCCGAATGTAGCTCTCACACACCTGATTGACTTTGATGGCGGACATCACACGGGTGAAAACCGCTTCCTGCTCAAGAGCGTCCTGCAGCGCGAGCGCATTCAACAGCGTCGCGAGCATACCCATCTGATCGGCCGTTACTCGATCCATCCCCGTGGCGGCCAAACCCGCGCCACGAAAAATATTGCCGCCGCCAATAACCAACGCAATCTGCATGCCCCGCTCGACGAGCTCGCAAATCTCCGTAGCCAGCCGTTTCAGAACCCCGGGATCGACCCCGTAGGGTGCCTCTCCGAGCAGCGCCTCACCACTGAGCTTCAGCAATATTCGACGATACTTGAGGTCGGTCATCGGCGGGAGTCTCCTACCATGGACGGACCCAGCACGCGCACAAGGCTAGGAACCCTTGACCTGCGCCTCGACCTCCTCGGCGAAGTTGATCTGCTTCTTCTCGATGCCCTCGCCGACCTCATGGCGGGAGAAGCGCAGCACCCGGGCATTGGCCCGGTCAAGGAGCGCACCGACGCTCTGCTCCGGATCCTTAACGAAAGGCTGCCCCCGCAAAGTGATTTCCCCTAACCACTTGTCGAGTCGTCCGGCAACCATTTTATCCACGATTTGCGCCGGCTTGCCGCTGCCCTGCGCCTGGGCGATCAGGATCTCCCGTTCTTTCTCCAAGATATCGGCAGGAACGTCGTCTTGGTCGAGGCACAGCGGACGGCTGGCCGCAATATGCATACAAAGATCACGCGCCAGCTTGGCATCACCACCCTCCATCTCGAGCAGGACGCCGATACGGCTGCCGTGCAGGTACGAGCTGATCAATCCCGCCTCGGCCCGGTAATGAACAAAGCGCCGGATCTGAATATTCTCCCCGAGCTTGGCAATGAGCGATTTCTGAGCCGCTTCGACCGTATCTTCCGACTCACCCTCCAACGCCAATCCCATCAGCGTTGCGAGGTCATCGGGAGCCTGTTCGAGAATTTGCAGTGCAACGCGCTGCGTGAAGGCTTTGAAATGCGGGTCGGCGGCGACAAAGTCCGTCTCACAATTGACTTCGACCATCGCGCCCTGTGTACGATCGTTACTCAACGTGATGACGATAGCGCCTTCAGCGGCCATGCGCCCGGCCTTGCGATCGGCCTGTGCTAGCCCGCGCTTGCGCAGCACCTCGATCGCAGCACTCGTATTCCCGTCGGCTTCTTGCAGCGCTTTTTTGCACTCCATCATCCCAGCGCCAGTGCGCTCACGAAGCTGCTTTACCATTTGCGCGGTAATCGCCATGCCGATTTCACCTCTTGCCGATGCATTATCGAATGTCCTGCCGGAGCGGGGGCTTATTCGGCCTGCTGTTCAGCCTCGGGGATCGCTTGAGCGCCCGTCGCTCCGATCTCAATGAACTCGTCATCACCGCTCGGCCGAATACCAACCATCCTAGCATCGATGATCGCATCGGCTGCCCCTTTCAAATAGAGGCGAACGGCACGAAACGCGTCATCGTTGCCGGGTATAACGTAGTCGATCGCCCGCGGCGAGTTGTTGGTATCGACCACCGCCACCACCGGAATGTTGAGCTTGCGTGCTTCGAGCACAGCGATCCGCTCGAAACCGGTATCAATGACGAATAACGCATCCGGCAACGCCTCCATATCGACGATACCGCCGAAGGCGCGCTCGAGCTTACCCATCTCTCGATGCAGCGAGAGCACTTCGCGCTTGCTCAGCTTGTCGAAGGTACCATCCTTCTCCTGCTGCTGGAGGTCCTTGTAGCGGCGAATGGAGCGCTTTACCGTGCGGAAATTGGTCAACATGCCGCCTAACCAACGGTGGTTGACGTAGGGCATTCCACAGCGCATGGCTTCTTCACGGAGGGCCTCGCGGGCGGCACGCTTAGTCCCTACAAACAGAATCCGCCCGCCGTTGGCCGCAAGCCGACCTAGGTAGTTCATAGCCTCTTCGTACAGAGGCAACGTCTTCTCAAGGTTGATGATATGTATCTTGTTACGCTGACCGAAGATATATGGAGCCATCTTCGGATCCCAGTAACGGGTCTGATGCCCGAAATGCACGCCGGCTTCGAGCATTTGCCGCATGGTCACCCTGGCCATGAATGGTATCTCCTCATTCGGGTTGAGCCTCCATACACCCGCACGCGACAACCCGCAATTGGGCACCCGGTCGCGTGTGACGGTGTATGTGTGGTATGTCCGGAACCAAGCCCGGTATTTGCGGTTATGATACGACGATCATGCAACCGCCGTTTGCCTGGAAAGCGCGCGCTTTATACCATATTTCCGACCCGGCCACAATTTGTCACCGATGCGCTCGGCTGCGGCCAAGATTGAATTGGTGACTCATCGAAATCCCGTTTTCGAACAAGGTTTCCCTCAATGCCCGTTACCATAAAGAGCCCGGAAGAAATCGAGAAGATGCGCCTAGCCGGCCGTCTGGCGGCCAGCGTCTTGCATATGATCGAGCCATATGTGCAACCCGGGATAACCACCGAGGAGCTCGATCGGATCTGTCATGACTACATCGTCAACGATTTGGATGCAATCCCCGCGCCTCTCAATTACCGAGGATTTCCGAAATCGATTTGCACCTCGGTCAACCACGTGGTCTGCCACGGAATCCCCGGTGCGAAAAAGCTCAAACGCGGCGACATCATCAACATCGATGTGACCGTGATCAAAGATGACTACCACGGGGATACCAGCCGGATGTTCTATGTGACTGAACCCTCCATCCAGGCCCGCCGGCTCTGTGAGGTGGCCTACGAGTGTATGATGATAGGGATCGAGCGCGTACGCCCGGGCGTTCGGCTAGGCGATATCGGCCACGCTATTCAGCAGTTCACTGAAAGCCACGGTTACTCCGTGGTGCGCGAGTATTGCGGGCACGGAATCGGGCGCAACTTCCACGAAGAGCCGCAGGTGCTCCACTACGGCAAGCCCGGCCAGGGGCTGGCACTTCAGGAGGGGATGACCTTCACCATCGAGCCCATGATCAACGCTGGGCGTCGCGAGACCCGCCTGCTCAAGGATCATTGGACGGTCGTCACCAAAGATCACAGCCTCTCGGCGCAATGGGAGCATACGCTGCTGGTAACCGCAAACGGTTACGAGATTCTTACTCAGCTAGAAAACACGGTATGAGGTAAAAACCAACCCACGCCGATGAGCCGCACATCCGCCCGCATTCGCAATGATCGCCACCTGCTCGATGTCGATGCGATAGACCGAGCCCTGCAGGATTGCCACGCGGCAACACCCTTGCTCCGTCAAAGCCTTACCAACGCAGACCAGATTCTGAGTGCCCGCTTTCTGGAAGGCACGCCCGCAGCCGAACTGGTTACGCTGCGCGCGGAACTGGTGGATGCGCTGGTCACCCGGGTGTGGGATCTTCACCTACGCGATACCGGGGAGCAGGCCGCACTGGTCGCTGTGGGTGGTTACGGCCGAGGGGAGCTTCATCCGGGCTCGGATACCGACCTCCTGGTCGTGCTCGCCGACTCCGTCGGCGAGTGCTTAGACAGCGCTCTTAAACGCATCGTTACTCAGCTTTGGGACATCGGCCTACAGGTCGGACACAGCGTGCGCAGCTTAACCGAGTGTGTCCGAGAGGCGACCCAGGACATCACCGTCGCCACCAATCTGATGGAATCCCGCCTGCTCGCCGGCTCCCCAAGCCTATATCAGTCGATGGTACAAGCCACCGGCCCGCATCGGATCTGGCCCAGCCGCCGGTTTTTCGAGGCCAAATGGCGCGAACAGCTCGCCCGACACAGCAAATACCATGACACGGCCCACAACCTGGAGCCGAATCTCAAGGAAAGCCCAGGCGGTCTGCGCGACATCCACATGATCGGTTGGGTGGCAAAACGCCAGTTCGGCGCCAGCACACTGCACGATCTGGTGGATCATGCGTTTCTTACCGAGGGCGAGTACCGCACGCTCATGCGCGGTCAATATTTTCTCTGGGATCTGCGCTTCGCTCTACACGTGCTCACCGGGCGGCGCGAAGACCGGCTGCTCTTCGACTACCAGATCACGCTCGCCAAGCAATTCGGCTACCGCGACACCGAGCACACGCTTGCGGTCGAACAGCTCATGCAGCGCTACTACCGTACCGTGATGCGACTGAGCTGCCTGAACGAAATGCTGCTCCAACTCTACCAGGAAGTGATCCTCTACGCCGACCTGGACGAGGCACCCCAGCGGCTGAACAAACGCTTCCAGATCAAGCGTGGTTTCATCGAAGTCACTCATCCCAATGTATTCCGGCGCTATCCGTTCGCGCTGCTGGAAGTGTTTCTGTTGATTCAAGAACACCCCGAAATCAAGGGCGTGCGCGCCGCCACGATCCGGCTGATCCGCCAGCATCATCACCTCATCGATGAACGGTTCCGCAATGATCTGCGCTGCCGCAGCCTGTTCATGGAAATCCTACGCCAACCGCGTGGTATCACCCATGAACTGCGCCGAATGCACACCTACGGCATCCTTGGGCGCTACCTGCCCGCCATTCGGCATATTACCGGGCGCATGCAATACGATCTATTCCACGCTTATACGGTGGACTCCCATATCTTGATGGTGGTGCGCAACCTACGTCGTTTCGCCGCACCGGAGTTCGCCCACGAATTCCCTTTCTGCAGCGCCCTGATCAATCGCCTGCCCAAGCCCGAGTTACTCTACCTAGCCGGCTTGTTCCACGATATCGCCAAAGGACGGGGCGGCGATCACTCCGAACTCGGCGCCGAGGATGCCTACCAGTTCTGCCTCCATCACGGTCTGAGCCGCTACGACAGCCGCTTGGTGGCTTGGCTGGTTCGGCATCACCTGCTTCTGTCGACGACCGCCCAGCGCTGCGACATCAGCGATCCGCAAGTCATCAACGAATTCGCTTGCAAGGTAGGTGATCTACAGCATCTCAACTACCTTTATCTGCTCACGATCGGCGACATTCGGGGCACCAATCCCAAACTTTGGAATGCCTGGCGCGAGGCGTTGCTGCTGGAGCTCTATCAGTTCACTCAGCGGGCGATCCGCCGCGGCCTGGGTAACCCCATCGACGCGGAGGAGCTCATCGAAGAGACGCAGGCACAGGCACGCAAGGCGCTGCGCACGCGCGGACTGCATCACATGACCGTGCGAGCGATTTGGCGTCCCTTCACAGCAGACTACTTCCTGCGCTACTCGGCCGCGGAAATCGCCTGGCATACAGCTGCCATTCACGAATTCGGCGGCGCAGCGCAGCGGCCGCTGATTCTAATCGATCCAGTCAGTAGCCGTGGCGGCACCGAGGTATTCGTCTACACCCGCGATCGGGATCATATCTTTGCTCTAACCGTCACGGCCTTGAGCCAGCTCGGCCTCGATATTCAGGACGCGCGCATCATCACGACCGAGGATGGTTATACGCTGGACAGCTATCTGGTCCTGGAGGATACCGGCAAGCCCATCGCCGCCGGCTACCGTGAGCGGGAGATTATCGCGCATGTGAGCGACATGCTGCGCCACAGCGAGCCATTGCCCCAGCCATTGACCCGGAGCTTGCCACGCCGGTTGCGGCACTTCAGCACTCAGACTCAAATCGAATTTACGGCCGAGCCACATAATAACCGGACCGCCATGGAACTGATCACCGGCGACCGCCCTGGTCTGCTCGCTCAAGTCGGCTACGCTTTCGCCCACTGCGGCGTGCGCCTGCAAAATGCCAAAATCGCCACCATGGGTGAGCGCGCCGAAGATGTCTTCTTCCTCACCGACCGCAATAACTGCGCGCTGGGGAAAGACAGCCAACAGTGTCTACGGGAGCAGCTGCGGCGGATGCTGACCGACGAGGAGGAGTTGCGCAAACGCGCCGATGGCGTTTGATGGCGTTACGGAATACGACCGGCCTGACTTATACTGCTGCGCGCCCGACGGTCGAGGCGGTGCCACAGCGTTTGTAGCACCCGGCCGGTTGTGCTCGGCAAGCCGCACACCGGAGGCTATCGTCCGTGGGCAAAAAACCCACTGGTAGACAGGAGAGTGCCATGGAGCAACTGAAAAACCTCATCGAGGCGGCGTTCGAGAAACGTATCGAACTCTCGCCCCGCGCGGCTGCGCCGGAGCTTCGAGATGCCGTCGCTGAAGTATTGGACTTACTTGACACCGGCAAGGTCCGTGTGGCAGAGCAAATCGATGGCGAATGGCGGGTCAATCAATGGCTGAAAAAGGCCGTGCTGCTGCATTTTCGTCTCCACGACAATGAGGTTATGCGTGACGGCTTGACTCAATATTTCGACAAAGTGCCGCTCAAGTTCACGGATTACAATAGTCGCGAGCTCATCGCGAACGGTGTGCGGATCGTCCCGCCCGCCATGGCGCGCCGCGGTGCCTACATCGCCCCCGGTGCGGTGCTCATGCCCTCCTATGTCAACATCGGTGCCTATGTCGATGCGGGCACCATGGTGGATACCTGGGCCACAGTCGGCTCCTGCGCCCAGATCGGCAAGCACGTCCATCTCTCCGGCGGCGTTGGCATCGGCGGCGTGCTCGAACCCCTGCAGGCCAATCCGACCATCATCGAGGATAATTGTTTCATCGGCGCGCGCTCGGAGATCGTCGAGGGCGTCATTGTCGGTGCCGGGGCCGTGATTTCAATGGGCGTCTACATCGGCCAGAGTACTAAAATATACAACCGCGAAACGGGCGAGGTGAGTTATGGCCGTGTTCCACCCGGCGCCGTGGTGGTCCCCGGCAGTTTGCCCGCGCGGGACGGCAGCCACAGCCTTTATTGCGCAATAATCATCAAGCAGGTGGATGAGAAGACCCGCTCCAAGGTCGGCATCAACGAGCTGTTGCGACCGTGAGCGGCCACACCTCGCTACGGGATTCCGACGCCATGGACCGCACCCCCACCATCGACCTTGCTTGCGAGCTGATTCGCCGACCATCGTTGACTCCCGAAGATGCGGGCTGTCAGGCCCTGCTCGCCGCCCGGTTGGAGGCATTGGGCTTCCGTTGTGAACATCTGGCCTTCGGCAAGGTAAAGAATCTTTGGGCACGCTACGGGAATAACGGCCCATTGCTCACCTTCGTCGGCCATACCGACGTGGTTCCGAGCGGTCCCGAGACGCAATGGACCACACCGCCCTTCGAGCCTAGTCTACGACAGGGGCAGTTGTATGGCCGTGGCGCGGCCGATATGAAAGGCAGCCTGGCCGCCTTCGTCACCGCTTGTGAGCGATTTCTCGGTAACAAGCGCGGGCCGTTACGCGGATCTGTGGCGCTGCTCATTACCAGCGATGAGGAAGGGGAGGCCATCGATGGCACGGCCCGGGTGGTCAAGACCTTGCAAGCCCGTGGCGAGCGCATCGACATGTGCCTCGTGGGCGAGCCGAGCAGCGAGGTCGTGATCGGCGATACCATCAAGATCGGTCGCCGGGGCTCCCTGCACGGTCATTTGACCGTGCGCGGCATTCAGGGCCACGTCGCCTACCCGCAGCGCGCGAGCAACCCGATTCACCAGTTCGCCCCTGCACTGCTGGAGCTTACGAGTCGCCGTTGGGACAACGGCAACGCCAGTTTCCCACCCACCACCATGCAAATCTCAAACATTCACGCCGGTACCGGAGCCACCAATGTGATACCAGGGAGTCTACGCGCGGATGTCAATTTCCGTTATTGCACGGAGCTGACCGCGGAGGACATTCGCTTTGAAGTAGAACACACCTTCGAGCGCCACGACCTGGAATATCAGATCGACTGGCGGCTATCGGCGCAACCCTTCCTTACCGAACGAGGGCCGCTGCTCGATGCGACATTGGCAGCGGTGCACGAGGTGACCGGCCGCCACGCGCGAACCTCCACCACGGGTGGCACCTCCGACGGCCGCTTTGTTGCCCGTACCGGTGCGCAGGTAGTCGAACTCGGCCCGATCAACCAAAGTATCCATCAAGTAGACGAGCACGCCGGGGTAGCGGAGCTCAATACGATTTCGGCGATATACGAGCACATCCTGAAAAGCCTGCTCGGCTAAATTCGCCGGCTACACGAGCGATTAGCCTCGCAAGCCGAGCACATCCTGCATATCGTAGAGACCAGCTGTTTGCCCCGCCAGCCAAACAGCTGCGCGCACGGCCCCATTAGCGAAGGTCATACGACTGGATGCGCGGTGGGTAATTTCCAGGCGCTCACCAAGGCCGGCGTACAGCACCGTGTGCTCCCCGACGATGTCGCCACCGCGGACGGTCGCAAAGCCGATGGTTTGGCGGTCACGCTCGCCGATACGCCCCTGCCGGCTGTAGACCGCGGCTGCGCCGAAGTCTCGATCCAGTGCCGCTGCCAGTATCTCTCCCATGCGCAGCGCCGTTCCCGAAGGCGCATCGACTTTATGGCGATGATGAGCCTCGATCACCTCGATATCGAAGTCCTCACCGAGCGCCTGGGCGGCCAACTCGATGAGCTTGAACGTCAAATTGACTCCGGCGCTGAAATTAGGCGCCAGCACGATCGGTAGCACTTCCGCCGTGCGGCTGAGCTCGCGGCGTTGTGCTTGATCCAAACCGGTGGTCCCGATAACGATCGGCTTGCCCGCCGCACGACACAGCGCAAGATTTGCCATTGTGGCCTCCGGCACGGTGAAATCCACCAGGACGTCGCTGCTGGCGATTGCCGCCCCGGGCTCGTCCACCAGGCTGATCCCTAAAGTACCGATACCGGCCAGCTCGCCTACATCCGCCCCGATCCAGCGACTGCCCTGACGCTCGATCGCCGCCGCTAGCCTTGTGTGCGGATTGTGCGCGATCGCCGCGACCAGCGCGCGCCCCATACGGCCAGCCGTCCCGCTGATACCGATCTTGATCATCGCCTACTTCTCTCCCCCTGGCCTGATTCCCGAACCAAAACGCAGAGCGCGCTCACCCGGCTCAGCCCAACTACGCGCGGCGGCAAGTGCACGCGGCGTAAACCCAATTAAGCACTGCCACCACTACTGTAACGGCACGATGGACTATGGATGAGATCGGTCGGGACACGGACAAGCGCGTCAGCAAGCCAACGATACCGTGCAGCTCTGGCCGGGAAGCTGGCTCCTTAATAAACACGCGCCCTCGCTCTTAACCCGTGGTTATGGCTGGCTCCAGCCTTCGCTGGAGCTAAAATTTCATGCTTTCAAAGAACGATTTGACCGAATCCAGCCAGCTATTGCTCTGCGGATTGTGCCGGTCACCGCCCACCTCCAACGTCGCGGCCAGCTCTTCGAGCAACTCCCTTTGCTTAGTCGTAAGATTGACCGGAGTCTCAACCTTCACTCGGCAGAGTAAATCGCCGGGTGGACCGCCACGCACCGGCTGTACTCCCTTGCCGCGGATGCGAAAAACCCGCCCGGATTGGGTCCCTGGAGGCACTCGCAAGGTAATACGACCGTCCAGAGTCGGTACCTCCAACTCGCCTCCAAGGGCGGCGGTGGGCACGCTGATTGGTATGTCGCAGCGAAGATGCGAGTCATCGCGTTTGAAAATCGGGTGCTCCCGAACGGCAATCTGAACATAGAGATCGCCGGGGGGACCGCCGTTCTCTCCAGGCTCCCCCTCGCCACCGAGGCGAATCCGATCACCCGTATCTACGCCCGCCGGAACCTTCACCGAGAGGCGTTTTTGCTCCGGAACCCGACCATTGCCGTTACATTGCCGGCAAGGCGTGGAAATGATGGTGCCGCTACCTCGGCAACGTGGACAAGGTTGGCGGATAGCGAAGAAGCCCTGCTGGACCCGCACCTCACCGTGCCCCTGACAGGTCGTGCAAGTCTGTGGCTTGCTGCCCTGGGCGGCGCCGCTGCCGGCGCAACTCGCGCAAGCGACCATGGTCGGGATCTCGAATTCCTTTTCGGTGCCCGCAACCGCCTCCTCCAGCGAGAGCTCCAACGTGTAGCGTAGATCGGCCCCCCGAAACACGCCCGGAGCGCCGCCCCGACCGGCCGCACCGCCAAAGATATCGCCAAAGACATCGGAGAAGATATCGGCGAAGCTACCCGGCCCGGCGCCAAAACCGCCCCGGCCGGCACTTGCGTTGACACCGGCATGGCCGAACTGATCATAAGCCGCCCGCTTCTGGGGATCGCTTAGGATTTCGTAAGCTTCCTTGGCCTCCTTAAAGCGGACCTCCGCCTCCTGGTTGCCGGGATTGCGGTCGGGATGATACTTCATCGCCATGCGACGATAGGCCTGCTTGAGATCGGCCTCCGAAGCGTTGGGCGCCACCCCTAGAATTTCGTAATAATCTCTTTCCGTCATTAGCTGAAAACTCGGCCCTGTCGCTTGGCTCATCCCACCTTAAAAGCGGAGGAATTATAATCGGTTTGGACCGCACCTTCCCAGTTACTCGGCCCCCACAAAGCGGATAACCGCGTTTCCAACCATACCCTCTCGGTCCTTCCTCACGCGGCCAAGCAACCGCGTCTTTGATCGCCGCCGCGAAGGTGCGCATGCTCTCGCCGTAACCAAACCCCGCTTACTTCTTGTCATCCTTGACTTCTTCAAACTCAGCATCGACCACGTCTTCCTGCGCGGTTTCACGTGCGCCGCTCCCTTGCTCTTCGCCCCCGGCCTTGGCTCCTTCGGTAGCGCTGCTCTGATAGGCGCGCTCCGCGAGCTTGCCGGATTTCTCCGCCAAAGCCTCCATTTTGCTATTGATGGCGGCCTTGTCGCTGCCCTTCATCACCTCCTCCAATGCGGTAATCGCACCTTCCAAATCCTTTTTTTCCGACTCCGAGATCTTGTCACCGAGATCTCGGATGGACTTGCGGGTGGCATGAACGAGATTATCCGCCTGGTTGCGGGCGTCCACCAACTCTCGGGCTTTGCGGTCTTCGTCGCGATGCGCCTCGGCATCCTTGACCATACGCTCGATCTCGTCGTCGTTCAGACCGCTCGATGCCTTGATCTGGATGGACTGCTGCTTGCCGGTGGCCTTATCGCGCGCCGAGACATGCAGTATGCCATTGGCGTCGATATCGAACGTGACCTCAATCTGTGGCACCCCGCGCGGGGCCGGCGGAATATCTTGCAAGTCGAACCGGCCGAGCGACTTGTTGTATTTCGCCATTTCCCGCTCACCCTGGAGCACGTGCACAGTTACCGCGGTCTGGTTATCCTCGGCCGTAGAGAACACCTGATTCGCCTTGGTGGGAATGGTGGTGTTCTTCTCGATCAGTTTGGTCATCACACCGCCGAGGGTCTCGATACCCAGAGACAGTGGTGTTACGTCCAACAGCAACACATCTTTGACGTCGCCGCCGAGCACTCCGGCTTGCACGGCCGCGCCGAGCGCCACGGCCTCATCGGGATTGACGTCCTTGCGCGGCTCCTTGCCGAAAATCTCCTCAACCAATTTCTGTACCTTCGGCATCCGGGTCTGGCCGCCGACGAGAATCACCTCATCGACATCGGAGGCGGACAGATCGGCGTCTTTTAGCGCAATCTTGCACGGCTCGATGGTACGCTTGATGATGTCCTCGAGCAGAGCCTCGAGCTTGGCCCGGGTCAGCTTCAGGTTCAAATGCTTCGGTCCGGCACGATCCGCCGTAATATAGGGCAGATTGATTTCCGTTTGCTGGGCAAAGGACAGCTCGATCTTAGCTTTCTCGGCGGCCTCCTTAAGCCGCTGCATCGCCAGGCGATCGCCGCCGAGGTCGATGCCCTGATCCTTTTTGAACTCGGCGATCAGGTAACTGATGATCGCGCGGTCGAAATCTTCGCCGCCGAGGAAAGTATCGCCGTGCGTGGAGAGCACCTCGAACTGGTGCTCGCCTTCGACCTCGGCGATCTCGATGATGGAGATATCGAACGTGCCACCGCCTAGATCGAAGACGGCCACCTTGCGGTCGCCACCCCGCTTGTCCAAACCGTAAGCCAGCGCGGCCGCGGTGGGCTCATTGATGATGCGCTTGACCTCGAGACCGGCAATGCGACCGGCGTCTTTGGTCGCTTGGCGCTGGGAATCGTTGAAGTAGGCGGGCACGGTAATCACCGCCTCCTTTACCTCTTCACCGAGATAATCCTCGGCGGTCTTCTTCATTTTCATCAATGTCCGGGCCGAGATCTCCGGAGGAGCCATCTTTTTGCCGTGCACCTCCACCCAAGCATCACCGTTGTCGGCCCGAACGATTTTGTACGGCATCTCCCGTACATCGCGCTGCACGACTTCTTCCTCGTAGCGTCGGCCAATCAAGCGCTTGACGGCATAAACCGTGTTTTCCGGATTGGTAACCGCTTGTCGCTTGGCCGGTGCGCCGGTCAAAATTTCGCCGTCCTCGGTAAACGCCACCACGGATGGCGTCGTACGATCGCCCTCGGCGTTCTCGATTACCCGAGGCTTGCCCCCTTCCATCACGGCCACGCAAGAGTTCGTGGTGCCCAGGTCAATGCCGATGATCTTACCCATAAGTCTGTGCTCCCTCTCTCACCTCTTCACTTCGGCGTGCAAGTGCTAAATTCAAGATCTGACTGGTTAAATGCGGCCGGGCGTGGGTATTTCAAGCCTGCTCATCGATCTCGCCGCCGGAGGGGCGGTGGTTGTCGGGCTTGGAAACGATCACCAGCGCGGGGCGCAGCAGCCGGTCGCCCAGCAGATAGCCTTTTTGCACTACGTGGATGACCGTATTCGGGTCGTGCTCAGCGGATTCCTGCGCCGCCATCGCCTCGTGCCTCTCGGGGTCGAAACGCTCGCCCTGTGGATTGACTTCATGGATATCGAATTTCTCCATGACCTGATTCAACATCTTGAGCGTGAGCTCCACACCTTCCCGTAATTTGGACACGTCGACGTGGGTTTCCTGCGCGACGCTTACCCCCATTTCCAAGCTGTCCCGCACCCCCAGTAGCTCGTTTGCAAACTTCTCGAGCGCGTATCGATGGGCTTGTTCAACGTCCCGCTGCGAGCGTCGGTGCTGATTCTCCAACTCGGCGCGGGCGCGCAAAAATTGATTCCAATTTTCCTCGGCCCGCGTGCGCGCCGACTCACACTCGATAGTCAAGCGTTCGACGGTTTGTTGCAGCCGCTCGATCGACTCATTCCCTTGTGCATCCGGCTCGCCATGGGCCTGCGCAGACGGCTCATCGTCGCGCTGAGCTTCGTTGCGTTCCTCTTCCGCCATCGTTTTCTCCGAGCAGACGGTACGAAAACACCCGCAATAAATTAACGCTTGCCCCGGGTAAGGCGAACGCTACGCCTTATTTGGGGCTCAGTGGTGTGGATTCAAGGCATGCCCAAGCAGCTTCGCCGTCACATCGACGATTGGAATGATCCGACCGTAGGGCATCCGGGTTGGCCCGATGACACCGAGCACACCCAACACCCCATCGTCGCTCTGATAGCGTGAGGTTACCAAGCTAACGCCATCAAAGACCTCATAGCCTGATTCCTGGCCAATAAAAATCTGCACCCCGTCCGCCGTCAAGCAACGGTCGAGCAGATGGATAATATCCCGCTTATGATTGAACGCCTCGAATAGCTGCTTGAGCTTTTCGATATCAGATAACTCGGCGAAGGTCATGAGATTGGTCTCGCCGGCCATCACATAGTCGTCATCCTCATCCTCACCCTCGGGCCGCGTGAACAGACGCTGCGCTACCTCTATGGCCAAACTCATCAACTCGGTCATCTCTTTGCGGTCCTGGTGCATGGCATCGAGTAGCGCCGCGCGGATTTGCTCGATGTTCTTGCCGCCAAATTCGGCATTGAGGTAGTTGGCGATATGCTCGAGTTCGGCACCGCTATAATCTCGCCCGGTCTGTAATACGCGGTTTTGCACCTCATGCTCGTTGACCACTAAAATCGCCAAAACCCGCCGCTCGGACAGCGGTAGGAAGCCCAGCTGCCGCACCGAGCCGGTGTGGCGGCGCGGTATGGTTACGACCCCGGCTAACTGTGTCAACCCAGAGAGCAAGTTGGACGCCGAATCGATCAATACATCGGCATTGGTGCCACGATCCAGGCGAATGCGCAACTGCTCGATCTCCCACTCCCGCAACGGATTCACGGTGAGTAGACTGTCAACGAAGAAACGGTAGCCAAGGTCGGTCGGTATCCGGCCGGCCGATGTATGCGGCGCCCGAACGTAGCCCGCTTCCTCCAAATCCGCCATGATATTGCGAACCGTAGCCGGACTGAGATTCAAACCCGACTCGCGCGTGAGAGTACGCGACCCTGTCGGCTGGCCCTCGCGGATATAACGCTGCACCAAAGCCTTCAGCAGCTGCTGAGCGCGCTCCTCAAGAATCGGATCGGCAAGCTTTCTTTTCGGGGAAGCTGCCGACGGCCAAGACCTACCGCTTCGCGCGGGAGCAGTTCTACGTGTCATGAGTTTTCAGACTCACTTCATTGGCACTCTATGACCTAGAGTGCTAACGGCAAGCTAACAGCCGACCTCCACAGTGTCAATAAAGCCCCGCACCATACGATACCGGCAAACGCCGCACCGCCCACGGCAGAGGCAACGCGTATAGCGAAGGCAATTGGCCGACTAGGACCAACATGATAACTTGGCGGCGGATGGCGAGGAACGACGCTACGATGCAGTCTTTTCACACGATTGGAATCATGGGCAAAGCCAACGATCCCGATACTGCGGATACCATAACGCGTATTGCCCGGCATCTCCAGAGGATCGGTCATCCGGTCTTGCTCGACGCCGAGAGCGCCCCTCAGATACCGGACGGCGACCGCTGCGGGCGGGCTGTACTGATCCAAAACGCCGATCTGCTCATTGCCGTCGGAGGTGACGGCACGTTGTTGCATGCAGCCCGTCTACTCGCCGATCATGAGGTGCCGATCCTCGGTGTCAACCGTGGCCGCACGGGCTTTCTGGTCGATGTGCCTCCTAGCCATCTCGACGAAATCGACGCCGTGCTCAATGGAGAGTTCATCGCCGATGACCGGATGTTGCTCGCTGCGGAAATTCACCGTGGCGAAGAGGTCCTGAGTCACGGAATCGCTCTGAACGATGTCGTATTGCATAAATGGAATACGGCGCGGATGATCGATTTCGAGACCTATATCGATGGTGAGCTCGCCAATCGGCACCGCTCCGACGGGCTGATCGTAGCCACGCCCACGGGGTCGACGGCGTATGCCATGTCAGGCGGAGGGCCGATTATGCATCCGAATCTGGACGCCATCGCTCTGGTGCCGATCTGCCCGCACACCCTGAGCAATCGCCCATTGGTGATCAGCGCCGAGAGCACGATCGAGATCGCCGTGCATCCGGGCTCGCTAAAGCAAACTCGGGTAAGTTGCGACGGCCAGGAAGACCTGGGGTTGGTTAACGAAGGACGTATCATGATACGCAAATGCACCCGCAAAGTACACCTGATCCATCCACCTCGCTACCGCTATTTCGGAATTCTGCGGGCCAAATTATGCTGGGGAGGAACTCACTTCAGCTGAAATTACAGCACTCAGCGTCTCAAGGATATAGCTCATGCTGCGGCGAATCCACATACGGAATTTCGCGATCGTCGACACTGTCGAAATCGCCTTCGAGCCGGGCATGACAACTCTGACCGGAGAGACAGGGGCCGGCAAATCCATTCTGCTCGATGCACTCGGGACGTGCCTCGGTGACCGTGCCGACAGTTCCGTCCTACCCAACCACGCCGAGCGTGCAGAGATTCATGTCACCTTCGATCTGGACGATGCTTGGCAAGCCCGTGAGTGGCTCCGACAACACGATCTTGACGCCGGCGACGAATGCATTTTACGCCGCGTCTTACAACGCAACGGCCGCTCCCAGAGCTACATCAACGGCCGGCCCGTCCCGCTTCAACAGCTTGCAGCGCTTGGTAGTCGGCTCATCGGAATCCATGGCCAACACGCCCACCAATCTCTGCGTCGACGCGACATCCAGCGTGAAATCCTGGACGCGTTTGGCGGTCACACCACCAGAGTAGCGCGGGTGGGCGAACACTACCAGGCGCACCGCCGCTTACACACCGCCATTCAGCACTTGCAAAACGGCCAGGAACGCGGCGTTGGCCAGATAGAGCTCTTACGCTACCAGGTAAACGAGTTGATGGGGCTCAATCCGGACGCCAACGAACTCGAAGAACTCAATCGCGAGCAGCGCCGGCTGGCCTCCGCCGAAGAGCTTATCACCATCTGTCAGTCGGTTATCGCCGGACTCTATGAAGACGAGCAAGCGGTCCAAAACGTGCTCGGCGGGACCGTCCGTCAGCTCGCTGGGCGGACCGACCTGGACCCGGCTATTGCCACAGCCTATGGGTTGTTCAATGAGGCGCTGGTGCAGATCGGCGAAGGTTGCGAAACCCTACGCCATTTCGTTACCGGCATCGAGGTGGATTCCGACCGGCTCCAGCAGGTGGAGGAGCGCCTGGGGCAAATTTCCGACCTGGCCCGGAAGCATCGAGTGCGCCCCGAGGAGCTGATCGAGCGCTTGCAAGTGTTGCGCAACGAGCTCGACGAACAGGAATCGGCCGGCGCGCGGCTCACTGAGCTTACCAAGCGAATGGCCGAAGTTGAGACTGAATACTATGCCGCGGCCGCCGAGCTCAGCAACGCGCGTCAGCGCGCGGCCCTTATCTTACAAGAACACGTTACGAGCTTCATCCACGAGCTCGGGATGCCCACCGGTGAGCTCAAGATACAAGTCGTCAATCGCGCTGCAAAAACCATCAGTCCGCATGGTATGGATGACATATGCTTCGAGGTCCGTACCGCGCCCGATCAGCGCTTCGGCCCAATCAACAAGATCGCCTCCGGCGGCGAAATCGCCCGCATCGGTCTCGCCCTCGAGGTGGCTACGGCACGCACGACCCGCATTCCCACGCTTATTTTCGATGAAGCCGACAGCGGCATCGGCGGGGCCGTGGCCGAGGTGGTTGGACGCAAGCTCCGCCAGCTCGGCGCCCACCATCAAGTGCTCTGCGTCACACACTTGCCCCAGGTCGCGGCTCAAGCCCATCACCAGCTGCGCGTCTGCAAACAAACCCACCCTGATCGCACGCGAACCCGCGTCGAGCCGCTTGACGAAACCAGCCGGACCTACGAAATCGCCCGCATGCTGGGCGGCTTGGAAATCACGGAAAACACTGTCAACCACGCTCGCGAGATGCTACAGCGAGCGGATTGAAACCAGCACATAATTTGTTCCTTTGGCGGACGTCAATTCGGCCGGCAAACACACTCCCCCCTTACCTATGCTTAACACCGCAGTCACCCTCTTGACAGGCAACGCGCATGCCCTAGCTCATCAGCGAAGCGCTCAACGCTTGCCACGGCATTTCCGGCAGCGCCCATATAGAATCATTGAATGGGCGGTTAAATCGAAACCATGATCATGGGCGATCAATTCCTGTCGATCTTCAATAATCGCGTCCATGAACTCTTCGATTCCACCGCATTCGGTGCATACCATATGATCGTGGTGTTCGCCCTTGTTGAGCTCGAAGACGCCCTGATTGCCTTCGAAGTTGTGACGCTGGACAAGTCCCGCCGCTTCGAACTGTGTCAAAACACGATAAACAGTGGCGAGTCCAATGTCCTCCCCTGCCTCCAAAAGGCAGCGGTAGACATCTTCGGCGGACATATGCTGATGCCGATTTTGGTCCAGGATCTCAAGTATCTTCGTTCGCGGTAGCGTAACCTTAAGACCGGCCTTTCTAAGGTCTTTGGATTCCAAAACGCCTCCCCGGCTCGTATGCAACGTTTGCCAGCTGCGCTATCATGCGCTCGGTTTGGAGTGAGGAAACGATGTCGATGCGCACTGCATTCATAGTAACAACTGTAGTATACATCACTTCTTTGTTACTTTCGGGATGCTCCGTATCACAGCTGCCCTTCGTCTACCGTCCGGCGCTGGAGCAAGGCACAGTCCTCAGCGCGGACAAAGTCAGGCAGTTGCGGCCCGGCATGACACCACAGCAAGTTCAATTCCTGCTCGGCACCCCCACCATTCAAGACCCATTCCACACCAACCGTTGGGATTATGTCTACTTGCACGACCCGCGCAACGGCGCCCCCCCCACACAGCGTCAGCTAACGCTTTTTTTCGATGAAAGCAACCACTTACAAGCAGCCAAAGGCTACGCGTTACCATCCGCAAGCCCACTGTTGCGGCGCGACTCCGAGAACAAACCACGCCTATCGGCGCGCCGATGAAGCACGCCCTGCAGCGCCGATTCGCGCAGCGCGCCGCCGGCGCATCTCTTTGGGATCGGCGAGCAAAGGGCGGTAAATCTCCACCCGATCCTTGTGGCGCAGCCGCTGCGTCAACTCAACCGGTCGGCTGAATATGCCAACCTTCTGGCGCGCAAGGTCGATCTCGCCGAAACGCTGCCGAATCCCCGAACGGTGGATCGCCTCTGCGACGGTTATGCCCGAGCGCGCCTGCATCGACACGATGACCTGCTCAGCGGCGGTTGCATAGGCAACCTCAACACAAATGAGGTCGGGCTCACGACTCATCTCACATCTCCTAATCAGCCGAGGCGGGCGCAGGCTGAGGCCGACAGCAACACCACGGCATGCCGAAGCCGCCACCAGCAGGGATAGCCCAAGTTAGAAGCAAAGGCGGTCCAGCGCCGCATCGACTCGCTCCTGTAACGCCTCGCCCCCTGGCATGCCATACCATTGCGCCGCCAATCGTTGCGCTTCCTGGCACCGCAACGGCTCCTTGCCGCTGCCCATACCCTCGGAGAGCCGCTCGACCTGCAACTCCAGACGCAGCGTTTCATCGACCGATGGTGAATCAATGCCCGCAAGGATCTCCAGGCGTATACAAATTCGCCGCGCTGCTTCCGGATCGGGGGTTTTGGGCTTGCCATTTTCCACTGCCGCCCAGCGCTGCTGCAGCGGCTCGAGAGACCATTTGGGAAGCTCCATAATACCTGCTGATGAAACTGCCTCCCCTGTACCCGCCTCCCAGGCCCGGCTCAGCTCAGCCAGGCGCTTCAGCTCGGCGAATTGCCGGCGCGCCGTGGTCGTCTCGAGCCGTTGGAGTCGCTCGGCCAGCGCCTGATCAACGGCCTCAAAGCGCTCTCTCAAAGCCCGGCCCTCCTTCCCTTGGGGAAGACCCAGCGCTTGGAAGGCGGATTGCAATCGAGCGGCATCTCTGCGCAGAGCATTACGATCCGCCGAACCACCCGCCCCGGCTAAGGTTTCTAATTGGGCACAAATCAACGCTGCTTCTTCGAGCAACCGAGTCCGCCGCGAGCGGCGACGCTCACGCTGCGCATCGCGCTTGGCGAAGAGCTCATCGCAGGCGGCACGGAATGCCTTCCAGAGTATTCGATCAGCCGACCGCGCTGGACCGAGCGCATTCCATTCCTGCTGCAAATGTTTCGCTTGTTTGGCTGCGGCCTCAAGATCGTCGTGATCGAGCAACGCTCTGGCCTTATCCACCAGTTCCGCTTTGCATGCCCGATAAGCCGCCCGTTTGACCTCTATATGCTGCGTCAAGCTCGCCATAAGCGCCTCGAATCGCTCGTGCAGCGTTCCGGACTGCGCGCGCTCGACAGGGCCGAAATGCCTCCACTCCTCCCGTGCCGTAGCGCGAATCTGCTCCAACGTGTTACCGGCTATCGCCTCCCAATCGGCCTGCTCGACGAATTCGGCCAGCTGACCACAAATGCGTTCACGCTCAATCAGATTGAGCTTGCGACGCTGCGCCTCAGCTTCAAACCATGCCCGACACGGTTCAAAGGCCCGATCAGCCGCGCCGCTAAAGCGCTCCCACAGCGCCTGTGACCGAGTCGAATCGGAGCCACCAGTTGCTTTCCACTCGGACTGCAGGTCACGGACGCGGCGGGCACGCTCCGGTGGTGAAAGGTCCGGATCCTCGAGCAACGACTCCATGGCGCGGCACAACGCCTCTTGTTTGGGCAACACGGCGAATTGTCGCCAATCCCGTAGCTCCGCAACCTGGATCGTCGCGTGCCGCAGGCGGCGCTCGAGTCGTTCCGGCAACGAACCCTCCATCTCTGGCGCGAGCTGCTCGGCGCGCTGCAACAGACGTCGCGCGGGCCGCAAATGCCCCTCGCTCAGTGCCGCCTCTAGGTCATCGAGCTGCCGCTGCAGCTCCTCTATACAAGCCTTGCGCTGCTGTCGGCGCCGGTTTTGTTTTTTGTTTTCACAGGCGGCGATCAGCCGGCGCCCCTCTTGCAGCAAAACGGGGACGGGACAATCGCTTGGCCAAGCGATTCGTTGCTCAAGCGCCTGCAGATCAGCACAGTCCTGCTCAGTCGCACCAGCCAGCGCCGCCTGCAAGGCCATACGCTCTTGCAAATAGCGGCGTGCGGCATTCAACCACGCGCGCACCTGGGCGACTCGCCCCTTGGGCTCGACAGCCGATTCATCAGGCGTTCCCACGAGCAGGTTTTGGACTTGCCCCACAGCCTCAGAAGTGGGCTCTGGGCTTGCGATTATCGCCTCAAACACGCTATCGAGTGGCACGGCCCGCTCCTGCTGCGTGTTAGTGTCTGCCTCAGGGGCGTGCTCAGGCCGGAGCGGTGGCTCGCCATTTGCCTCGGCCAGTAAAGCCTTGTCCAAGGCATCAAGGACGACGGCCAAACGCTGCTGCAGTTCGAGACTCGCCCCCTCGTCATGGGCTTCCCAGCGGTTGAGCAGGCGCTGGCGTTCAGCGTCCACAGCCGAACTCCGCGGGTGTTCGGCGAGTGCTTCCAACGCGGCAATCACCGTTACGCGCTCGCGCTGCACAGCCTCTAGCCGCGCGCGCTGGCGACGTAGCTCATCGAGGCGCTCACGCGCTAGACGGGCGACCTTGCGGTCGGTGCGCCGCCGCTCGCGTTCAACACGTGCCAGCACGGTTTCATCGCGAACCCGCTCGACGGCGCGCCGGCGCACGCGCGCCACGGCATCGCCGTTGATTATCTCTTCCAACACTAACGGATCGTCCAGCCGTTCCAATGCCGCCACCCGGATCGCTGGCTCGCGACCAAAGCGCGCCACCTGCGCCAGCACGCCGGCATCCTGGCACGCTCGCAGCGCGACCTCCCGACTTGGATAATCAAGCGTCTCGCAACCCTCTGCCAGGAGCTGGCCATAGCGAGTCTGCGCGGCCTCCCGCACGGCGGCATCAGGGTCCTCCTGGGCACATTGGCAAAGCGTCTCCAGTGCGATAAGCCGTTTGACCGCCGTTGCTCGCACGGCGGGCGCGGGATCGCTCACCGCGAGCGAGGCCAGCGTGGCATACTCGCCCGGCTCGGCAGTGGCAAGACTCGCAGCGGCGGCTTGACGTACTTTGGGATTGCGATGTTGCCAGCCGGGCCGGCGAAATCGATCAAACCACATATGACGCTGGATCCCTAAGCCAGGATAAGAAAACAAAGTCCGCCCGCCAGATGCGTGCTAATTCCCGACAGGCGAAGCCCTCGGCGTACAATTGCTGCCCGCCGTGCTCATGAGCAAAACTTGAATCTAACTTCTCCCCTGCCCGATAGCCACGAGATTGAACATATCTTTCCATTTTAAGCTCTAAGCAGCGTTTATCCACACGGCCTGCTGCGCATTCGCTGGCGGTCGAGCGCCGAGAAAACTGCCGGGCAAAATCGAATCAGCCGCTGCCAAGCCGTTCCTCGAGCCACTCGCGCAATACCACGGCTTGATTATGTTGTCGATCTCGCGCGCTAAAAAGCAGGGTCACCGAAGTGCTCCGCGCTTTATCCACGAGCTCTTGCACGAGCGCGGGGGTCTCCTCCAGCTCCCCGCGATAGCGTTTGCGGAATTCATCCCAGCGGCTCGGATCGTGCCCGAACCAACGCCGAAGCTCAGTGGACGGGGCAACCTCCTTAAGCCAGCGATCGAGCCGTGCCGCTTGCTTGGATACGCCACGTGGCCAGACCCGATCCACCAATACTCGGTAGCCATCGTCATCGGCCGGAGCATCATAGATACGCTTGATTCGAACGCTCATCCTGACAGCTTCTATTCGCGCCCACGCCCGCATCCACCAAGCGACTGATCAAAGACCGATCGAGAACATGCTTTCCAAATCATGGCGGGAATACGCCCGGAAGGCGATCAAGGTCTCGGTAGATTCGATGCCTTCAAGGCTCTGCATGTGCTCGGTGACCAAATCGGCCAGCTCTTCGTTGGCATGCACGCGGATGACCACGACCAGATCGTAGTGACCGCCGACGGAGTAGACTTCGCTGACGCCTTCCATCTCTGCAAGCACGCTCGCGATCTCATTGACCCGGCCACGGGCGGCGTTCAGCAGCACGATCGCGGTTACCATGAGCTTGCCTCCTCGGTTGTCGCTCTGCAACCCAGCATCCCTCACGAGTGTAGCTCAGAATCGGTCAAGCCCGTTCACTGTGCTCACCCGCGCTGGTAGCGCTCAGGCCACCCGCAGCGCAATGATCAAATCCATTACGTTGGTCCCGGTCGCACCGGTACGTATGAGATCGCCGCTGCCGGCAAGAAACCCCCCGGCATCGGCATCGAGTAGGGCGTCGTTGGCATGCCCCCCGGCCGCCGAGCCCCGGCTGATGGTTTGCCCGTCGATCAAGGCGCCCGCCTCTTCGCTGAATCCATCGGCGCCGTCGGTGCCGGCCGCGAGCAGCCAAATGTCATCGCGGCCGGCGAGAGACATGGCCGCTGCCAGCGCCAAAGTCTGCATACGACCACCACGCCCGTGGTTCTCCGGCAAGCTCACGGTCGGCTCGCCCCCCCAGATATGCACGCCCGGACCGAGATATGCGAGTTCTTCCGCGATGCGCCGCCCCTCAACAGCAGCTTCTCCACCGATGAACTCCTCGTGATTGCTAACGGGTAACCCCAGCGCATGGGCCGCGTTCGCCGCCGCCGCCCGCGCTCGCCGATTACTGGCAATGACCTGCCATTGGATCGCCTGGAACAGAACATCGTTTACTTTTGGAGCGGGCTCGGCCAGCGGGCAGAGCCCGCGCAGCGCAAGCGGTAGGGTTTCCAAGCCGCTCGCCGGCCTGTCCGGGAACAACAGCCCCGAACCAATAACCGCCGGATCATCGTCACGCACATCCGAGATGAGCAAAACGGTCGTGGACCGCCCCGCGACCCACCGCGCCAGCCGTCCGCCCTTGATGCGCGAAACGGCCTTGCGGATGCAGTTGATCTCATGGATACCGAGGCCGCTCGCCAACAAACGCCGGTTGAGCTCGGCAAGCCGTTGGGGACTGCTACCGTCGGGGAGCAATTCCACGAGACTGGAAGCGCCACCGGAGATCATGACCAACAAGCGTGCCTGCTCTGGGGTGGCTTCCAGGAACCGGACCAGGTGTTCGCCCGCCGCCAAGCTGCGGGCATCCGGCACCGGGTGTGCCGATTCCAACTGCTCGACCCGGGGATCATTGGCGAGCGTCGAATCACCATATCCCACTCGAGTGATCACCAAAACACGCTCGATCGCGCGGTCACATGCCGCCAGGGCACCGCGGGCCATAGCCGCAGCTGCCTTGCCGATGGCTATGGCGTACGTGGCGTTGTCACACGGATGTTGCCGCAACCACCGGCGGACGCACTTATCGCCCCGCACCGCATCAAGACCGGCCTGATAGATCGCTAATAGCGCCTCGCGAGGGCTCATTCACTCCTCGCCGCTACCAACCCACGGTCGAGATCAGCGCAGAGATCTGCTACGTCTTCTAGGCCCACCGACAGCCGGATCAAACCTTCGGTGATTCCGGCCGCGAGGCGTTGCGCCGGCGGATTTCGCCCATGGGTGGTACTCGCCGGATGAGTAATCGTGGTACGCACATCGCCTAAATTGGCGGTTATGGACAGCACTCGCGTATGGTCGATCACGCGCCAGGCGGCCTCTCGTCCCCCTTCGACCTCGAAGGATATGATACCGCCGAAGCCATTTTGCTGGCGCGCGGCAAGCTCATGCTGCGCGTGCGTTGCGAGCCCCGGATAGTGGACTCGACTCACACCAGGCTGCTCAGCGAGCCAGGTGGCAAGCGCTAGCGCATTCTCGCAATGGGCGCGCATCCGTAGCGCCAAAGTTTCGAGCCCCTTGAGAAATACCCAGGCATTGAACGGGCTCATGGCAGGACCCGCCGTGCGCAGAAAACCGAATACTTGCTTGCCCACCTGCTCGGCATTGCCAATCACCGCACCGCCCACACAACGTCCTTGGCCGTCCAGGTATTTGGTGGCTGAGTGAATCACGATATCCGCACCGAGTGTCAACGGTCGCTGCAATACCGGGGTACAAAAGCAATTATCTACCACCAAAATGGCATCGTTGGCATGGGCAAGCTCGGCCAAGCGGGCAATGTCGGCGATTTCAGTCAATGGGTTGGATGGGGTCTCTAGGAACAATAACCGCGTCTCGGGACGGATTGCCGCCTCCCAGGCGGCGTAGTCGGTGAGCGGAACGAAATCGGTGTGTACACCAAACCGCCGGAGATGATTGCCGAACAATGAAACCGAGGTACCGAAGATGCCTATGGAGGAGACGATATGATCTCCGGTGTTGAGCAATGCCATACAGGTCGTGAGGATAGCGGACATACCGGATGCCGTGGCGACACAGGCCTCACCGCCCTCCATGATCGCCAAGCGATCCTGGAAAGCTCGCACCGTCGGGTTGCTGAAACGTGAGTAGATGTTGCCCGGCTGCTGCTCGGAGAACTTGGCGGCCGCCTCGGCGGCGCTTTGAAACGTAAAACTGGAGGTGGGGAAGATCGGCTCGGAATGCTCTTGCTCGTTCGTTCGCCTCTGCCCTGCGCGCAGAGCCTGCGTCGCAATTCCGAATTCCCGAAAGTCGATATCGGTCATGGCTCAACCTCGCACTGACAACGGATTAGCTCGTAGCAGGCGGAGCGCAGCGAGACCGGAGACTCGGAAACGCAAGGCCCGCCATTGCGAAATCTACACGGCGGGCCGATCTCGCTTTAGCCGTATTTCTAGGGCGCCCGCAAGCTGAGAGTCAAACCAGCGCCGTTCGATTATCTTCCATCCTGCCGCCAGGACTGTCAAATGGCCGTATTGGAGACTCCACAGAAGCCCATGGCATCCTCGCTGCGCTCACTGCACCGCCTAACTTCCTCAGAGCGCAACACCGCAAGCGTGCGAAGATAGTCTGGGGTAATGTCACCCGCGACGTATTCACCTGTGAAACAGGAGCAGTCGAAGCGCTCGATCTTGTCGTTACCCCCGCGGACCGCCTCGATGAGATCCGGCAAGTCTTGGTATATGAGGTGATCCGCGCCGATCGCACTGCAGATCTCAGGCTCCGTACGCGCATAAGCGATAAGCTCCTTGGCCGCCGGCATGTCGATGCCGTAGACATTGGGATAACGCACCGGCGGCGCGGCCGAGGCGAAATAGACTTTATTTGCGCCCACGTCGCGAGCCATCTGAACGATCTGCCGCGAGGTGGTCCCGCGCACGACCGAGTCGTCAACCAACAGGACGTTCTTATTGCGGAATTCCAACTCAATGGCGTTGAGTTTCTGGCGTACCGAGTATTGTCGCTGGGTCTGGCCCGGCATGATAAAGGTACGGCCAATATAGCGATTCTTGATAAAACCCTCGCGATAGACCACACCCAATTCATTGGCGAGGTCTAAGGCCACCGTGCGACTGGTATCGGGGATCGGGATGACGACGTCGATGTCGTGGCTCGCCCAGTCTCGAGCGATCTTGCGGGCGAGCATCCGGCCCATTCTAAGCCGCGATTTGTATACCGAAACATCGTCAAGCATGGAGTCGGGGCGCGCCAAATAGACGAACTCGAAGATGCAAGGGGTCAAAATGGCATTGGTGACGCATTGCCGAGTATAAAGCCGCCCATCCATATCGATGAATACAGCCTCACCAGGAGCCACATCACGCACCAGCTGAAAACCGAGCACATCCAACGCCACACTCTCAGAGGCGATCATGTATTCGCTGCCATACTCGGTCTCACGCTTACCGAAGCATAGCGGGCGAATGCCATGAGGGTCGCGAAAGCCGAGCACGCCGTAACCGTTGATCATAACCACGGCGGCATAACCGCCAAATAGTCGCCGGTGGATACCGGCCACGGCCGAAAAGATATCGTTCTCGTCGATTTTGAGTCTGCGCATCTCGCCCAGCTCATGGGCAAAGACGTTGAGCAACACCTCCGAGTCGGAATTCGTATTGATATGCCGTAAATCCTCGAGGTAGAGCTCGCGCTTTATCTGCTCGACATTGGTCAGATTACCGTTGTGGGCGAGACTGATGCCGTATGGTGAGTTCACGTAGAACGGTTGTGCCTCCGCCAGGCTGGCGCAACCGGCGGTAGGATAGCGCACATGACCGATGCCTACGTTACCCCGCAGCTGTAACATGTCCTGGGCTCGGAACACGTCCCGCACGAGACCGCTGCTCTTACGCAGATACAATTGCCCGTTGTCGTAGGTCATGATCCCAGCGGCATCCTGCCCTCGATGCTGAAGCACCGTGAGCCCATCATAGAGCGCCTGATTAACGGGACCCCGGGCCACCATGCCGATTACACCGCACATGTCAACTGATTATCCCATTCGATAAAGCCACGCCGCCGCCGCGGCGACGATCTAACTAAGTGCTGCTCAACGCTCGACAGCATTACAGTATTCCTGCCAGTACTCGCGCAGCGGAGTGCCGGTGACTGGGTCATCCCTGGCCGCGACCGGGCTATACAAGCGCAAACCTTGCAACCATTGCCCCACCCCAACGGCACACACCCACGGGCGAAACTGCATCGCCAACACGGACTCCTGCCACCAGCGCTCCCGCGGAATGCTGGTGAGCCCCGCCATGAGAACCAGCAGCCCCACGATCAACGCACCACGCAGGCCACCGAATACCATTCCGAAAACTCGGTCCGTTCCGCTCAATCCGGTCTTGCCGATCAAGATACCGGCGAGATAATTCACAACTCCGCCCAGCACCAAAACGGCGATGAACAGGCCGGCAAACGCAATCATTAAACGAAGTGTAGGCGAGTGGACATAGTCATCCAGGTAGAACGCAAGCTGGCGGGCAAAACGCAGACTGACCCAAAATGCAGCGATCCAAACCACGATGGACAATACCTCGCGCACGAATCCCCGCACTAGGCTGATGGTACGGAGGCCGCGATAATACCGCTGAAGAGGTAATCCAACCAGTTCATACACGCCACAGATGCAAACAAGCCGTTTGCGATCTGGCTGTCCCAGAGCGCTAGAAGGTTTATATGGCCGCAGTCGCTATTTTCCCACCACCAGCGCCTTTATGCCATGTTGCTCATGCAACCGAGCAGCCAGTTGCTCGGCTTTGTCACGATCGACGACTGGACCGATACGTACACGGAAAAGCGGCTTGTGTCGATATTGGGTCTGTTCGATGTAGGTGCTGAAACCGCTCTGGCGCAGCTCTTGTCGTAAAGCGTTGGCATTATCCCGCCCTCGAAAACTGCCTACTTGCACGGCCCAGGCCGTTGTCATCCGGTTGGCACCACCGCCGGCGGAAACCGCCGATTTCGAAACCGGCGGGGAGCTGCGGCGCTCGCGGTCGTCGGTCGGCGTCGACGCCGACCGATTCGCCGCAGCCTCCGAGTGCGCCGGCGCCGCCCCTATTGGCGGAGGGCGCTCAGCCAACTGCTCGCCGGGAGCAGGCTCGTGCAGCACGGCGGCTTTGGGGATGTCGGGTACCGGTGTTATTTGTGGCCGTGGCGGAATTTCAACTGGAATACCAGAGCGATCACGCTCGACGGGGCCTTGGAGCAGCATGGGAATGAAAATCACCCCTAACGCGACCAAGATCACTGCACCAATCAGCCGTTGTTTGGCTCGCTGCTCCACGTTCCTTCTCCCCGAGGCGCTGGAACATCCATAGCATGTTACCTACCTCGAGCCGGGCCGAAAAGGACTGGACTGGCGGTTATTGGACATCTATCGTAGGCGGCCAAGTAAGCGCAGCTCGTGCAGAATTTCCGCAACCACCCGGAACGAGCCGAACGCAACGATGCAATCAGCCATGTCCGCCTCGCCATGAACTCGGTTCACCAATTCGTGTGCCGATCCAATCGAGGCGATCTGCGCCTCATAGGCTCGCAGGTGAGCGGCTACGCGCGCCGCCGCCAACGCTTCATCATCGGCTAGCTGGAGCAGATACCACTGATCCACCAACGGTAACAATGGCGCAACAACGCCAGCAAGATCCTTGCGTTGCAATAGCCCGAAGACACAACGCACTCGACCCGGCCCAGATCTGGCGCGCAGCAACGCCGCCAGACGAGTGGCGGCGGCGGCATTATGCGCGACATCCAAAAGCCAATCCGGCGGCCCGGCAAACCACTGCGCTCGCCCCGGCAAGCGAACCCGCGGCAGACCGCGCCGCGCTGCGGCAGCCAAGCGCGTGGCTGACTCGCCGAATGCCTCCAACGCGGCCAGGGCAGCCGCAGCGTTAGCCAGCTGATGCTGCCCTGATAAGCCCGGTAAAGGCAACTCGGACAAGTGGGCGCTTCGGCCGCGCCACCACCAGTGCACCGCTCCAACTGGCGCGCCGAAATCGAACTCTCGCCCCAGCCGGCGCGTGTCGCTTCCGAGGCACCTCGCATGTGCCATCACGGCGCGCGGCATAGCCGCCGAGCCGAGGATCACGGGGCGATTCGGGCGCATAATGCCGGCCTTTTCCCGACCGATGCTGTCACGATCGTGGCCGAGCCAATCGGTATGGTCGAGCTCGACATTGGTCAGCACGGCCACATCCGCTGCTAGGATATTAACCGCATCCAACCGCCCGCCCATCCCAACCTCAAGCAACCAGACGTCGCATTTGGCAGCTCGAAAGAGGTGCAAGGCGGCCAGCGTGCCGAATTCGAAGTACGTCAGCGGGATATCCGCGCGCGCCTCATCCACCGCCTCGAAGGCGGCAACGATGGTTTCATCCGTCGCCTCCCGGCCGTCGATACGGATACGCTCGTTGTAGCGCTGCACATGAGGAGAGCTATACGTGCCCGGATGATAGCCCAACGCCCATAGCATCGCCTCTAGGTAGGCAACGGTAGAACCTTTGCCGTTCGTACCGCCGACGGTAATGACAGGCGCGCCGGTGCGGTCAACGCCCAAACGCTTGGCAACGGCCGCCACGCGCTGCAACCCGAGCTCGATCGTTCGGGGATGGAGCCCTTCTTGCCAGCGCAGCCAATCTCGCAGGCTGGAGCGGTGCATGCGATTCAGGTCACGACGGCGAGAGGTTTGATGCTCGGCGGCGGCCTATGGGTCATGATGGCCAGCAGGCTTGCCAACCGCGGCCGCATCTCGCGACGATCCACGATCAGGTCGATGGCCCCGTGCTGCAACAGAAATTCGCTGCGCTGGAAACCATCCGGCAGAGTCTCACGAACAGTCTGCTCGATGACCCGAGGGCCGGCAAAGCCGATCAAAGCCCCCGGCTCGGCGACGTTCACATCGCCGAGCATGGCCAGACTGGCCGAGACCCCCCCCATCGTGGGGTCCGTCAAAACGGAGATAAAAGGGATGCCCGCATCGGACAACCGCCCCAATGCAGCGGCGGTCTTCGCCATCTGCATAAGCGAGAGCAGCGCCTCCTGCATCCGCGCTCCACCACTTGCCGAAAAACAGATCAACGGAATGCGTTCCTGCAAGCTCGCATTGACGGCACGAACAATTTTCTCGCCCACCACCGAGCCCATGGAGCCGCCCATGAAACGGAATTCGAAAGCAGCGGCCACCACCGGAATGCCGTATATCCCGCCTTGCATAACGACCAAGGCATCCTTTTCGCCAGTCCCTTTTTGAGCCTGAGCCAAGCGCTCTTTGTATTTCTTACTGTCGCGAAAGCGTAGCGCATCTACCGGCTGCACATTTTCAGCCAGTTCGCTTCGTGCCCCTTCATCCAGAAACAATTCCAGACGCCGCCGTGCCCCGATGCGCATGTGATAGGCGCATTTCGGGCAGACCTCAAAGCTGCGCTCTAGCTCCGGTCGGTAGAGCGCGCTGTTGCAAGCGTCACATTTGGTCCAGAGTCCCTCAGGGATATTGCGGCTACGCCGATTGTTGGCCTCCGTGCGGATCCGGGAGGGCATCAGTTTCTGGAACCAACTCATATATGTCCCGTCGCTCATCGCTCTCCGCCCAGCGCGATTTTTACCACCGCGGCGTCCATGGCGCGGCGCATATCGGCAATCAACTCCCGCACGACGCCATACATAACCTCCGGCTCGCTCTGATGGGCTTCGATTTGCGCAACGAGCGCGCTGCCAACCACCACGGCATCGGCCACGGCGGCAATGCGACCCGCGGCAGCGGCATCATGAATACCAAACCCCACGCCCACCGGCAGCCGCGTGGCCGCGCGGATGTTCGCCAGATGCACGGCGACGTCACTGACATCCAGACTGTCGGCACCGGTGACTCCCTTGAGCGATACGTAATAGACAAAACCGCGCGCCACCTCGCAAATACGGTGAATACGCCCGGCCTGGGTAGTCGGCGCGATCAGCCAGATCGGATCGAGCTGGTTTGCCTGCAGCGTCTCGACAAAGGACTGGCTTTCCTCCGGCGGTAGGTCCACGCACAGGATGCCATCCACACCCGCAGTAGCGGCTTCCCGGGCAAAAACCGCATAACCCATCTGTTCGATGGGATTGAGATAGCCCATCAGGACCACCGGGGTGTGCGCATCGTCCACGCGAAACTCGCGGACCATCTCTAGAATCCGTCGGATGTTGACTCGATGCGCCAGCGCGCGCTCGCAAGCCGCTTGAATGACTTGGCCGTCAGCCATGGGGTCAGAAAATGGGATTCCCACTTCCAGGATATCGGCCCCCCCCTCCACCAATGCCTGCAGCAACGGCACAGTAGCGTCAGGCCGCGGATCTCCACCGGTAATATAAGAAATCAGCGCCTTACGGCCGCGTTCACGGCAAGCGGCGAAACGGCGCTCGATACGGTTCATAGTTCCATCCCTTCCAGGGCGGCCACGGTATTGATATCTTTATCCCCCCGGCCTGATAGATTCACCACGATAATTTGATCCGGCGTCATCGTGCGGGCCAAGCGATCAGCACAGGCCAAAGCATGCGCGCTCTCCAAAGCGGGCATGATCCCCTCGGCCCGAGTCAGCGTATGGAACGCCGCAAGCGCCTCACGGTCGGTGGCATCGACGTATTCGGCCCGGCCGATGTCCTTGAGCCAAGCATGCTCAGGCCCCACGCCGGGGTAGTCCAAACCGGCCGAAATCGAATGCGTGGGCAGGATCTGCCCGTCGGCATCCTCCATTAGATAAGTCCTATTGCCGTGCAGCACCCCCGGGCGACCGGTCGCAAGCGGCGCTGCGTGCCGACCACCAGCCAACCCCTCACCGCCGGCCTCCACACCATAGAGCCGGACGCCGGCCTCAGCGAGGAAAGGGTGAAACAGCCCCATGGCGTTGGAACCACCGCCGACGCAGGCAACCAGCGCATCCGGCAGACGGCCTTCACGCTCGAGGATCTGCCTGCGAGTCTCACGCCCGATTACCGTCTGAAAATCCCGCACCATTGCTGGATAAGGATGCGGTCCCGCCACCGTGCCGATAATGTAAAAAGTATCGTCGACGTTGGCAGCCCAATCGCGGAAGGCTTCGTTGAGGGCATCTTTGAGAGTGCGCGTGCCAGCTTCGACAGCGACGACTTTAGCACCGAGCAATCGCATCCGGTAGACGTTCACAGACTGACGCTGTACATCCGCCGCGCCCATGTAGATCACGCATTCCAGGCCCAGGCGGGCTGCCACCGTAGCCGTTGCCACACCGTGCTGGCCGGCCCCGGTTTCCGCAACAAGGCGCGTTTTGCCCATTCGCGCCGCAAGCAGTGCCTGCCCCATGGTGTTGTTGATCTTGTGAGCGCCGGTATGGTTGAGATCCTCACGCTTGAGATAGATTCGGGCTCCGCCGAGTTGCTCCGACCAGCGCCGAGCATAGTAAAGCGGGCTGGGTCGGCCCACGTAATGGGCGAAATCGGCTTCAAGCTCCGCCAAAAACAGCGGATCCTCGCGGTAGCGGGCATAAGCTTGCGCCAGCTCTTCGAGCGGCGCCATCAGCAACTCCGGCACGAATCGGCCGCCATATCGGCCGAAATGTCCGCCGGCATCCGGGAATTCGCCATAATCGATCGACACCTTACTCGACATAGCCACCTTGGACACGAGCAACCTCTTTGACGAATGCGCTCATAAGCGCGGGATCCTTGACACCAGGCCTCGTCTCTACTCCGCTACTGACATCCACGCCCCAAGGGCGCGTTGCCGTGATTGCCGCCGCGACATTGCCGACATGCAACCCTCCGGCTAACACGATGGGGCATCCCAAATCCTGCGATACCCGTTGCCAATCGAAGGCCTGGCCGCTGCCGCCGGCTTGACCGAGTCGATGACTGTCCAGCAACAAACCGGCGGCATCCGGATAGGCGCGAACATAAGCGACCGGATCGATAGCCGCACCCATAGGCACGGCCTTGATATAAGGGCGACGGAACTGCACGCAATAAGCGTGCTCCTCCGTGCCATGGAATTGCAGTACATCGAGCGCCACGCCCGCGAGAACCTCTTCCACCTGCGCTGCCGGCGCATCGAGGAAAAGCCCGACTACCGTTACGAACGGCGGCAGCGCCGCGACGATTTCACGGGCACAGCGCAATGATACCCGCCGCGGACTGCGCTCGTAGAAAACCAGCCCAACAGCATCGACACCCAGCTGCGCGGCCGCGACAGCGGCATCCGGGTGGGTCAGTCCGCAGATTTTGATGCGTGTACGCAACCGCGCGGTCCCGTATGGATCGAGCCAAGGTCCGTGATCAAGGAAGATGCCTAATGGTACCCTGCCAGCGAGGGTCACGCAAAAACCGGCAGCTCGCCGCGTTCGGGAATAGCGAACTGAGCCGGGTAGCGCACCGCGACCAAATAAAGCCCTTCTGCCGGCGCGGTAACACCACCGGCCGTGCGATCCCGCGCCTGCAGAACCTCCCACGACCACTGCGGCGGCTGCGCCCCAGAGCCGATGCTAAGCAGCACCCCGGCGATATTACGCACCATGTGGTGCAAGAATGCATTGGCTGTCACGTCGACATAGAAGTAATCACCGCAGCGAGTAATATCCAGGCGATGCACCGTGCGCACGGGGTGGCGCGCCTGGCAGGCCAGCGCCCGGTAGGAGGAGAAATCATGCTCGCCCAGCAGGTATTGCGCCGCGGTGCGCATCGCGGATAGTTGGAGCGGGTGGTAAGTCCACGCCACCCGTCGGTGGTGGAGTGCCGGCGGCACCGCTCGGGACAGAATCACGTAACGGTAGGTCCGCGCCGTAGCGGCGAAGCGGGCGTGAAAATCCTGCGGCACCGTCCGCATCCAGGTTACCCGAATATCGCTCGGCAGATTGGAGTTGACGCCACGGACCCAGGCCCGCGACGGACGCGGCGCGGCGCTATCGAAATGAATGACCTGGTGAGTGGCATGCACACCCGCGTCGGTGCGTCCCGCGCAGGTCACGGTGACCGAGTGGTCGGCCACCCGTGACAACGCCTCCTCCAATGCCACCTGCACGGAAGGTCTATGCGATTGGCGCTGCCAGCCACTGAACCGGCTGCCGTCATATTCAATGCCAAGCGCAACCCGCATGGAAAACAGGCCGTTCGCTAAATTTAAAAGAAGCTTTTGCTCGCGCAGAATGCACGGAATACGCGACCATGGGAAGCAGGTGGGGTGGAAATCTCAGCGGGCTTGAATAATCGGCGCGTGCGGATAAACAGTCGCACGCAGCCTAGCCGATATGGCGCCAACCGGTCGATTCAACGCCTCGGCCGCTGAGTGCGGCCATAGCCGCCCCCCTTGATAGCCGCCCCCCCTTGGCCCGGCTGTGGGAAAGAGCATAAGCAGCTCCACCGTCCCGCCAAGGGTTGCATCGCATGGCGCAAGGATCTGTTAGGCAAGGATCAGCCGGGGTAAACGATCATCCGGCCTGCCGTAGCAAGTCCTGCGCCTCGCCCTGTTGCGCCGCATTGCCTTCCGTCACGACCTCGTTGAGAAGGCTCCGCGCCCCAGCCGTATCACCCATATCAAGGTAGGCACGCGCCAGATCGAGTTTGGTGCCCGCCTCGTCCGAGCTCATCGAATCCTCCGGCGTTTTCGCCGCGCTCTCCCCTTCCGACTCAAGCTCATTTTGCAAGGCGAAATCACTGCCCTGCAGTACGTCTTGGTCATTACCGCCGCCCTTGCCCGGCGTGCCCCCCGGCTGAGCCGCCCAATCCTCGGGCAGAGAGAAATCCAGCGAGCCCAACTCATCGGCCGAGTCCCCGGCGGAGGCGGATGCCGCAACCGCCATTGCGCGTTGTGATGCAAACGCCTCGATCTCACCCAAATCAAACTCGAGTACGGCGCTTTCCTGGCGCTCAGCCATCGGCTGCAGCCCTGCTTCGCCCAAGCTACCGGGCTGCTCCAATGCCAGCTCGCTTACGTTGAGCTCGAAATCGGCTTCGCTAGCCTGCATCTGCGCCATTGGCGTGGCTACCGATTCGGCCGTGGTTGCTACGCCGCGATCCCCCTGTTCAGGCTGCGCTGGCGTGGCTTCCGGTTCGGCCTCGAGCGACAACGCGCCGTTGAATAGCGGATGGTCGGGGGCGATACGCCGCGCCAGCTCGATCGCCCGCTGCCAGTGCCAATCGGACTCGTCGGCAAGCTGCGTATGTAGAACCTGCGCTTCGGCTTCGAAGCCACCACGGTCGCCTTGCGCCGCCAGAATCTCCAGCAGCTTCAGCCGGAGTTCTCGGTTATCGGGATGCTCGCCCAAGGCATGATCCAGGAGCTCCTGCGCTCGGTCATAGCGGCCGTATGCGATATAAGCCTCGGCCTCATCGAGCAGATTGCTCTCGTCCAGCGCAGAGCTCGCCTGCGCCCGCACATCGGCGCGGCCAAGGCTCGCTCTGGTGCCGGCCGACTCAACACTCGTTACCGCCTGCGCCCCAGCCGAACCAACCGCTGCCGGTGGGAGCGTACGCCGCCGGGTGGCGGCACTACGGCGGCGAGCCGCCCATAGCAGCATCAGTACCAACAGCAAGCCCATGCCAAGCAAACCAACCCGCTTGGCCTCCAGCGGCAAATAGGCTAGCAGCCGCGTTTTGAGCGAAGGGCTGGTCTGCGGGTTGGCAGTGGCCTCCGGTTCAACGCGGCTTGAGGCCGATTCGCTTTCGGGGATGCCCGCCACGGTCGTCGACTGCGATCCGCCCGATCCACTGGTACCGGCCACCGCATCCCGGCCGTTGGCCGGGTGCTCGGTCGTTTCCAGATAACTGGACGACGGCATCTCAGAAGCACTCTCGCTGCCCGTGTCGACGGCGCTTGTTTGCTGTGCCCCGCTTGCCGATTCACCTCCTTGCGCTGGCGCGGGTTCAGCCGCAGGCGCAGGAACAGCTTCATCGAGCGGCAAATTGCCAATACCTTTTAGACCGATCAACTCTTTTTTCAGCGAGCTCGTCTGCTGTTGGAGCCGCTCGTTGGCGGATGCCAGATTGGCATTGCGCTCGGCCACCAGGGCAAGCTGCTGCTGCAGCCGCAGGATGTTCCGCTGCGTCGGCGCCAGTGCCTGATCGGCAAGCGTTGCGCTCGCGTGCGCTTCGGTATCCTCGGACGCGGCCAACACATGCAAACGACCCTTCGCTGACGAGGCTGCGGAAATGGGCGCCCCAGCCGCCCCGGCTCTACCTTGCTCCATAAGGGTGGTCTGGACACTGGCTTGTACCGGTGGCGCCCCAAAACCTCCACCCGAGTGATTCCTCTGCCAGCGGGTGAGCTGTTCCTGCATTTGCAGCGCCGCCTGGTGGGCATCGATACTGGCAATCTCCGCATGTGGCGGCACACGCAGCACCGATCCTTCCATTAAGGCGTTGATGTTGCCATCAATGAACGCCCCCGGGTTGGCGAGCAGGATCGCTTGCATCGTCTGATAGACGGTGACTGTACGGGATGAGCGAACTTCGCCGGCAATGCCCCACAGTGTCTGGTTGGCTTGCACAGGACCGTAGCGGGTTGAGCGACTTGCCCGTTCACCGGCCGCAGCCGCCCTTGTCGGCACCGGCGGCGGCGGGAGAGTCGCATTCTGCAACCCTGTTTGGGTGGCACTCGCATGATCGCTGCGCACCGTGGTGGAGAGCTTGCCTGCAGAGTAACGTGGTGGATCCAGCAGCACCGTATACTCGCGTTGGAGAGTACCTTGCCGCCAGCGCACATCGAGCAGAAAACCCAGGAATGGCTCCTTGATGGGTTGCTCGGTCGAGATGAGGATATAGTGCTCCCCAGCCACCTTTTTGACTTCGAATTTTAGTCTGGAAAGGTAAAAAGGGCGCGCCAAACCGGCATGTTCGAAGGCAGCCGGCGAAGCCAGGGAGACGCGGAGCGAAGCGACCTCGTTCTCCCCTATCGATAGCAGCGGAATCCGGGCCGACAATGGTTCATTCAAGGCGGAATTCGCATCGAGCTTACCCAGACCCAGTGCCATGGTCGACGGCGGGGCTCCCATCAACGCAACCATCAAAGCGGATGCCAGCTTCCGAGCCATGAAAATCCCCTATTGCCCGTCATTCCAGCCGTGGGCACCCTGTATGCTCCGTGTACCCAGCAAGCGGAGTTTCGATTGTTTTTATGCCGTATTAACCGGTCGAAAACTTCGACCTGGTTCGCAGCTTTGACAACCGACCGGGGATCTGCAAGGCGGTCACCCGCACAGCGCCGAGCCTAATACGGTCAACCCAATGGGCTGATATGTCTAAGATGGGCCAGACTCCGTTTAGTCCTCGAGCAGGATCCGCAGCATGCGCCGCAGCGGTTCGGCCGCGCCCCACAGGAGTTGGTCGCCCGCGGTGAACGCCGTTAAATATTGCGGCCCCATGGCGAGCTTGCGCAGCCGACCCACCGTCACGGTGAGCGTGCCCGTTACGGCCACCGGGGTAAGCTCGCGCTTCGAGGCCTCGGGCTCGTTAGGCACCACCCGGACCCAGTTATTCGCCTGTGCCAGAATCTCCTCGATATCATTGATGGGCACATCCCGGCGCAGCTTGATCGTCAGAGCTTGGCAGTGGGAGCGCATCGCACCGGTGCGCACACACACACCGTCAATGGGAACGGGGTTTGCCTGACGAGCGAGAATTTTGTTGGTCTCGGCACCGGCCTTCCATTCCTCGCGACTTTGTCCGGAATCCATTGCCCGATCAATCCACGGAATCAGATTGCCAGCGAGCGGGACACCAAAATGCTCGCGTGGATAATCCTCGCTACGCAACGCCTCCGAGACAGCTCGATCAATCTCCAGGATCCCTCTTGCCGGATCGTCCAGCAACGCATGGGCGGCACCATGCAAAAAGCCCATTTGCTGGATCAGCTCCCGCATATGCTGCGCCCCGGCGCCGGAAGCCGCCTGGTAGGTCATCGGGCTGATCCACTCCACCAAATCGTGATGCAGCAAGCCACCGATACCCATCAACATCAGGCTCACTGTGCAATTGCCGCCAACGAAGGTCTTGACCCCGGCCGTGCGGGCCCGATCGATGACCGCTCGGTTGACAGGGTCCAGGATGATTACGCTGTCTTCCTCCATGCGCAGCGTAGAGGCGGCGTCGATCCAATAGCCATTCCAGCCCACCGCGCGTAGCTCGCGGTAGACGGCTTCGGTGTAGGCACCGCCCTGACACGTGATGATGGCATCCAGCGCCTGCAGGGCGTTCAAATCATAGGCGTCTTTGACCGTGGGCACTTCACGGCCCACATCCGGTCCCGGCCGTCCGGCTTGGGAAGTGGAGAAAAACTCGGGCGCTATGGCCGCAAAGTCGTTTTCCTCACGCATCCGCTGCATGAGGACCGAACCCACCATGCCACGCCAGCCAACGAATCCAATACGCTTCATAAAGCTGCTACCTTGTCGCTTTGCTATTCAGATTGGCGGCTACGATCAAGCCGCCGCCGCACGTAATGCGGAGGTGATCGCATCGCCCATCTCCCGGGTCCCTACCCGGCGCGTCCCGACGGTATGGATATCCGCCGTGCGGTAGCCCTCGGCTAGCACACGCCGAACCGCGCTTTCGACCCGCTCGGCCAGCTTCGCTTGGTTGAGACTGTAGCGAAGCATCATCGCCAGGGAGAGGATGGTGGCGAGCGGATTGGCCATATCCCGCCCGGCAATGTCCGGCGCCGAACCGTGGACCGGCTCGTACATCCCCTTGCCCCGCTCGTCCAGCGCAGCCGATGGCAGCATACCGATGGAGCCGGTCAGCATGGCGGCACAGTCCGAGAGGATGTCCCCGAACAGATTACCGGTGACGATGACATCGAACTGCTTGGGTGCGCGCACCAACTGCATCGCCGCATTGTCTACGTAGAGATGCGAGAGCTCGACCTGGGGATACTCGGGCGCGAGTCGCGTGACCACTTCGCGCCAAAGCCCGCTCGACTCCAGTACATTGGCCTTGTCCACCGAGCACAGGCGGCCGTCGCGTTTACCGGCGATCTCGAACGCCAACCGCGCGATACGCGCGATTTCCGATTCCCGGTAGACCAACGTATTGTACGCCTCGCGCTCACCCGTGCCGAGGGTGCGCACCCCGCGGGGCTCACCGAAATAAATCCCCCCGGTCAACTCACGGACGATCAGGATGTCCAGACCCGCGACGATTTCGGGCCGCAGAGTCGAGGCTCCAGCCAGTTCGGCATAGAGTATAGCGGGGCGCAAATTGCCGAACAGACCAAGCGCCGAGCGGATGGCGAGCAGCCCTTGCTCCGGTCGGCGCCGCCGCTCGAGGATCTCCCACTTTGGCCCGCCGACCGCTCCCAGCAGGATCGCATCGGCCTGGCGGGCTAGGCGCAACGTCGCCTCCGGCAACGGTTCGCCGCTGGTATCCACCGCAGCCCCACCGATCTGGGCTTCTTCCAACTCCACTTGAAAGCCATAGTGCTCGCACAAGCAACCGATGACTTTTACCGCCTCGGCGACGATCTCGGGGCCGATCCCATCACCCGGGAGAATTGCGATTTTGGCCGTCATGCGCGAGCGCTTCCCTGTGCCTGAATCATGGATCGAGGGTCTGAAACAGCCAGGGGGCCTCGCGTCGGCGGCGCGCCTCATAGGCCCGAATCTCGGCAGCGTGTTGGAGCGTCAACCCGATCTCGTCGAGCCCGTCGAGCAAGGCCTGCTTGCGGAAAGCATCGATCTCGAAACCAAACACCTCACCCGCGGGGGTGGTCACCGATTGACTCGGCAGATCCACCGCCAGCGTGTAACCGGTGTTCGCGGCGACCTCCCGGAACAGCTGCTCGACGGCTTCCTCTCCGAGCACCACCGGCAGAATTCCGTTCTTGGTGCAATTGTTATAGAAAATCTCGGCGAAGCTCGGTGCGATCAGAACCCGAAAGCCATAGTCCTCGAGCGCCCAAGGGGCATGCTCGCGGGAGGAGCCGCAACCGAAGTTGCGCCGTGCCAGCAGAATGCGCGCGCCCTGATAGCGCGGTTGATTGAGCACGAACTCGGGGTTCTTCGGCCGCCGGGCACAGTCCTGACCGGGCTCACCGTGATCCAGATAACGCCATTCGTCGAAAAGGTTGGGGCCAAAGCCGGTTCGCTTGATCGACTTTAGGAACTGCTTGGGAATGATGGCATCCGTATCCACATTGGCGCGATCGATGGGCGCCACGATACCCTCGACCCGAGTAAGTGGTTGCATATCAAAGCTTCCTCACGTCGACGAAATGCCCGGTGATGGCCGCGGCGGCGGCCATGGCCGGACTCAGCAAATGGGTTCGGCCACCCGGGCCCTGACGACCCTCGAAATTGCGGTTCGAGGTCGAGGCACAGCGCTCACCGGGCTGCAGACGATCCGCGTTCATCGCCAGGCACATCGAACAGCCCGGCTCCCGCCACTCAAAGCCCGCCGCCTGGAAAATTCGGTCCAACCCCTCGTCCTCGGCCTGGCGTTTGACCAGCCCGGAGCCCGGCACGACCAGTGCCAGCTTGATGGTGTCCGCCACACGTCGCCCCTGCACCACCGCGGCGGCCGAGCGCAGATCCTCGATGCGCGAGTTGGTGCAAGAGCCGATGAACACCTTGTCCGGGCGGATGCGCGTTATGGGCAATCCCGGCTCGAGCCCCATGTAGGCAAGCGCTCGCTCCATACCGGTCCGCCGGGTGGGATCGGGCTCGGTGGCCGGATCCGGAACGCGGGCGTCCACCGCCGCCACCATTTCGGGTGAGGTTCCCCAGGTGACCTGCGGCACGATTTCGGCGCCATCGAGTTCCACCACCCGATCGAATACCGCATCCGACTCGCTCACCAGCGTACGCCAATAGGCAACGGCACGATCCCACATCAAGCCGCGCGGTGCGAAGGGTCGATCGCGCATATACTCGATCGTGACATCGTCCACGGCCACCAACCCGCAGCGCGCACCCGCCTCGATCGACATATTGCACAACGTCATGCGCCCTTCAATCGACAGGGCACGCACGGCCGCACCGCCAAATTCGATGGCATAACCGGTCGCCCCGGCCGTGCCGATCCGACCGATCAACGCCAGCGCCAGATCCTTGGCGCTCACCCCGGCCCCGAGCTGCCCCGTCACTCTCACCAGCATGCGCTTGGATCGGGACTGGATCAGGGTCTGAGTGACGAGCGCATGCTCGACTTCGGAGGTGCCAATGCCGAAGGCAAGCGCGCCCAGCGCGCCATGCGTCGAGGTATGGGAATCGCCACAGACCACGGTCATTCCCGGCTGCGTGGCGCCCTGCTCGGGTCCGATGACATGAACAATGCCCTGCCGCGAATCGGCGAGGCGAAACTCGACAATTTTATATTCCGTGCAGTTGCGATCCAACGTTTCCACCTGCAACCGGGAGACCGGGTCCGCAATCCCCTGAGCGCGGTTGAGGGTAGGCACATTGTGATCCGCCACCGCCAGATTGGCAGCCGAACGCCAGGGCCTGCGCCCAGCGAGTCGCATTCCTTCGAACGCCTGCGGCGAGGTGACCTCGTGCACCAGATGACGGTCGATATAGAGCAGCGAGGTACCGTCCGCATTGTCGCGCACGATATGGGCATCCCAAAGCTTATCGTAAAGAGTTGCAGCGACCATACGGCTTCCCTGTTATGCAACTGGATAGGGCACATTGCAGCGGCTGGAACCCGGCCGGTTCGAGGCATCGGCGGCGCTTTCCGCAGAGGCAAGGAGCTACAAAATAGGCTCCTATTATACTGAACGCTGGCTCGGCAGGCTAACCGCCCACCTGCCCTGCGGCAGGCTGCGAGCAACGAGCACCGCACCAGTGGCGGCCAGCGCGGCCGCCACATACCAGGTCGGGGCCTCACCGAAGGTCGACCAAAGATAACCGCTTGCAAGACTGCCGGAGGCGACCCCGGCGCCGAAGGTCAGACTGCTGTAGAGCGCTTGACCGCGTCCCTGGTTAGGGCCAGTGAAAAAACGGTTGATAAGCACGATCGCCACTGCGTGGTAAACGCCGAAGGTGCCCGCATGCAGAAGCTGCGCCACGCTCTGCAGCAAGATCCAATCCGGGAAAGCACCGACGAGTGTCCAGCGCACGACCGCCAGTGCCAGCGCCGCGGTCATCAGCCGGCGCGGACCGAACTGCGGCAACCAGCGGTGCATCTTCAGAAAAACCATGATCTCGGCGAGAACCCCCACCGCCCAAAGAGCGCCGATCGCCGCCCCGCTATAGCCGTGGTCGGCCAAATAGATACTGTAGAAGACATAGAAAGGGCCGTGGCTTGCCTGGAGCAGATAGCAAGCCGCCAGAAAACCTACGACGTTAGGCCGTAGCAAAACCCGCCGAAACGGCTCGTGAGATGCGCCACTGAGCTGCGCCGATGCGCTCGGCGCGACCAGACTCGCCCCGGCCAAAGCAGTAACCAACACTAGCAGCGCGCCAGGCACGACTTGCAAACCCATACGGTCGGTGAGCTCGCCGAGCCCTGTCACCGCTGCGATGAAACCCATCGAGCCCCACAACCGAATACGGCTGTAGTGATGGTCGTTCGCCCCCAGATGGTTCATGGTATTGGCCTCGAACTGAGGCAACGCCGCGTTCCAGAAAAAACCGAACAGGGCCATCAACAGCGCGAGCCAGCCATAGCTTCGGCCGAACAGCATGCCGGCGAAAGCCACTGCGGCCATCAGGCAGGCGAGCCGCACCGTTGCCATACGTCGCCTACTGCGGTCCGCCAACCAACCCCAAATATTGGGTGCGATAATCTTGGTGGCATAGAGTATGGCGATGAGCTCACCGATCGCGGCGGCACCGAACCCCAGCGAGCGCAGATAAGCACCCCAGTAGGGCACCAGCCCGCCGACAACGGCGAAGAAAAAAAAATAAAACGCCGCCAACCGCCAGTACGGAGTTGCCGCCGAGCCCGCGGAATCAGCGACCATGACCGCTTGGAATGACCGGCGCGGCCGTATGTACATCGGCGCACTGCGCGCGATGGCGCAGGTAGTGATCCATGAGCACCAGGGCAAGCATGGCCTCGGCAATGGGCGTGGCGCGAATACCTACGCACGGGTCATGCCGGCCGGTAGTCACCACCTCCTCGGGCTCTCCGCGCGTGTTCACGGAACGCCCGGGGACGCGGATACTGGAGGTCGGCTTGAGGACGATGCTGGCGACGATGTCCTGCCCGGTGGAAATCCCGCCCAATATGCCGCCGGCATTGTTCGACAAAAACCCCGCCGGCGTAATCTCGTCGCGATGGCTGCTTCCGAGCTGTTCGACCGCAGCAAAGCCGGCACCGATTTCGACGCCCTTGACCGCGTTGATTCCCAGCAAAGCCCGGCCTATCTCGGCATCCAGGCGATCGAAGACCGGCTCGCCGAGCCCTACCGGCACATTCTCCGCCACAACAGTTACCCGCGCACCGACTGAATCCCCTTTACGGCGCAGCCCATCCAGGTAACGCTCCAGCTCCGACAGGCGCGCCGGATCGGGGCAAAAGAAGGGGTTCGTCTCCACCGCATCCCAATGCCGCAGCTCCAGGCGGATCGGCCCGAGCTGCGCCAAGTAGCCGCGGATACGAACACCCAGCCGTTCCGCCAAATACTTCCGGGCGATAGCCCCCGCAGCCACACGCATCGCAGTCTCCCGCGCCGAGGACCGCCCTCCGCCGCGATAATCGCGCACACCGTACTTCTGCTGGTAGGTATAGTCCGCATGACCCGGACGAAAGCTCGCCTTGATCTTGGCGTAGTCCTTGGAGCGCTGATCGGCGTTTTCGATCAACAGCCCGATGGGTGTCCCGGTGGAGCGCCCCTCGAACACACCCGAGAGAATGCTTACTCGGTCGGGCTCCTGGCGCTGTGAGGTATGCCGGGAGGTACCCGGTTTGCGCCGATCGAGATCCCGCTGCAGATCCGCCTCGCTAAGCACCAGACCGGGTGGACAGCCATCGACGATAGCGCCGAGCGCCGGTCCATGACTCTCGCCGAAGGTGGTTACAGTAAAGGACTTACCGAAGGTATTGCCCGACATTTGTCTCTACCATGTCTTTTACACCTATTGTGTGCGCAGATCTTTTGCAGAGCACCGCACTGCGCCCACCCAATTCAAGCTCATGGCTAATGCGCGTTCTGTGGGCCTATGTGATAATCCGCCGCCATGCCTAATCTCATCGGTTCACAACCCATGCATCGCATCCTGAGCGCCGCGCGGCCCAAGCGAGCCACTCTGAGCGACTGGCTCAAGACGCTGCCGCTCTACCCACTGCCGCAACACGCCATCTCACGCCTTGTGCTGCACGCCACCCGGGCACGCAACAACCGTTGGAAAAATGCGCTTATACGCTGGTTCGTACGGGCTTACCAAGTCGATTTGGGGGAGGCGAGCGAGCCCAATGCAACAGCGTACCCGGATTTCAACAGCTTTTTCACCCGGGCACTACGCTCCGATGCCCGCCCCTTGCCGAAAGACCCCGCGACGCTTATCTGCCCGGCCGACGGTACAATCAGTGAGATCGGCCGGATTGACGGCGTGCACCTCTTGCAGGCCAAAGGCCGCCGCTTCAGTGTAGGCGAACTCCTCGGCGGCGATGATGGCGATGATCAATTGACGGCACGCTTCCATGGCGGCCATTTCGTAACGGTGTATCTCTCCCCACGGGATTACCATCGGGTACACATGCCGGCCGCCGGCGAGTTGCGCACCATGATCCATGTCCCGGGCCGGCTATTCAGCGTAGCTCCCCACACCGTGCGCACGATACCCCGCTTGTTCAGCCGCAACGAACGGGTGATCAGCCTGTTCGATACCGCACACGGTCCACTCGCCGTAATCCTCGTGGGGGCGATCTGTGTCGCGAGCATCGAGACCGTCTGGGCCGGCGTGGTGACCCCGCCCCGCGGCCGGCGGCTACGGCGCTGGCACTACCCGCCACCCAGATACCGGCTGGCACGGGGCGAAGAACTGGGCCGTTTCAACATGGGCTCAACGGTAATCGTACTGTTCGGACCCGATCAGGTCAGCTGGCGGGAGGAGCTGGCCGTCGCACAGCCGGTGCGCATGGGGCAGGCACTGGGCCGTTTCCGAGCCGTTTGAGACGGTACGACCAACCGAGCCGCGCGTTCAGGCGCGCTCGATCGGGAAGGCGACCACCTCATCGATGTGCCGAGCCCCGCAAACGCGCATAACGAGTCGATCCAAGCCGAGGGCCACCCCAGCGCAGGGTGGCAACCCGGCTTCCATGGCCGCTAGCAGGCGCGCATCGACATCCGGCAGCGGCAATCCCAGGCGGGCGCGCGCGGCGCGCTCGCGCTCGAAGCGCAGGCGCTGCTCGACCGCGTCGGTGAGCTCGTGGTAGCCGTTGGCGAGCTCGACACCGTTGCTGAACAGCTCGAAGCGCTCGGCAACTCGAGGATCATCCGGGCGCAAACGGGCCAGCGCCGCCTGCGACGCCGGAAAATCATAAACGAACGTCAACCGACCACTTCCCAACGCCGGCACGACCCGGTGACTCAACAGCAGATCCAACAGCCCATCCCGATCGAGTGCCACCAAGGCGGCGCGGCCCAGACCGAGTCCGTCAGCACTTGCCACCAACGCTTGCCGAGACGCCTCGAGGGGATCCACACCGAGGTGAGCACGGAACGCCTGCGTATAGGTCAGCCGTTCAACGGTGCAGTCCCCCAGCAGGTGCCGGCACAAATCCGCCACCTCGTCCATTAGCGCGTGCTGATCCCAGCCGAGGCGATACCACTCGAGCAGGGTAAATTCGGGGTTATGCAGCCGCCCACGCTCGCCGGCGCGAAAGGCATGCGTGATCTGATAGATTGACCCGGCACCCGCGGCGAGCAGGCGCTTCATGGCATGCTCAGGCGAGCTCTGTAGCCATAGACGCCCATCCGGTGGCGCACCTGGCCCCTCATAAGCGATGTAGAAACTCGGCACGTTCGGATCCGTTGCGCCGGCGCCGACCAGACAGGGCGTATCCACCTCCAGCACACCGCGCTCGGCGAAAAACCCGCGTATGGCTGCAAGGATGCCCGCCCGCTGGTGCAAGGCTTTGCGGCACGCCGAAGGGCGCCAATCGTCATGCACCGCCGCGGCTCACTCCTTAGCGCGGGAGATATACGCTCCGCTACGGGTATCGACTCGGACCACCTCGCCCTCCTCGATGAACAGCGGTACCTGCACCACCGCCCCGGTTTCCAGGATTGCGGGCTTACCCCCGCCCCCGCTGGTATCGCCGCGCAGGCCGGGATCGGTCTCGACCACGACAAGATTGACGTGCGCGGGCGGTTCGACCGAGAGCGGCTCATTATTCCAGAGCGTGACCTTACACAGATCTTGCTCTTTGAGCCATTTGGACCCGTCGCCGATCACAGCTTTGCCGGCCGCGTACTGCTCGAAGCTGTCCGGCTTCATGAAATGCCAGAATTCTCCATCCGTGTAGAGATACTGCATTTCGGTCTCGATCACGTCCGCGGCTTCAACGCTGTCACCGGATTTGAACGTCCGCTCCACCACTCGGCCAGAGCGCAAATTGCGCACCTTTACACGGTTAAAGGCCTGACCCTTGCCAGGCTTTACGAACTCGTTCTCAACAATGGCATAAGGATCGCCGTCGAGTAGAATTTTGAGCCCCGCCTTGAACTGGCTGGTGGTATAACTGGCCATGAAACCCCTGCTTGGCGCTGAAATTCAGATACTGTTATGGGCGTTCGACGGACCTGCACTTGCTCTGCGCGTCCCGAAGCGCGAATACTAACGGAAAACCATGGCTGTTAGAATAATTGCTTATGAGTGAGTCCTCACTCGCGGTACCGCCCATCACTACCCGCCTTTCCTGGCAGCAGGAACTGGCGCGGGCGGTCCGTGATCCGGCGGAGCTGGTGCGTCTGCTGGAACTTCCCACCACCCTATTGGAACCTGCCCGACGGGCCTCCCGACATTTTCCGCTGCGCGTGCCGTATAGCTATATCGAGCGCATGGAACGCGGCAACCCCGAGGACCCTCTGCTGCGTCAGGTGCTTCCCCTCACAGTGGAGCTGGATCCCGCGCCCGGTTTTGTTGCCGATCCGGTCGGCGACCTGGGTGCCTCCAAAGGCGCGGGGGTGCTGCATAAGTATCATGGTCGAGTGTTGTTTATTACCACCGGCGCCTGCGCCATCAACTGCCGCTATTGTTTCCGCCGGCACTTCCCGTATGCCCAAGCGAACGCCTCGACCGAGCAATGGCGGCCCGCTCTACGCTATATCGCCCAGCGTCCCGAAGTCGAAGAGGTCATCTTGAGCGGCGGGGATCCTTTGACCCTAGCGGACCGCCGCTTGGCTCAACTCGTTACCCAGTTGGTCGATATTCCCCATATCCGGCGTCTGCGAATCCACACTCGCCTACCCGTAGTGCTACCCACGCGAGTCACGGACGAACTGCTCGAGTGGCTTGCGGGCAGCCGGCTACAACCGGTCATGGTGGTGCACGCCAACCATGCCAACGAATTGGACACAACGGTGGCGAGCGCAGTCAAACGCCTGCGCGAGGCCGGAGTCACCCTGCTCAACCAAACGGTGCTGCTGCGGGGGGTCAATGACGAGGCAATGGCACTGACGGCGCTCCATCAGCGGTTGTTCGATAGCGGCATATTGCCCTATTACCTTCACCTGCTCGACCGGGTTGCGGGCGCTCGCCATTTTGCGATTACGCAAGACCGTGCCCGCGAGCTGCACCGGCAGATGGCTGCACGGCTGCCGGGATACCTGGTACCCAGACTAGTGCAAGAGATCGAAGGCGCACCGGGCAAGCGCTGGCTGCCCCCCTAAGAACGACGTTCAAGCCGAACAGGTCGGCCAATCCGCGCCTATGGCTGAGCTGCAGACAGGGAAGACACCCGGACGGCACCGGGCCATGCAAAAGGAACGGTATGAAGCACTCGACGATCAACCGCCTTGCGATACCGAGACAAGAACCGGCGAGCCCGGGCAGTTTCGATTATCGGCCCCGGTCGGTGGAGAATTGGCTGCAGAATCTTCCCGTTGCCAATCTCGGCATCACCAGCCGCGCTGTATACGAATCACTGCAGGCTTGCAATCGCCAGAAGCTGCGCCCAGGCCTGCGACTGCGCCACCTGGAACAGCTCCGCGAGGTTGTTTGTTATATTGGCAATGGACTGCGCAAACAATATCTGGGTCGCGCCCTGCCCTTGCGCCCCAAGGCCAAGCAGATCGTCACACTTGCACTGCTATTGCTGCAAGAAATGGCGTTGGGTTATGAGATCTTAGTCGAGACGGCTCACTCGCAACCTCGCCCCGCGTTTGGCCGCCGCCAGCGCCTCGCCCGCGCGCTCGATCGAGCTATCCGCTACCGCTCCCGGGTTTTGCTAGAGAGCTGGATCGTCTACCAAACACCCCCCACGGATACCTGGCGCCGACTGCATACCCTCTACGCTATTGCCGAGGCAACCGGACTCAGTGAACAGCGAGTAACTGATTCACAGCTTGCCCACCCGCGCCAGCGCAGCACGCCCGGACGCGCCTATCGGCAAGTGGTGCTGCTTGCCGCCGCAGGCCCACAGCGGATGCATCACAGTGAAATTTTAGATGCATATCGGCTGCTCGAACAATGGGCGGCGGTAGCACGGCTCGTAACGCCGGCAGATCCGGCGGCAAGCGAAGCGCTGTTCTGCATCCCGTGTGCTTTGGACGCACCGCCGCAACCCTACCCGGCGGGTTCGGCCGGACCACAGGATCGGCTTGTACTCACCGATGCGCTACCGCGGCCCATCGAGCAGGAGTTCTCCACCACAGCCAAAAGGGCGTTCTGGCGGCGTAAGCCGCTGGCGGATATCCATCCAGAGCTCTCCCGCCGCCTATCGCTGGCGCTAGGCGCGGTGGCAGACCGGCGTCGCCAATCGCGCATGAGAATCACAGCGCGGATCCAGGCGGTCCTTGGATTGACGACGATCCATCACACGCTGTCCCGTGAGTTCGGTCAAGATGTCGAAACGATCGCCCCGACGCATGAGCGATTTCAATACCGCAACATGCGCTTGGCCAACCACGGAGCACCCGATGTTTGGGATCTGATCTATCCGGCCGATCTGCTGGAAATAACGCCGCAAGAGCCGCAGCGCCACATACATGATCAACCCCGCCACCTCCGCCACGAAGAGATCCTCGACTGGAACCTGATCAACGTCAGCGCCGGTGGTTATTGCCTCGTCTCAGGGCCGCAGCAAAACTCACATGCTCGTGTGGGCGAGCTCATCGCCATGCGGGAGATGACAGATCGCAACCCACCTTGGCAGCTGGGCGCGATTCGCTGGATGCGCGTGCTGCCGGAGCAAACGCTGCAGATTGGCGTGCAGATCCTGGCATCGAGCCCAAAACCCATCCAGTTGCGGGCCGAGCACACGGATCACCGGTTTGGCCCCTTGGAACGGGGGCTCTTGCTACCGGCCGTGACAGCGACCGATCAATCGGCGACGTTGGTCGCACCGGGACGCCACTATGTAACGCAGCGGCGCGCACGGGTGCGATACGGCCAGTGCGAAACCGTAGTGGAACTCAGCCGTGAGCTCGATACCACCGCGCATTATGTGCAGCTCGAATTCCGCTGCAGCGATCTGTTGGAGGCGGAAGGGGCGGCGCCGGACATATTGTGCCCACAGCGTGACTGACAGCGCGCGGCTAGAGAATTCAGGATAAGGAATGACAGCCGAAAAAAACCTGCTGCGACTGGTAATCGCCGAAGAATCACGCAATGACGCCGAACACCTAATCAATGTTCTGCGCAATGCCGGTTTCGCCGTGCGCGCCACCTCGGTGGAGGATGAAGAGACGCTGCAGACAGCGCTATCCGAATGCCGCCATGATCTGTTCATCTGTGCGCCCCAGTTGGAACAACTGCCCCTGGAGAGCGCAGCCCAGATCGCATTGCAATCCGATCGGGATGCCCCGTTGCTTGTCCTCAACGAGCACCCTGATCCGGAACTGCGCCTTCAGGTGATGCGCATGGGTGCGGCGGATTTGGTCGATAAAGGCGATGCCGAACACTTCCGCTTAGTGATCGAGCGGGAGTTCCACAACCTCCGCGAGCGCCGCCGCCTACGCCAGCTCGAAACCGCCCTGCGCGAGACAGAGCGGCGTTGCCATGCTCTGCTGGACAACTCCCGAGACGCCATCGCCTATGTTCACGAGGGAATGCACATTTACGCCAATGCAGCCTACCTGGAGCGGTTCGGCATGACTCGCGGCGAAGCCATCGAGGGCATGCCCATCCTCGATCTGATCGCCGCCGATGATCAGATCCACTTCAAGGATTTCTTGAGGCGCTACAGCCAGGGGAAACACAACGAGGACCACCTGGAGATAAGCATCCGCGGGCCCGCAGGAGAAACCCAAGCGGTGGTCATGCACTTCTCCGGCGCCAACATCGACGGCGAGCCCTGCACCCAGATCCTCATGCGCAGCAAGAACACAGGACTGGAGCAGGAATTGGCCAGCCTCAGCCGCCGCGACATGCTAACCGGCTTGTTCAACCGCAAATATTTTCTCGAACAGCTCGATCGGAGCCTCGCCGAACGGACCACCGCGGGCGCGGGACAGAGCCTGGGACTGCTCTATCTCCAGACCGATAATCTAGAGGCTGCCCATGCGAGCTTAGGGGTCACGTCGGTGGAACTGGTTCTCAACGACATCGCCAGGCTCATCGAAGGACAGATCGGCGAAGATGACATAGCCGCGCACTATGCGAACACCGTATTTACCATTCTGCTGCCGAACCGTACCGTCCACGGCACGATTGGGCTGGCCGAGGCGCTACGCCAAAGCATTGAGGAACATGTCTCAGAAGCCGGCAACCGAACGATAACAAAATCTTGCAGCATCGGCATTGCCATGCTAAGCGAAGGCGTGGCCAACGCACCCCAGGCCATCAATCTGGCCGCCGAGGCGAGCGAGGCAGCACGCCTTGCAGGAGGTAACCGCGTTCACCTTCATGCCACCGCCGAGCAGAGCGGAAGCGAGAGCGGCAATGACTGGAAGAGCCGGCTCGAACACGCGCTGGCCGATGAAGCTTTCTATCTGATGTACCAGCCGATGGTCTCACTGTCCGGGGATCAGACTGAGCGCTACGAAGCGCGCCTGCGATTGAGCGGCGATAACGACCAACCCTTGGCGCCGCGCGATTTCATGCCGTTTGCGGATCAATGCGGCCTAACTCCGGCCATCGATCGTTGGCTGACGCAAACCGTGCTCGCGGCGATCGCCCAGCGCCGCGCGGCCGGGCGTGAGCCCCGCGTGTTCATCAAAATCACCGGCGGCACCCTCGGCGACCCGGAATTCCTACCGTTTCTTACCTCCGAGCTGGAGCGCCTGGACGTGGGGGGCGCGAGCCTCGTATTCGAGCTCAGCGAGCCAGTGGCGATAACCCAGCTCAAGCAGGCAAAGGCCTTCTATCAAGGGGTCAAGGACCTCGGCTGCGACTTTGCCTTGGATCAGTTCGGCCGCGAGCTCAACTCCTTTCAGCTACTCAAACACATCCCAGCCGACTACCTGAAGCTCGACCGCAGTCTATGCGTCGATCTCGCGGACAGTGTGGAAACCCAACGCAAGCTCCGGCGGATCGTTGATACCGCCCACACCATGGATAAGCAAGTCATCGCCGGCTTTCTCGAGGAGGCCACCGCGCTCGCTACGCTCTGGCAATATAAGGTGGACTTGGTCCAAGGCCATTTCCTCCACGAGCCCGTTCCGGAGATGAACTACGATTTCAGCGGCATGGTGATCTAGCCCCCGCGTAGCCTCGTGCGGCGAGGGCAGCGTCTGGAAAACTGCCGCTAAGGGGTTTCGTCACCGCCCACCCAGAATTGCTGAACCCGCTGAAACCCCCGCGGCAGAGCGCCTCCGCGGCGGCCGCGTTGCCCGAGATAGCGCTCCAGATCACTCGGGCGCAGCGTGAGCGTGCGCTTACCCGCCTGCAGAATGACCGCACGCTCAGGAGGCACGGCCAATACGCCGGCAACCACCTCCTCGCGCGTGCTCAGCCGCGGCGGCGGTATCTGGATCAGCTTGTTACCTTTGCCCTTGCCAAGCTCCGGTAGCTCCCGCAGCGGAAAGACCAACAGCCGACCGGCCGTAGTAACCGCAACGAGGCGGTCCTGGGCCAGCGTATACACCCGAGCCGGCTTGAGCACCTGCGCCCCACCGGTGATGCTCAACGCAGCTTTACCCGCCCGGCTCTTGCTGTAGAGGTTACCCAGACGGGTGATAAACCCGTAGCCGTGATCACTTGCCAACAGCCAAAGCGACTCCGGATCGCCGAGCAATACGTAACTGAACTCGCACCCCCCCGGCAGCGACAAGCGCCCTGTCAGCGGCTCTCCCTGCCCCCGTGCCGAGGGAAGCGTATGAGCCGGCAGAGAATAGGCACGGCCTTGCGAATCGAGAAAAACCGCCTGTTGATTGCTGCGGCCGATGGCCGCATCACGATAACCATCGCCCGCCTTATAGCTCAGACGCTGCACGTCCACATCGTGGCCTTTGGCCGCCCGGATCCAGCCCTTCTGCGAGAGCACTAAGGTCACTGGCTCGCTGGGCACGAGTTCCGTATCGCTCAGCACGCGTGCCGAACCGCGCTGCACCAACGGCGAACAACGCGGGTCGCCGTATTTCTGGGCATCCTCTTGCAGCTCCGATTTGATCAGCGCCTTAAGCCGTGCCTCCGAACTCAGGATGGAGTGAAGCCGATCCTGCTCGCGCTGCAGCTCATCCTGCTCAGCATGAATTTTGATCTCCTCAAGCTTCGCCAGGTGGCGCAGGCGCAGTTCCAGAATGGCCTCGGCCTGGCGGTCGGTCAGTCCAAAGCGTTCCATTAACACGGGCTTGGGCTTGTCCTCGGCCCGAATGATCGCGATCACCTCGTCGATATTGAGAAATGCGATCAAATAGCCGTCGAGAATATGCAGCCGCGCCTCGACCTTATCCAAGCGCCACTGCAGGCGCCGGCGCACCGTCTCGGTGCGAAAGCCCAACCACTCCGTCAGAATTTCCCGCAGATTACGCACCCGTGGCCGGGCATCCAAGCCGATGACGTTCAGATTCACCCGGTAGGTCTTCTCCAAGTCCGTAGTGGCGAACAAATGCTGCATCAGCGGCTCGGCGTCCACTCGGGCACTGCGCAGGGTGATGACCAATCGTGTGGGGCTGTCGTGGTCGGACTCGTCACGCAGATCCTCCACCATAGGCAGCTTTTTGCTCTGCATCTGCGCGGCGATCTGCTCCAGGACCTTGCTGCCGGAGACTTGGTAGGGCAGCGCGGTGATCACGATATCGAGCCCGTCGCGCTCCCAACAGGCGCGCTGACGCAGACCGCCGTAACCGATTTCGTAGAGGCGGCGGATGTCCTCGGCCGGAGTGATGATCTCCGCTCGGGTCGGAAAATCCGGGCCCAAAATGGCTTCACAAAGATCGGCCACACTGGCATCGGGCTGATCTAGCAGACGAGTGCAGGCGGCGACCACCTCGCGCAGGTTATGCGGCGGGATATCGGTGGCCATACCCACCGCGATACCGGTACTGCCGTTGAGCAGCAGATTGGGGACCCGGGCCGGTAGAATCCGAGGCTCCTCCAAGGTTCCGTCGAAATTCGGCATCCACTCCACTGTGCCCTCGCCCAACTCGGTCAGCAGGAGCTGCGCGTAACGCGTCAACCGGGCTTCGGTATACCGCATGGCCGCAAACGACTTAGGATCGTCAGCCGAACCCCAGTTGCCCTGCCCGTCCACCAACGGATAACGATAGGAGAACGGCTGCGCCATGAGCACCATGGCCTCATAGCAGGCGGAATCGCCGTGCGGATGGTATTTACCGAGCACATCGCCGACCGTGCGGGCGGATTTTTTATACTTGGCGGCGGCGGAAATCCCGAGCTCGGACATCGCGTAGACGATGCGCCGCTGGACTGGCTTCAAACCATCGCCGAGATGGGGTAGCGCCCGGTCCAGGATGACGTACATGGAGTAGTCCAGATACGCCTTCTCGGTGAACTCGCGCAACGGCTGGGTTTCATAATCGGCATCATGTACAGGCAATTCGCTTCCACCCCTTTGCACAGCGCCTAGGCACCGGCCGGTGCTTCAAAGCAGCACCTCGGCTCGATCACCTTTCGCCTCCAACCAGGCACGGCGCTGCGCCGCCGCCCGCCGGCCGAGCAGCATGCTCAGCAGCTGCTCGGCGGCGTCCTCGGAGTCCACCGTAAGCCGCACCAAGCGCCGGGTTTCCGCCGCCATGGTGGTCTCCCGCAGCTGCTTCGGGTTCATCTCGCCAAGCCCCTTAAAGCGCGTAATTTGAGGCTTTGTCTTATTGTTCTCGGCGGCGATGCGATCGAGAACACCCCGCCGCTCCTCGTTGTCGAGGGCATAGTAAGTCTGTTTGCCGACATCGATACGATAAAGCGGCGGCATCGCGACATAGACATGACCTTGACGAACCAGCGCCGGGAAATGGCGCAGGAACAAAGCGCAGAGCAGCGTAGCGATGTGCGCGCCGTCCGGGTCGGCATCAGCCAGGATGCAAACCTTGCCATAACGCAACCGGGAGAGATCCGCCGAACCGGGCTCCACACCCAAGGCAACGGCAATGTCGTGCACCTCCTGCGAGCCCATCACCTCGGCGGGATCCACCTCCCAGGTATTCAGGATCTTGCCCCGCAGGGGCATAACCGCCTGATACTCACGCGAGCGGGCCTGCTTCGCCGAGCCGCCGGCCGAATCCCCCTCCACCAGAAACAACTCGGTCTGGCGCAGATCCTGGCTGGTGCAATCGGCGAGCTTGCCGGGCAGTGCCGGCCCGCTCGTCACCCGCTTGCGCGCCACCTTCTTACTCGCGCGCAACCGCCGCTGGGCATTCTGAATGATCAACGCGACGATCTGCTGCGCCGGCGCGATGTGTTGATTCAACCACAGGCTGAAGGTGTCTTTGACGACGCCGGAGACAAAGGCGGCGCACTCGCGCGAGGACAAGCGCTCCTTGGTCTGCCCGGTAAATTGGGGATTTTCGAGCTTGACCGAGAGTATGAAACTCAACCGCTCCCAAACATCATCCGGCGCGATCCGCACGCCCCGCGGTAGCAGATTGCGAAATTCGCAGAACTCGCGGATCGCCTCGGTCAACCCGGCGCGCAGGCCATTGACATGCGTACCGCCTTGCGGCGTGGGGATCAGGTTTACATAGCTCTCTTGCACCGCCTCCCCAGCATCGGGCAGCCAGACGAGCGCCCACTCCGCGGTTTCCTGAGCGGCGCTCATCCGGCCGAGAAAGGGTGGTTCCGGTAGTCGCTCGACCAACCCAAGCGCAGCGCAGAGATAATCCGCCAGGCCATCTTCGTAATACCAAACGAGCTCTTCCTGCGCCGCCTCATCATAGAAGCGAACGCGCAGCCCGGGGCAGAGCACGGCCTTGGCCCGCAAAGCATATTGCAAGCGCGGCACAGAGAAACGCGGTGAGTCGAAATACCGGGCGTCGGGCCAAAACCGCAAGGTCGTACCGGTTTCGGCCTTGTTGAGTGCGCCGATCAGCTCGAGCTCGGAGCACTTCTCGCCCTCGACGAAGCGCATCCGCCATTGCTTGCCATCACGCCGAATCGTCACCTCCAGCCGGCGCGAGAGCGCATTCACCACGGAGACACCGACACCGTGCAGGCCACCGGAGAATTGATAGCTGTGCTGGGAGAACTTGCCGCCAGCATGCAGCCGACTGAGAATGAGCTCTACCCCCGGCAGCCCCTCTTCGGGATGGATATCCACCGGCATACCGCGGCCATTATCGCTGACGGAAAGTGATCCGTCATTATGCAGTACGACCTCGATTCGGTCGGCAAAACCGGCCAAGGCCTCATCGACGCCATTGTCGATCACCTCCCGAGCCAAATGGTTGGGGCGTGTGGTATCCGTGTACATGCCCGGACGGCGGCGCACTGGATCCAACCCGGTCAGAACCTCGATCGAAGCGGCGTTATAGTGTCTCGTCATCTTGCGGCGGACTCCGTCCCTCCCGGTCTCTGCAATAGCCGCAGCTGCCAGCGCGGCTCGGGCCGAGGCTGGCAGTGTACCGTGTGCCCCAAACGACTGCGAGTGCGTCGCCGGCCGTCACAAGTTACACTAAGCGCGTTCGCTCGCCGCGCCAAGCGAGGCAACATGATCCAGCCAAGTGATACCGAGTTCGACTTCGAACACGCCTTACAGGAACTCGAAGAACTGGTCGGTCGCATGGAGTCGGGAGAACTCTCGCTCGAGGACTCGCTAAAGTCCTTCGAGCGGGGAATCGAGCTGACACGCGCTTGCCAGAAGGCGCTGCGCGAAGCCGAACAAAAGATCGAAATTCTCCTGGGTCAGGATGAAAACGCCGTAACCATGCCGTTCGAGGCGATCAACCATGACGGTTCTTGAGCGTTACCTGCCTGAGTACCAGGCTCGGGTGGAAGCCGCCTTAGAGCGCTGGCTGCCGCCGGCGCAAACGCATCCGGCCCGGCTGCACGAGGCCATGCGTTACGCAGTGCTCGGCGGCGGCAAGCGGATGCGCCCGCTATTGGTTTATGCAACCGGCGATGCCCTGCGACTACCACGGCAGATTCTGGATGCTCCCGCCTGTGCGGTGGAGCTCATCCACTGCTACTCTCTCGTGCACGACGATCTACCGGCCATGGACGACGACGATCTGCGCCGGGGCCGCCCCACGTGCCACCGTGCCTACGATGAGGTCACGGCCATTCTCGTCGGCGATGCGCTGCAAAGCCTCGCCTTCCGGGTATTGAGCCATTGCCCCGACGGGGAACCTGGGCCGGCCCAGGAGCGTCTGCGCATGATCGACGTTCTCAGCCTGGCCGCCGGGTCGCGCGGTATGGCCGGCGGCCAGAGCCTAGACTATGAAGCCGTGGGTCGTCAGGTTACCGTGCCGGAGCTGGAGGACATGCACATCCATAAGACGGGCGCGCTTATTCGCGCCAGCGTCATGCTCGGCGCGCTGGCGGACACCACCGCTAACACGACCTGTATGGAGCGCCTCGACCATTATGCAAAATGCGTTGGCCTCGCCTTCCAGGTCCAGGATGATGTATTGGATGTGATCGGCGACGAGGCGCGGTTGGGGAAAAGTCAGGGCGCCGATGCTCGGCTCAACAAGCCGACCTACCCGGCGCTGCTCGGACTCGACGAGGCGCGCGATTTCGCTCGTCAGCTCTGCCAGGATGCCGTGGCCAGTCTAGAGGACTTCGGCCCCGAGGCCGACTGCCTGCGAGGCGTCGCTGAATACATCGTAGCGCGCGATCACTGACGTTGCTGATCCCGTCGCGTTACCCTAATATGCCATCGCGTAAACTGGGATTCACCCATGAGCGGGCGCTATATCCTGAGCATAGTCACCGACTTCTCGGCCTCCCATATTCTGGAGGGGCATCCTGGTAAATGCAGCCGCCTGCATGGCCACAACTGGTCGGTGGAGGTGGAAGTCGAAGCACGTGAGCTGGACCGGCTCGGGATGGCGATCGACTTCGCCGAGCTCAAAGCGGCGACACGGCAAGTCGTTGAAACGATGGATCATCGCCATCTCAACGACTTACCTGAATTCGCCGGCATCACCCCCACGGCAGAACATGTAGCCGGCGTCATCTACCGAGCACTTCGCACGTGGCTCGACGGACGCCACGCTCGGCTCAGCGCCGTGACCGTTTGGGAAACCGCGCACGCTCGCGTTCGATATACAGAGGAAGACTGAAGCATGGCCGAGGCGACAAAAGGTGCACTAGCTCTGCCCATTGAGGATGTTCAGGGACGGCAGGATACCCGGCGCATCCCGATCAACAAAGTGGGTATCAAGGACATTCGCCACCCAGTCCGAGTGCGGGCTCGCAATGGCGGGGAGCAGCATACCGTTGCGACGTTCAACATGTATGTGGACTTGCCGCATCACTTCAAAGGCACGCACATGTCACGGTTTGTGGAGATCCTGGAAGGCCATAACCGAGAGATCACCATTGCCTCGTTTAAAGCGATGCTCCGTGAGGTGGCACAGCGCCTCAAAGCGGCATCGGGTCACATCGAAATGCGCTTCCCCTTCTTCATCTGCAAACGCGCGCCGGTCTCCGGTGTGGAAAGCCTGCTGGACTATGAAGTGGCTTTCATCGGGGAAACCCGGGGCGATCACATCGAGCTGACGTTAGAGGTCCTGGTGCCGGTCACCAGCCTATGCCCTTGCTCGAAGTCCATCTCCGAACAGGGTGCGCACAACCAGCGCTCCCGCGTGACCATTCGCGCGCGCACCGGCGGCTTCATCTGGCTCGAAGAACTGATCCAGATCGCCGAGGACAGCGCCTCGTGCGAGCTTTACGGGCTGCTCAAGCGCCCTGACGAGAAGTACGTCACCGAACGGGCCTACAACAATCCCAAATTTGTCGAAGACATCGTGCGCGAGGCGGCGGGGCGCCTCGAGGCCGACGATCGCATCCTCGCCTATAGCGTCGCCTCGGAAAACTTCGAGTCGATTCATAATCACTCGGCCTACGCGCTCATCGAGCGCGACAAGCAGCTCGCCGCCGAGGAGCGGCAAAGCTGATCGACGCCAGCGCGCGGCGAGCAATGCCGTACGTAGAACGCCGCGCAGGAGGGTTATGGCTGGTGGTGCACGACGGGGAGCGCTCGGAGCGCCGCGAGTGTGTCCGAGCGCAACGCATAACTTAACGATCTGCGGGGCGGTTCTCGGCGTGGCGGTCAGTGAGCCCTCCTCCCTACCGCCGCGGCAAACGGCCACCGGTGATCATCGTCAATACGCTCGCATAAAGGGATACATCTAACCCGAGGCCGAACGTCAAGGAGGAAACTATGCTGGAGCTCCAACACCACTGTCGCTGGCTTTGCAGCCTCATCGCGGTTGTTCTCGTGCTTACGGTGGTACCCGTTCCAGCGGCACAGGCCAGACTAATCAGTACCCAAGCATTGGCCGCCGGCGCGGCCGCCGACGCTGCGCGGGCACGGATCGAGGCTATGTTGGAACGCGACGAGGTGCACGCACAACTCGTCGCGCTGGGCGTCGATCCGCAGGCAGCGCGTGATCGCGTGGCCGCCTTGTCCGACACGCAGGCCAGAGCATTGGCAAAGCACATCGACAGTATGCCGGCAGGCGGTAGCACCCTTACTTTTCTTGTTGGGATCGGGCTCGTCGTCTTCCTTGTGCTGCTGGTAACGGACATTCTCGGCTTCACGGATGTATTCCCGTTCGTGAAAAAAACAGTGCATTGATGAGTGAATTCGGCCGGACGACGACGGTCTTGCCACGACCGTTGTCCGTTCTGTGCGCGGGGTTGCTCACACTGGCCGGGTGCGCCTCTCAGAACGGTCCGCAATCGCTGGCCCTCACGCACACCGTGCCGCCCGTCGAATTGCTCGATGTACCGTTCTATCCCCAAACCGCCTATCATTGCGGCCCGGCCGCGCTGGCCATGGTACTGGGCTGGAGCGGGGTGAGCGCCGACCCTGAGCGGCTCGGCACCGAACTCTACATTCCGGCTAAACAAGGCACGCTACAGGCTGAATTGGTGGCCCGCGCCCGCCGCAGCCGTCGCCTCGCATATATCATCCCACCGCAACTATCCGAGCTGTTGCGCGAGTTGGCGGCGAAACACCCGGTGCTGGTGTTGCAAAATCTGGGGTTGGGCTGGTACCCAATCTGGCACTATGCGGTGGTAGTCGGAGTTCAACCGGCAAACGGCAATCTGGTGCTGCGCTCGGGCGATGAGCGCCGGCACGTGGTAGCGATCGAGACCTTCGAGCGAACCTGGGCGCGCGCGGAGCGTTGGGGAATCGTCGTGCTACCGCCTGGAGAGTTGCCGGCAACCGCCACCGCCGCGCGGCTGTTCCAGTCGCTGGCGGAGCTGGAAACGCAGCACGCCCCAATGACAACCTTGCCAAGCTGGCGGGCCGCCGTAAAACGTTTCCCGAAGGACGGCCGCCTCGCTCTGGGGCTGGCCAATGCGCTCTATGACACTGAACGTTTGGCAAGCGCAGCCGCTGTGCTCAAGGCGGCGCTCGAGCGTCAAACCGACCGGAGCGCGGTGCTTTACAACAATCTGGCGCAGATCGAGGCCGATCGAGGTGATTGGGCGGCGGCCGAGGCGGCCGCCGTGGAAGCCGTCCGCCTGGGCGGCCCATTTGTAGCCACCTTCCGAGCGACTCTGCGGACAATCCGGTGCCGCCGCGCAGGCCAGTCTACGGATTGTGAGCCGGCTTTATAACGCCTCCGGCATATGCTTGATCGTTATAGGCACAAGCTTCGGCAGAGCCGCTGCTGCACACGAAGCGCTCGACAACTGTGGCCGCTTTCGACGATCATACGCGCCAAACAGCGACACCAAACCACGAACTTCAGCATCAAACGTGATCGAAAAACTCCGCAATATTGCCATCATCGCCCATGTCGACCACGGTAAAACGACCCTGGTCGACCGTCTTCTGCAAGACTCCGGCAGTCTTCAGAATCGGGGCGCTCTGCCCGAGCGCGTCATGGATTCCAACGAAATCGAACGCGAACGCGGCATTACCATCCTCTCGAAGAACACGGCAATCGAGTGGCGAGGCCATCGCATCAATATCGTCGACACCCCTGGTCACGCCGACTTCGGCGGTGAGGTGGAACGGGTGTTGTCGATGGTCGACAGCGTGCTGCTATTGGTCGACGCCGTCGATGGACCTATGCCCCAAACCCGATTCGTCACCGACAAAGCACTGGCACAGGGCTTTCGGCCAATCGTGGTGATTAACAAAATCGATCGGCCGCAGGCACGCCCAAGCTGGGTCCTGGACCAAACCTTCGATTTGTTCGCCGAACTGGGCGCGAGCGACGAACAGCTGGACTTCCCCGTGGTCTACTGCTCCGCCTTGAACGGCTATGCGAGCCTAACACCGGCCGTTCGAACGGGCGACATGACCGCCTTGTTCGAGATCATTCGAGATCATGTGCCGCCGCCAGCCGTCGATCCCGAGGGGCCGTTTCAGATGCAAGTCAGCGCGCTCGATTACAGCAGCTACGTGGGCCTCATCGGCATCGGGCGGATCAAGCGCGGACGCGTATGGACCAACAGATCGGTAGTGACGATTGATCGCGCAGGCGGTTGCCGCACAGGCCGCATCCTTCAGGTGCTCGGCTTCCTCGGACTGAACCGCCTCGAAGTAAGCGCCGCGCAAGCCGGCGATATCATCGCGTTCTCGGGTGTGCCGGGCGTACAGATCTCGGACACTCTCTGCGATCCCGGTGCCGTCGAAGCGTTGCCGCCCTTGAGTGTCGACGAGCCCACAATCGCCATGACATTCCAAGTGAACACCTCGCCGCTTGCCGGGCGCGATGGACGCTACATCACCGCCCCGCAGATTCGCGAGCGCCTCGAGCGCGAGCTCCAACACAACGTCGCCCTACGGGTAACCGAAACCGAAGATCCGGATAAGCTGCGCGTCTGCGGTCGTGGCGAGTTGCATCTGTCCATCCTGATCGAGAATATGCGTCGCGAAGGCTACGAACTCGGCGTCTCCCGCCCTGAGGTGATCCTCCGCGAGATCGATGGGGAGCGCCAGGAGCCGTGGGAACGGGTGAGCGTGGATGTAGCCGAACTCCACCAAGGCCCCGTCATGGAGAAGCTCGGGGCGCGGGGTGGTGCACTGCAGAACATGCATCCCCCCAGCCAGGGCCGCGTCCGTCTGGACTACTTGATACCGGCCCGTGGGCTCATCGGTTTTCGCACCCAGTTTCTTAGCGCAACCTCGGGTAGCGGGCTGCTGTACCACGTCTTCGATCATTACGGACCCGTCAAACCGGGACCATACGGCCAGCGTCCGAATGGAGCCATGGTTGCCAATGCCGGCGGCCGTGCGCTTGGCTACGCACTGTTCAACCTCCAGGAGCGCGGCCGGCTGCTGATCGGCCCAGGCGACGAAGTCTACGAAGGTATGGTCATCGGCCTTCACAACCGCGACAACGACTTGCTCGTGAACCCACTGAAAGCCAAGCAACTGACCAACATCCGAGCCGCCGGCAGCGACGAGAGCATCATCCTAACGCCACCGCTGCGGCTCACGCTGGAGCAGGCGCTGGAGATCATCGATCAAGACGAAGTGGTGGAAGTGACCCCCAACGCCATCCGGGTGCGCAAAAAGCTCCTGCGTGAGCACGAACGCAAGCGCGCCGCGCGGGTTTCAGTGTAGCGTGGGCTCCACATTAAATTGGCTCCAAAGCTCGGTGGCGCCGGCGCCAGTCCGGCAGCACCTCATCCAACAATGCATAGAATCTGGCCGAGTGGTCGAACACTCGCAGATGACAGAGTTCATGGACGACAACGTAATCGATCAGCTCCAGGCGCCGCTCCACCAAGCCGGTGTTGAGGGTAATGACCCCGCAATAGGAGCAGCTGCCCCAACGGCGCGACATACGCCGCAGCCGTAACGGCGGCAGCTCTAGTTCCCCATAGGCGGGATGCTCGCTCCAATACGCCAAACGCTCGGCGAAGACTTCGCTCGCTCGATCTCGGTACCATTGCTCTAAAAGCCGCTTGACCCGCGTGGGGTCGGTAGGCTCACGCAGCGTGAGCAGCAGCCGCCCATCGATTAGTCGTCCCTGCCGGGGCGAGCCCGCGCGCAGGGCAAGCACCATCCACTCACCAAGATAACGATGGTGCTCACCTTGCGTATACTGCAACGCTCGCGTTGGCGGATAGGTGGCTACCCGCTCAAGCTGCCACATGATCCAACCGCGGCGCCGGCGCACGAACTCCAGCACTGCCTCGAGCGGGCATGCAACGGGGGCGCGAACCTCGACCGTAGCATCGCGATGCACGTGAATAGCCAAGGTGCGGCGCCGGCGGCGTTGCAGAACAACACGCAAAGACCGGCCCGGCGCCAGCACTGCAGTCAAACGCTGGGTAACCCCACCACGGCAGCGCATTACAGCGGCAACTGGGCGCTTTGCGCTCACGGCTAAGCCACTAATGGCGGTTCGTCGAGCGCGGCGGCCTGCTCGCGTAGCGCCAACACATGCTCTTCCCAGTAACGATCGCTGCCAAACCACGGGAAGGCGAGTGGAAAAGCCGGATCGGACCAGCGCCGCGCGAGCCAGGCCGAATAATTCATCATCCGCAGTGTGCGCAACGCTTCCACCACCACCAGCTCCCGACGATCGAGCTCATAAAAATCCTCGTAGCCAGCTAGCAAATCCGAGAGTTGCAGTATCATCTCCGCACGGCTTCCAGAGAGCAGCATCCACAGATCCTGTATGGCGGGACCACAAAGGCAGTCGTCCAAGTCCACAAAATGCGGCCCTGCCTCCGTCCAAAGGATGTTGCCCAGGTGGCAGTCACCATGAAGGCGCAGCTGCCCAAGCTCACCAACGCGGGCATAGCAACGGCGAATCGCCGCCAGCAGATCTCGGCTTAGCGTCTCGTAAGCACTCACCAAGTGCGCTGGAATGAAACCCTGCTCGAGCAGGTAGCGGCACGGCGCCTCACCATAGTCGGCAATCCTCAGGGTCGGCCGATGCACAAATGGCCGGCTGGCACCGACCGCATGAATACGCCCGAGAAACCGACCCAGGCGCACACGGCAATCCGGATCGTCCAGCTCCGGCGAGCGCCCGCCGCGGCGCGGGAAGACGGCGTAGCGAAAACCCTGATGGTAATGCAATGTTGCGCCGGCGAAAGACAGTGGTGCAACCACCGGAATCTCGTGCCTGACCAATTCCGCCGCAAAGGCGTGCTCTTCGAGAATGGCCTGGTCACTCCAGCGCCCTGGACGATAGAACTTGACCACCAGCGGCTCGGCGTCGTCGAGGCCAACTTGATAGACCCGGTTCTCATAGCTGTTCAATGCCAGCAGCCGGCCATTGCTGGTCACTCCCAATGCCTCCACGGCCGTGAGTACGATTTCGGGCACTAAGGCTGCATAGGGATGCGGACTCGGATCCACCTTGCCTCTTCGGAGTCGCAACGACAAGTTTAATACTATAAGGTGCCCGCCCGAGGAGGTGAAGCGGGCAGTGCAGCGTGGGGCGGCTGCACGGGTTCGAGCCGCAGCACCGACTCGGGCAAGCAATCCGATTATACTTGAAGAAGTTGTTAGCAAAACCGCCGAGGGAACGGCTGCAACTTGCACGTAAGGGTGGCCACTCTCGCGCGCTGTTGCGCTATACCCGATACTGCTGCTGGAACTCCGGTGGCCAAATGGGGTCGATTAGCTAAAGCATTTGGATGAGAGATCGATGCGTAAACAATACTACCTGCCGACCCGCAACCCGCTGGCACAAGTATTTGCCACGCTGGCCTTCGTGGTGGTAGCCGCAGTGGCGGCCATATTTGGCGCGTTTATACTCGCAGCGGTCATCGGCTTGGGAGCCATACTGGCCCTGATCGTTGCCGTGCGAGTATGGTGGCTGCGCCGGCGACTGCGGCGCGGCGCAGCTGAACCGGGGACGAACGTCGGCACTACCATCGAAGGGGAATACCGGCGTTATCGCTAAAGCGCGTTATGGGTGCTTTCTGCTGCCATAAGTGCCCCGAACTCTCCGAGCAAGGCCCGGCGATAGGGTACGCCGGGGAAGACAGGTGCTCATATCTACCATCATTCTGCTTTGAATTCATAGGAAACCGGATAGAGCGTGAGATCTCGAAGTGGCGGGGCAGCGGACCACCTCTCAGCTCGGAGCGTCGAGCTCGTCAGCGGAGGCAACGGGCGCTGCTTGTGGCAGCAATACCCCACGCTCCCAGATGGGCACCACCCCTTGCGGCAGCGGCCTGATATTCCCTATGTCGTTCCAAGGCGAGTGGACGGTATGAAAATCCGAGCCCAACGAACCCGCCAAACCCAAACGCCGGGCATAAGCCGCCGCGGTTGAAGTCTGCTCCGCAGTGCCGCCACCGGTGACGATTTCGAGCGCATCCCCGCCCGCTGCGGCAAACGCCGTCAACATCCGCCGTAGAAAAGCACGTGGATATCGATATTGTAACGGATGCGCCAGTACGGCAAGGCCGCCCGCCTGGTGCACCCAACTCACAACCTCATCGAGGCCCGCCCATTGGGCTTGGACATAGCCGGGCCGGCCACGGCTTAGGTAACGGCGGAAGGCCTCGCTTGGATCCGCGGCCAAACCTCGCAGGACCAATAGCCGAGCATAATGGGCACGCCCAACGACATCACCCTGAACGAGCGTGCATACATTATCCCAGGCGCCATCGAGTCCGGCGCGTTCCAACAACCGCGCCATTTCCCGGGCGCGCTGCACTCGGGCCAAGCGAATCTTGGTCAAGCCACGCTGCAGCGATGCGTTTTCCGCATCCACGCCGAGCCCCACGATGTGGAGCGTCCGACCGGCCCAGGTAACGGAGACTTCGACTCCCGAGATCAGCGTCACCCCTTTGAGTTGGGCGCTGCGACGCGCCGCCGGCAAGCCATCAGTCGTGTCGTGATCGGTCAGCGCAAGTACCCGTACTCCACGCTCGGCCGCGCGCGCCACCAAATCAGCCGGCGGCAAAACTCCATCCGAGGCGGTCGAATGAGCATGCAGATCGATTGGACTGTTCATGCTTAGTCGGCTCCTTGCGCCTAGCCGGCGGACACGCGTGTATCGGCGCTGAACCGATCACATGATCGATGAACTTGCATCTTGCGCAAGCCCGGCGCAAAGCGAATGCCACCTTCGATTTTAGTCCACACGAGTTGTGGCGAGGGTTCTATCGATCCGCCCTGTCGCTGTTGTAGCCGAGCTTCAATCAGCCAACATGGGGGTTTCGACCGGGCTGACCTTTACGCCTTCATCCGTGACCCACTCCACCGCACCGCCGCGCTCCGGCCGGCGTTTGCCACGATAAAGCGCTTCATCTATGGCTCTGAGCAGGACCGGCAACGAGGTGCCGTGTCGCGGCGCCGCAGCGAGCCCGAAGGTCACTGTGCAACACAAAGCGTTTTCCCGTGCCCATACGGCCACAGACTCCTGAATGCGCCGAGCAACCCGCTCAGCGCCGGCAAGATCTATATCCAACAGGATAAGAACGAACTCATCTCCGCCGTAGCGAGCGGCTATGTCGTGGCTGCGAATCGAGCGCTGCAAAATACGGGCGAAACGTCTCAACACCAAATCCCCGACGCCATGGCCATGGCGGTCGTTGATCTGTTTGAAATCGTCCATATCGGCGAACATCACTGCGACTTCACCGCCATGTTCCAAAAGACCTCTGAGCAGAGTATCGGCCGCCTCTTCCAAGGCACGCCGGTTAACCAACCCCGTCAAGCAATCCAACCGGCTGCGTTCTTCCAAATTGAACCGTGAACGCTCGATACGGCTCATGAGAACGTAGGTGTAGAGCAAAATGATGCCGCCGAAAAGATTGAGGAAGACCAGCCCAGGGGTAATCTGGGTAATTCCGCCGGCGCCATTCACCGACAGCGCCACCATTGCCCCAGCGAACGTTCCGACGATTGCCTCGGCGAACAGCACCATGCCATAGCGCATACCATTACCGAGCACAACCATGATGAAGGCAAGCACCGAGGGTGGAACTTGGTAGGGGTCATTGGCGACACAAAGTGAAACCGCTACGAGATCCACCCACATAGCCAGCCGATAGCGTGCCGGGCAGATCGGTCGGTGCACTGCATGCCAAAGCAGAATCGTATTGAGAACACCGTGGCCGAGCAACACGGCGGTAATCGTTGAGGCGGGCAACCACAGTGGTCCAGGCACCGGCGGGTAGTTGAAGAACACGATTCCCAGCACCATGAACAGATACCGGGTTAAAAACTGCAGCAGTTGCTCCCACCAGCCCGGATAGCGGATGCGCTCAAGCTGCGCGACTGAACGCCAGCTCGGCGATCGACGACGATCCCTACCCGAGCGACGCTCCCTCGCCTGTTTAGCATATCTTTCCATGACGGCAATATTGCGTTTTGTTGTTGATCCTGCCGGTCTGCCTATCCAGCTAATAGCTAAATCACGCTCGGGTAGCCGATCCTTGATTCTAGAGTAAAACCTATAGCTTAGCTGCCTGCTCCCTGCAAGATAGCGGCATCATTTTCGTCCGATTGTCTCATCCCGGAGCGACTTTTCCCACAACAGCGCAAATCACCTATGCTGAGGGGGAAAGCGCTGCATGCCGCGCCCGCGCTGTCAATGCACGGCCGGCGGCCGGTCGCAAGGGACTCGCTGCGACATGCTGTGCTGTTGAAACATACGGCAACGGTGTTTAGACTGCTTTGACTCGGCAGCGAAGACGTTTTGTGTTCCCCTAAGAGATCGACGCGCTCCGTACTCGAGTAGAGGAATGGAAACATTCTGGCCCGTTTGTTCGCCGAATTTTATGGGCCGTGGTATGACGCAACGGATCAAGCAAGGGTTCTGCATCACGTAGCTGCGACCATACTCCCCAAGCCTCGACGGACTCAGCCCCTCCCTGTAGGGCCTATGCAGAGGAATCGTACTGGCGGCGATTGCTAGCGATTCTCTATGCCGACATCCAAATAGCAACAACCACTCAGAGGAGTACTAATCCATGAAGATCGAACTGCCCGAGCTGCCTTATGCGCTAAATGCCTTGGAGCCGTATATTTCCCGCGAGACCTTGGAATATCATCACGGCAAGCACCACAAAGCGTATGTAGATAAGACCAATCAGCTCATCGAAGGCACCGAGTACGCGAACATGGAACTCGAGGCCATTATCAAGAAAGCTACCGGCGGGCTCTTCAATCAGTCTGCCCAGGTTTGGAACCACACCTTTTACTGGAACAGCATGGCTCCCAACGCCGGCGGTAACCCCAAGGGACCCATCGCGGATGCGATTCAGGAGAGTTTCGGCTCGTTCGAGGAGTTGCGCAAACAGTTCAACGAGAAGACGGCCGCCAATTTCGGCTCCGGCTGGGGCTGGCTTGTCAAAAATAAGTCTGACAACAAACTCGCCATTGTCGAGACCGACGATGCGCAGACCGCGCTGACCGATGAGAACGTCGTTCCCCTGATGACCTGCGATGTCTGGGAACACGCTTACTACATCGATTACCGCAATGCACGGCCTAAGTATCTAGAAGCTTTTTGGAATCTGGTCAACTGGGATTTCGTCAATCGAAACTTCGAAAAATAACGCTGGAAACCCCGCGGGCGCTTGCTGCGCCCGCGCCGACTATCCAGTATAATCGAGAGAGCAGAAAGCAGCCGTGAGGCTGTTTTTTTATTTTACGGGTACCGCCTGACGAGGATGGACGGCATGTTGGACGCGCTGATGCGGACCTATGCCCGGCTCCCGGTCGCCTTCGAACGCGGCGAGGGCGCTTGGCTGATAGACAACAAGGGCGAGCGTTATCTGGATGCGCTGAGCGGCATTGGGGTCTGCAACCTCGGACACGCGCACCCGGTGATTACCCAGGCCATAGCGGAACAGGCCCGAACCCTGCTGCACACCTCGAACCTCTATCGCATTCCGCTGCAAGAGCGGCTCGCTGAGAAGCTCTGCGAGCTCGCTGACATGGCTGCGGTTTTTTTTACCAACTCCGGCGCCGAGGCCAATGAAGCGGCACTCAAGCTCGCTCGTCTGTACGGCCGCAAGCGCAACATTGATATCCCCACCGTGATGGTGATGGATGGCGACTTTCACGGTCGCACCCTTGCCACTCTCAGCGCAACCGGTAATCGACGGGTGCAAGCCGGCTTCGATCCCCTAGTCGATGGCTTCGTGCGCGTTCCATACGACGATCTGGAGGCTGTCGAGCGCGCCGGTAACAACACCAATCGCATTGTCGCCGTCCTGGTGGAGCCGATCCAAGGCGAGGCGGGGGTGGTAGTGCCGGATAAGGGCTACCTCACCGAGCTGCGCCGCATCTGTGATGAGCGCGGCTGGCTGCTCATGCTCGACGAGGTCCAGACGGGCCTGGGGCGGACCGGCGCCTGGTTCGCCCATCACCGGCTGGGAATCAAACCCGACGTGCTCACGCTCGCCAAAGCACTGGGCAACGGTTACCCTATCGGCGCTTGCCTGGCGCGGGGCGAGGCCGCAGAGCTATTCGAGCCCGGCACACACGGGTCCACATTCGGCGGCAACCCGTTGGCTTGCCGGGTCGGCCTGGCGGTACTGCAAACTTTGCAGACCCAGCACCTGCTGCAACGGGCGAGTCGGCTCGGCGAGCGTATGCTTGCAGAACTTCAGGCGGAGTTGGCCGAGCGGCCCGGGGTACGGGCCGTACGCGGTCTTGGCCTGATGCAAGGCATTGCACTGGAGCGGCCTTGCACAGAGCTCGTTTACCAAGCGCTCGATCGAAAACTGCTGATCAATGTCACCGAACAAAGCGTGCTCCGCCTATTGCCGCCACTGATCCTCACAGACGAGGAGGCACAACGGATTACCCACACCGTGATCGACCTCGTCACTTCCTTCCTCGCTAACAGCGGCACCACGTGCAGAGGATGACTGATGAATCCGCGTCACTTTCTGACCTTAACGGATTGCACTGCCGAAGAGCTGCATGCGCTCATCCGCCGCGGCATAGAACTCAAACGCATGCGCCGCGACGGACTGGTCCATGAGCCGCTCAAGGGCCGCGTCCTCGCGATGATCTTCGAGAAAGCATCGACCCGCACCCGGGTATCGTTCGAAGCCGGAATGGTCCAGCTCGGCGGACATGCCATGTTCCTGTCTCCCCGCGATACCCAACTCGGCCGTGGCGAGACCATCGAGGATACGGCGCGGGTGATTTCGAGCATGGTGGATGCGGTCATGATCCGCACCTTCGGGCATGAGGCCCTAACGCGCTTCGCCGAATACTCGCGAGTACCGGTCATCAATGGCCTCAGCGACGAGTTTCATCCCTGCCAACTGCTGGCCGACATGCAGACTTATTGGGAGCATCGGGACGACATCCGAGGACGGACCGTCGTCTGGGTGGGCGATGGCAACAACATGTGCCGTTCCTATGTCAATGCCGCCCGCTTGCTCGACTTTCAGTTGCGCGTATGTTGCCCACCCGGCTATGCCCCGGGCCCACAATGGCTCGCCGATCCACGCATCGAGCTCATTCCCGAACCCAGCGAAGCCCTGCGCGGAGCCCATTTGGTGGTCACCGACGTCTGGGCCAGCCTGGGCCAAGAGCGCGAGCGCGAGCAGCACCCGCGTGATCTGGCGCCTTATCGGATCACGGATGGCTTGATGGAACTCGCCGATCCACAGGCGCTATTCATGCACTGCCTGCCGGCGCATCGCGGCGAAGAGGTCGAGGCAGAAGTCATCGACGGCGCCCAAAGCGTGGTATGGGACGAGGCGGAGAACCGACTCCATGCCCAAAAAGCATTGTTGGAATTTCTGCTGCTCAACGACGATCGCCAGTAGCCTCCGCCGCCATCTGCTCGAAGCTGGTATGGCGCACATCCTTGCCGCGGACGAAGTAGACCACGTACTCGCAAATATTGCGTGATCGATCGCCGATGCGCTCGAGTGAGCGCACCGACCAGAGGATATCCATGATCGGCGCCACGGATTTGGGGTTGTCCTCCATGTATTGCATCAGGTTCCGTACGATCGCCTCGTACTGCGCATCGGCTTTGATATCCTCTTGCGCCACCTTGACGGCCTGCTCGGTATCCATCCGGGCAAAGGCATCCAGCGCCCCGTGGAGCATCTTCTTCACCAATTCTCCGAGCGCCGCCACCCCTTCCATCGGGCTGCGACGACGATCCGCCTCCAGCAGATGCAACGCCATCCGACCGATACGCTCGGCCTCATCGCCGATTCGCTCCAAATCCGTAATCGTCTTGACCACAGCGATGACCAGGCGCAAATCGCTGGCAGCAGGTTGCCGGCGGGCCAGCACATGGGTGCATTCCTCGTCGAGGCGCACTTCGAAGGCATTGACCTTGTAGTCGCTGGTCACCACGAGTTCGCCGCGCTCACTGTCCCCTTCCACCAACGCTACCAGTGCATCGGCGAGCTGCTGCTCCACCAGCCCGCCCATGCGCATGACGTTGTCGAGAATCCCCCAAAGCTCTTCGTTGTACTGTTGCGAAATATGATGGGAGAAGCTCATTTTATCCATAGCGTACTACCTCGGGCCCGTCCCTGCTCGGTGTGTATTGCGCGGCGGTACGAGATCAGCCGTAGCGACCGGTAATGTAGTCCTCGGTCTCCTTCTCGCGTGGACGGGTGAAGATCGTATCGGTATCGGCAAACTCCACCAGTCTGCCCAGATACATGAATGCCGTGCAATCCGAGACACGAGCCGCCTGCTGCATGTTATGGGTCACGATGATGATCGTATACTCACCCTTGAGTTCCTCGATGAGTTCCTCGATTTTCAGCGTCGAGATCGGATCGAGTGCCGATGCCGGCTCATCGAGCAGCAAAATCTCCGGTTTGACCGCCACGGCCCGGGCCAAACAAAGCCTTTGCTGCTGGCCACCCGAGAGCAAGGTACCGCTCTGCTTGAGCTTGTCCTTGACCTCGTTCCACAAAGCGGCCTTCCTTAGAGCCCACTCCACCCGCTCATCCATATCATACCGGCTGAGACGCTGGTAGAGTTTGACCCCGAAGGCGATGTTGTCGTATATGGACATGGGAAACGGGGTCGGCTTCTGGAATACCATCCCGACCCGTGCCCGCAGGAGATTCAGATCCTGGCGCTTGTCCAGGATATTGCTACCGTCAATGAGGATCTCTCCGGTCGCGTACTGGCCCGGGTAGAGCTCATAGATGCGGTTGAACGTTCTCAACAAGGTCGATTTGCCGCAACCGGAGGGACCGATGAATGCGGTCACCCGGCGCGCCTGCAACTCCAGATTGATCGCTTGCAGCGCCTGGTAGCGGCCATAGAAAAAGCTCAGGTCGCGGACCTCGATACAGGTCGCTGATGACTCGCCGGCCGCTTGTTCAGCGGATTCTCCGGCTTCGGCTACCCAGCTCTGTCGCGCACGTGGGTCTTCGACGGTTTGTTCTCGCTTGTACGAACCCATAGGCCGCAGGCCGAGACGGCCGCGTGCACTCGATCCATCGTAAGCCATAGCCCAGCTCACTCTATTGGCGTGCTCTACCGAGAACGCGTGCGATGATATTCAGTATCAGAATCCCCACCGTGATCAACAGTGCGCCCGCCCACGCCAAATGTTGCCAATCCTCATAAGGGCTCATGGCGAACTGGAAGATCACTACCGGCAGATTGGCAAGGGCGCCGCCCATATCTAGGCTCCAGAACTGATTGTTGAGCGCCGTAAACAGCAATGGTGCCGTCTCGCCGCTTATGCGCGCCACTGCCAACAATACACCGGTCAGTATACCGGCCCGTGACGCTCGATAGACGACGGCGAAGATCACTCGCCAGCGGGGCGCGCCCAGCGCTGCCGCCGCCTCTCGCAAACTTACGGGTACGAGACAGAGCATGTCTTCGGTCGTCCGCACGACGATCGGAATGACGATGAGAGCCAACGCCATGCCTCCCGCCCAGCCTGAGAAATGGCCCGTACGCAAGACGATCAGTTCATAGACGAACACGCCGATAACGATCGATGGTGCACTGAGCAGAATATCGTTCACGAACCGAACCACCGCAGCCAACCGGGTCTTGCGCCCGAATTCGGATAGATAGGTACCGGCCAGAATGCCGATCGGCGTCCCAATGACGATCCCACTGCCGGTGAGCAATAGGCTGCCGACGATGGCATTGGCGAGCCCCCCCGCATCGCCCGGCGGCGGCGTAGGTTGCGAAAATACGCTCGGATCGATCCAGGGTAGGCCTTGCGCTACTAGCGTCCAGAGTAGCCAGCCCAGCCAAAACAGGCCGAATGCGGTGGCGAGCATCGACAAAGCCAATCCCACGGCGTTCACGATACGGCGACGGACATACAAACTCATAGGCTGCGCGCCTCAGGTACGCTCGCCTTCCCTCGCTGTCAGCCGCAGCAGCAGCAGCTTGGCGAGCGCAAGCACCAGGAAGGTGATAAAAAAGAGCACCAGCCCGAGCTCGATCAGTGCGGCGGTGTAAAGCTCGCCCGTCGCTTCGGTGAATTCATTAGCGAGGGTTGAGGAAATCGTATTACCGGGCATGAACAATGAGCTATTGAACTGATGCGCATTGCCGATCACGAAGGTCACCGCCATGGTCTCGCCCAACGCCCGACCTAAACCGAGCATGATACCGCCAGCCACGCCCACCTTGGTATAAGGCAGCACGACATAACGGAGCACCTCCCAAGTGGTGGCACCGAGCCCGTAAGCGGATTCTTTGAGCACGGCCGGAACCAGATCGAAGACATCGCGCATCACGGCCGTGACGAAAGGAATGACCATGATGGCCAGAATTATCCCAGCCGTGAACACACCAATCCCCAGCGGCGGGCCTGAGAATAGCGCGCCGATCAGCGGCAGGCGGCCAATGTGCTCGATTACCCAGGGTTGGAGGTATTCAGCGAACAGGGGTGCGAACACGAATAGGCCCCACATGCCGTAGATGATGCTCGGGATAGCCGCCAGCAGCTCAACTGCGGTGCCGATGGGGCGGCGCAGCCAACGTGGCGCGAGCTCGGTGATAAACACGGCGATACCGAAGCTGACCGGTACGGCGATAATCATCGCGATCGCCGAGGTAACCAACGTGCCTACCATAGGCACCACGGCACCGTAAGTATCCGTCACCGGATTCCACTCGGCGCTCGTCAGAAAGCCAAAACCAAACTTACGGATGGCAGGCCACGCACCGGCCAGAAGGGCCACGCTGATCGCCAATACGAGCGCCAGCACGACCCCGGCGAACAGCCTCGTGGTATAGGCAAACAATCGATCGGCCAGATAACCCCGGCGCAGTCTACGCTGCAGGGTTCGTTCGGCGACCGTCGCCGGTATGCTGGCAACCTGCTCCATAACGCACTCCGCGCATGGTGTATTAACTAAAGTACCGCCGCCGCGCTCTGGCACACAGCCAAAAGCCGCCTCGGTGGGCGGCTTTTGTGTACCAGCTTAGTTCAATCGGGTCAAACCGTACGCCTTTACTCAGCAGACTCGGTACGAGTCCACAGCGGCTGTTGATTCGGTCCTACAAGCCTTTCCTGCCAGGCATTTTCGACTTGATCGACCACACTCTGCGGCAAGGGCACATAGTGCAGGTCCACCGCCATCTCGTCCCCATGCTCGAAGCACCAAGCAAAAAACTCGAGCGCCGTTCGACCCGCCGTGCGGTCGTTTTGGATCTTGTGCATCAGGATGAAACTCGCCCCACTGATCGGCCAGCTCTGTTGGCCGGGTTGATTGGTCAACACCAAATAGAAACCCGGCGCGTGAGCCCAATCGGCACCCGCTGCAGCGGCCTGGAAAGTCTCGATACTCGGTTTGGTAAAACCGCCCGCGCGGTTACGCAAGAGCACGTAGTTCATCTGGTTTTGCAGCGCGTAGGCGAACTCGACGTAACCGATCCCACCCCTCAGCCGAGCTACATAGGAAGCCACGCCTTCATTGCCTTTACCGCCAACCCCAGTGGGCCAGCTGACGGCCTTGGCATTCCCTACTCGGCGTTGCCAACTCGAGCTGACTTTGCTCAGATAATTGGTAAAAACCCAGGTCGTACCTGAGCCATCGGAGCGATGAACCACCGTGATCGGCAGCCCGGGTAAATCCAGCTCTGGATTGAGCTCCTGCAGCGCGGGGTCGTCCCAGCGCTTGATCCGGCCCAGGAAAATTCCAGCGAGCGTCTGCGGCGTCAGCTTCAGCGTGCCGGGCTTGACTCCCGGTAAATTGACCACCGGTACCACCCCGCCGATAATCATCGGGAATTGCACCAATCCTGCCGCATCAAGCTCCTGTTTGGTCAACGGCGCGTCCGAGGCACCGAAATCCACCGTTCCCGCCTTGATCTGTTTGATGCCGCCGCCCGAGCCAATGGACTGATAATTTACCCTCACCCCGGTCTCCCTATGATAAGCCGCGGCCCACTTACTGTAGATGGGGTAAGGAAAAGTCGCACCGGCCCCGTTGATCTGCTTGCTCTTGCTCGCCGCGGCGGCGCTCGCCGAACCGGCAACAATCAGCACGGCAGCGACCATAAGTGCTCGCGTCAATTTTTTCCGCATTCTGATCTCTCCAGGGGTTGGACTGGATGACAACCTCACCCTTGAAATTGCGGCGCCCGGCTCGGGGTTGCCGTATAAGCGACACAGTCGGGTAGGGGCCTAGCGTACTGGAGCTGTGTTACACGTCCATGACGGCCACCACCACCGGTAACGGGATATCAGCTGCTACGGCCGGTTTGTCCCTGACGATGCGCTCGCAGCCAGCCCGCGCATACCCAGCTTGACGGGAAACAGACAATCGAAGGTACTGCCCTTATTCAACTGGCTGCGGATATCCAGCCGTGCATCATGACGGCTAAGCACGTGTTTGACGATGGCCAATCCAAGACCGGTGCCCGCGGTTGCACCACTGCGCCCACTGTCCACGCGATAGAAACGCTCGGTTAACCGCGGCAGATGGTGCGGCGGGATGCCGGAGCCGGTATCCACCACTTGCATGTGCACGGCGTCGTCATCGACAAACCAGCGGATGACGATCCGGCCGTCGGCTGGCGTGTATTTCACCGCATTCACCACCAGATTCGAAAAAGCGCTGCGCAACTCGGTTTGATCGCCACGCAATTGTAGATCTCTATCGATATCGAGCTCGATACGGTGTCGGCCGCCGCTCAATGCACTGGCTTCCACGGCGAGCACCTCCAGCATCGCCGCGACATCGACCGGCACCGCGGCCGATTTACGCTCATCGGTCTCCAGGCGGGAGAGCAGCAACAGGTCATCCACCAGCCGGCTCATCCGCCGACTCTGCTCCCGGATCAGCTCCAGCGATCGCTGAAAATCCTCCGGGTCGGCCTCGTCTTGCTCGGAGAGAGTTTCGGCCACCCCTTGAATCACGGTTAGCGGAGTACGCAACTCATGGGTGATATTGGCGACAAAATCGCGCCGCATTGTCTCCAACCGATGCAGGCGGGTTACGTCGCGGGCGAGCAGCAACTTGCGTTCCTGTCCATAAGGTACGATGCGGATCTCCAATACCAGATGCTCGTCGAGCGGTGAAGGAACCTTGACCGAGCCATGCCAGTCGCCACGCGCCAAAAATTCGCTGAAGACCGGGTGGCGTAACAGATTAGCAATCCGCTGGCCTTGATCACGCGGCCACTCGAGCCCCAGGTAGCGCGCCGCCGTAGCGTTCCACCATTGCATCTCCCCCACCCCACGCAGCACCACGGTGGCATCGGGCATGGCATTGGCTGACTCCTTGAAGCGTCGCAGCAGCTCGGCAAGGCGTTGGCGGCGCTCCCGGTGGCGACGTTGCAATCGATAAAAATGCTCGTAAAGCGAGCCCCACAACCCTTCCGACTGTGGCGGCCGAAGCTGGCGCCCTCGCCGCAACCAACGCTCGAAGCGAATCAAGCTGCGGATCTGAACGCCCAGGAAAAGCACCAATGCAAGCAACAACGCCAGCGTAACACGGCCGCTGACCAGACCGATCAGAGCCGCAATCAGCAAGAGCAAAGCGAGCCGCATCGCCGCCGCGGGCCAAGGGTTACTCATCAGCATACGAGATTACGATTCTGCCACTGCGGACAGAGCCCGTTTAGCTCGTCCAAGTGGCTCTCAGCGCCTGAACTCCCCGTCGGAGCCATCGGGCCAGGGCAAAGAAACGACCGCTAACCGGCAACTCGGGATTTGATTCGAAAAAACGCCCCTCGATACCCCTGCGCAGGATCAGTCCGCCCCGATCCCTGCCTACGATGGGAATAGCCTACGCCCCCTCACCGCCAGTAACCTAAGTCTACGACCAGCGCCGGCGAGCCAGCATGGCAGCAACTACCGTTATGGCTGGATCTGCCCACAGCGCCACCCACCCCCTTCGAGCCAGTAGCGATAACGCTCATGCAGCCGCCCGGGACGAGCACGCCAAAATTCAATCAGATCCGGCATCAGTCGATAACCCGTCCAGTACGGTGGCCGAGGCACCGGCTGATCGGCATAGCGCGCCTCCAGTTCCTTGACCCGATTTTCAAGCCATGCCCGGCTCTCCAACGGCTCCGATTGCTGTGATGCCCATGCACCGAGCTGGCTGGCCCGCTCCCGCGTGACCCAGTAGCTATCCGCCTCTTGCGGAGCCACCAGTTGCACACTCCCTTCGATGAGAACCTGCTCCAGCAACGGCTGCCAGAACAAGCAGAGTGCGGCCCGCGGATTTTCGCTGAGCTGCCGGCCCTTACGGCTATGGGTGTTGGTATAAAACACCAACCCCGCCTCACTCACCTGCTTGAGAAGGACGGTGCGCGCAGTGGGTCGGCCCTGCCGATCGGCCGTCGCCAAGGTCATCGCCGCCGGCTCGGTCAAACTTGTATTCTGGGCGCGCTCGAACAGGCGCTGAAACCGCTCGATCGCCTCACGATAGAGTTCCATGTAGATCCGCAACTACCAATGTGCGGCGTAGTGTAGCACTGGAGCGGCGCTAACGATTCGATTCCTCGACAGGTTCCACCCGCAGCAGTAGGCCATTCAACTCGGTAACCCGCACCCGCTGACCAGCCCGCAGGGGCACAGCACACTGCGCCCGCCAACGCTCGCCATGGATACGGATCCAACCGGTCCCCTGGAAATCGGCCGCCGCGATGCCCTCGCTGCCCAACAGCTGCTGGTGTCCCGATACGACAGGCCGCTTGTGGGCCCGTATCGCAAAACTCGCACTTGCCATCAACAGCAGCAAACTGGCGGCGGCAAAACCGATGATGAGCATAATCGAGAGCTGGAAACCGGGCACATCGGTATCGATCAGCATGACCGACCCGATCACGAAAGCGATCACGCCGCCGAGCCCCAAGGCACCGAAACTGGGAGCGAAAGCCTCGGCGATCATGAAGACGATGCCGAGCAATATCAGCCCCAAACCGGCGTAGTTGATCGGCAAGGCCTGGAAGGCGAACAGCGCGAGCAGCAAGGCGATTCCACCCAACACACCCGGCACGATCGCGCCTGGATTGGCGAGTTCGAAGAAAAGCCCATAGATCCCAAGCAACATCAGAACGTAAGCCACGTTCGGGTTGGTAAGCACCGCTAATATTCGGGTACGCCAACCCGGCTCGACCCGCTCCACGCTCAGCTGCGCCGTAGCCAAGGTCACCTTTCCGGTTGCAAGCTTCACCGTACGGCCATCGATCTTGCGCAGTAGCTGCGCGACATCGTCGGCCATCACATCGATGACCTTCATTTCTAAAGCTTGATGGGCTGGCAGACTTGCCGCTTCCCGCACCGCTTTTTCTGCCCAGTCCGCGTTGCGCCCCCGCAGCTCGGCGAGCGAGCGGATGTAAGCCACGGCATCATTTACCATTTTACGCTCCATCGACGTAGCCGGCGTAGTCTCGTCCCGCTCCCGATCCCCTTTGCCCGGCTCCTTGTCCGGCCTGGGCGAGGGTGCGCTCGGCATCCCACCAATCTGCACCGGCGTAGCAGCGCCGAGGTTGGTTCCTGGGGCCATGGCGGCCACGTGGGAAGCATACAGAATGTAGGTACCGGCGCTCGCCGCCCGCGAGCCGCTCGGCGCAACATAACTGACAACCGGCACCGATGAGCTGAGAATGGCCTGAATAATGTCGCGCATCGAGGTGTCCAGCCCACCAGGGGTATCCATCTCCAGAATCACGAGCGCCGCATCCTGCTGCTCCGCTCGGGTCAGCTCAGTGGTGATGTAGTCGCTTATCGCCGGACCGATCGCACCATCAATCCTCAACAGCAAGGCACGCTCATTGGCTGCAACGGTTGCCGTCGCAGCCACCAGCAACCCAAGCAAGCTTGCAAGGACGATGGCGCGCATGCCGCAATCTCCCGAGATCGGTACAGCTAAGGCTTGTAGGCTTCGTTCACCGAGAGCACAAACCCCTCACCGGCGCGCTCTAGCCACCAAGTGCCGCCCGGATCCGCGCCTGGATCTCATCGACACTCCCTCGACCGTCGATGACCAAATAACGGGGGGCTGCAGAACCATCCTGCGCGGCCCAAGTGCTATAATACGCCACCAGAGGTTGAGTCTGCTCGCGGTAGACGCGAAGCCGCTCGCGCACTGTCTCTTCCCGATCGTCATCGCGCTGCACGAGCGGCTCGCCGGTCACATCGTCCCGATCGTTCAGCTTGGGTGGATTATGGAGGCGGTGATAAATTCGCCCCGAGCCCGGATGAACGCGCCGCCCACTCAAGCGGCGCACGATCTCTTCATCCTCGAGGCGCAGCTCAATAACGTAGTCAATGCGAACGCCCTCATCCCGCAACGCATCCGCCTGGGCAAGAGTCCGCGGAAAGCCGTCGAAGAGGAAACCGTTCGCGCAGTCCGGCTGCGCAATGCGCTCCTTGACCAGTTCGATGATGAGGTCATCGCAAACCAGCCCGCCACTGTCCATCACCGCCTTGGCCTCCCGGCCCAGCGGCGTGCCCTCTTGCACCGCGGCGCGCAGCATATCACCGGTGGAGATCTGGGGTATGCCATAGCTTCGGCACACGTCGGCGGCTTGCGTACCTTTCCCAGCCCCCGGCGGGCCCAATAAAATGATTCGCATACAAACAATCTCCTGCGGTTCTCTTGACGAGGTCACCCACGGCGGCTCATTCGGTACGCTAACAAGCACGCCACACAGCTAGTCTAAGCGGCCAGAACCCACTCACGCACATCTCCAACCGGATTGCCTTGGCGATCGAAAGTGCGTTCGGCGAAGAGAGTTTCATTGTGCTCATTCATAATAATAGCGGTCGAGCAACGGGTGCCGTAACGGTGCGAGATGATGAACATGGGCGCGAGCAGTCGTTCCCACTCCAAGCCGATACCGGTATCAGGCAAAGCCGTATCGGCGGGGCGATGCCGATCGCGAAGCAGTTCGAACACGCCTTCGGGATCGGGCCGGCCGCGCCCCCGCAGATAGTCGAGCAGCCGCGCTTTACCACGGGTAACCTTGGGCCAAGGGGTATCGAGCACGTGATTGCTCAGAGCGTAAATTCCCGCTGCAAGCCCAACCCGTCGCTCGTCGCGATTGGATAAGTAGAACAGCCGCGCCGGTGACCCGAACAGGAGATTAAAACCGTTGTAGCGGTGACCCTCACGTTGGAAATGCCACAGCAGATCGGCATCGTCATGCCGGGCCAGCGCCGTCACCGGCAACTCGCCACGCGAGGCGACACCCGGCTCGGTAACTGAAGGATCCCGATAGTTGGTCACAGCGGCCATTCGCCCCCTGCGGTTAATACCGATCCAGGTCCCTCCGCCCTCCAGGTCACGTCCAGCGAAGATATCCGGCCATTTCCACCAATGCGCGGGCTCGGCGGCACGCTCATGGAATTCATCACGGTTGGCAGCAACGATTATCGGATAGTCGGCGTGGACCCGGTATGCAAGCAACAACAAGCACATAGGGGCCTCCGTCGATGTCAATCGCGGCTCGTCTCAAGCTCATAAGCGGCCAGTCGACCGCCCATCGACTGCACGTAGACGCGGTCACCGACGATCAGCGGAGTCACGTTGAGTCGCGTATCGTCCACTTCCTGCCGCGCCACAAGACGGCCGTCGTCGACAGCAAGCCAATTCAGATAGCCGTCCGAGCCGCCGACGACCACATAATCCGAATAAACGGCCGGACCGCTCATACGCTCGCCCTGAAACACATCTTGGCGCCACACGGAGGCGCCGTTGAAACGGTCGAAGGCCCAAATACGACCTTTGGCGTCGCTGGCATAGACATTGTTCGAATCGAACGCAATGCCAGTGTACACCGAAATCTCGCGCGCCCAGGCGATATGGCCATCGCGCAAGCTCAGCCCCGCGATGCGACCCTGATAAGCGGCGGCAAATACGCCCCCCCCCACGACCACCGGGTCCGCGTCCACATCCACCATCTGCTCCAACTCGGAGCGTCCTTGCGCAATCGCGATATTTTGCTCCCAAACCGGCGTTCCATCCCTCAAGCTCAGCGCGGCGACCCGACCATTGTCAAAACCCACGAGCACGCCACCCGGCACGAGCACCGGCGAACCGTGACCGCGCAGTGAAAGCACCGGAACGTTGCGGTCATAGATCCAGCGCCGCTCCCCAGTTTTGGCATCGAGTGCGAAAACGCGCCCATCATTGGTCCGCACGACCACCACGCCTTGCCCAAGGGCCGCCGGTGCGAGCACCTCGCTGGTCACACCGGAAATCCACAGCAGCTCACCGTTGGCCGCCGCCAGCCCCAGCACCTCACCTTTACGCGTGCCAACGATTACCAAGTCATCGGCTACCGTCGGCCCCCCGGAGATGGGTCGATCCAGTTCTTTACGCCAGATCCGCTTGCCATTTTTCACATCCAGTGCCGTCACAGTGCCGTCGCTCGCGGCCGCATAAAGGCGGCCCGCGGCCGAACTCGGTCGAAGCCGCTCGCTCACCAGATCGGTACGCCCGACATCGACATGCCATGCCAGCCCCACGCCCTGCGCGGTTGCGGCATCAACCAGCTTGGCCGGAACCGGGGTCGACTTCAAAAGCTCCGAACTGGCGCAGGCGGTCAAAGTGAGCAGAACCGCCATCAGCAGGAAAGCTCGCCTCACAATGCGGACTCCGCCGAACCGAGATCATTGAGTTTGGCCTGAATCAGACCGTGACGCTGACTGTTGGATCCGTCGGCCAGCGCCGCCTGATACGCTTTGATGGCGGCCGCCCGCTCGGACTGTGCGGCATGGATATCCCCGATCAGTTCCTGGAACTGACCGGCGAACGCGTCTTTCGGTACCGGTTGTACCACCTGCAACGCCGCCTTGGCATCACCGGCACCCAGCAGCACTCGCGCCAGGCGCAAGCGCGCAATAGCCCGCAGGGCAGGCCCTTGAGCATGGTCCACTGCCCAGCGCAACGCTTTACCCGCCGCCTGCAAGTCATCCTGCTTGACATGGTGGCTGGCCATCTGGAAGGCGGCCAGTACGGCATAGGCGCTGCCCTCGTGCTCGCTTTGCAGTTGCTCGGCTTGGCTCTTTGCCGCCGCCGCATTGCCATCTCCTAGATCGGCGACCAAGGCTTGATAGGCCGCCGCCGCCGCCAACTCCTGACGGTCCTGGTAACCGCGCCATTGCTGCCAGCCCAAGATGCCTACCAGCGCTATGATCACCCCGGCGATAACCGACCGCCCGTATTCACCCCACCAGCGCCGAAACTGATCGATCTGCTCTTCTTCCGACCTATAACCAGCCACACTCTGCTTCCTCGTTTCAGGCCTTCTCGCGACCGAACCGCATTATCCGGCGATGCACTCCGCCAACAACACGATAAGCTCGGCCTCGCTCAGGCGCCTTTGGTCGGTGCCCCCGCGCAGGTCCTTGACCGAAACGCGCGCGGTCGCGAGCTCCTCGGTTGCGAAGATAAGCGCGTACTGCGCACCGCTGCGATCGGCCCGCTTGAATTGACTCTTGAACGACCCGCCACCGCTGTTCACCCGTAACCGCAATCGGGGCAAGCGATCACGCAGGCGTTCCGCCAATCGATAGGCCGGCGCAACGGCCTCCTCTCCGGCGACCACCAGATACGCATGCAAAGCCGGTTCCGGCGGTACGCGATCGGCCGCGGCGGTCAACGCGACGAGGCGCTCGATTCCGGCCGCAAAGCCGATCGCCGGCGTAGGCGGCCCGCCGATCTGCTCGATCAAGCCGTCGTAACGCCCTCCCGCGCAGACGGTACCCTGAGCGCCGAGCCGCTCACTCGTCCATTCGAACACGGTGCGAGTATAGTAATCCAAGCCTCGCACCAGACGAGGATTGAGGGTATAGGTTATTCTGGCGGTGTCCAAAATGGCGGCAACCTGCTCGATATGAGCCTGCGAGGCCGCATCCAAGTGCTCCAGGATGCTCGGAGCCGCCGCGATCAGCTGTTGCATCGCCGGGCTCTTGCTATCCAGGATGCGCAGGGGGTTGGTATGCAGCCGCCGCTGCGCATCCTCGTCCAACTGCTCATGATGGCGCCGAAAGTAGCTCACCAGTTGCTCACGATAGCTGGCACGTGCCTGCGGTGTCCCCAACGAATTGATCTGGAGTTGGAGGTCGACGAGCCCGAGCGAGCGCAACATGCGCCCGGTCATAAGGATCATCTCCGCATCGATGTCCGGCCCCGGGGCGCCGAAGACCTCAGCCCCGATTTGGTGAAATTGCCGATAACGGCCCTTCTGCGGCCGCTCATAGCGGAACATAGGCCCACCGTACCAAACCCGCAGCTGACCCCTGTGCAGTAGTCCGTGCTGAAGGCAGGCACGCACGCAGCCCGCCGTTCCCTCCGGGCGCAGCGTAAGGCTCTCACCATTGCGGTCCTCGAAGGTGTACATCTCCTTCTCGACGATGTCGGTCACTTCGCCGATGGCGCGAGCAAACAGAGCCGTCTTCTCTACGGCCGGCAGGCGAATCTCCTCATAGCCGTATGAGGCTAGAATTTCGCACACGGTGGTCTCGACGAAACGCCAAATCGGCGTCGCCTCACAAAGAATGTCGTTGAAACCGCGAATGCCCTGGATCAACTTTCCCAACAGCCCACTCCCAGTAACCGGACACTAACCCGGTTCGCTCACTCCCAGCGGCGACGGCGTAACCATCCCCTCTGTCTCTTGCGAGGCAGAATATTGACCCGATGACAGCTTGGCAATGGATCCGCGCCCGGCGGGTCGCTTTGGTGCACATAGGCGGGATACCACGGACGGCTAATCGTGCGCGTCCATCAGCGTAAAACGCGCCACCTTGGCATGGGTGTAGGGGCCAAGATCTATGCGAGCGCCGTTATGGTGCAGCATCACCTGTGTTGCATCACCAATCGTGATTCTGAAGGGTGGCCGCCCCGTTACCCGGCGGCTCTCGCCGCCCTCAAGCAGGCCGTAGACCAGTCGTTGACCATCGGCGGCCTCAACGGCAACCCACGACTTACCACTGGTATCGAACTTGAGCGTCTCCAATGTTCCCGTGCGCTGCGCGGCCATCGATTCAGGGGCAGATCCTACCCTTGCAGCTCCATCCTCGGCCGACTTGCGATCCGCAACGCCGACGGTACCGGTCGTCGCCGCTGGGATGGGCGGATTTTCCCGCTGCGGCGGCGGTGGTGGTGGTGGTGGTGGTGGTGGTGGTATGGTGCCGGTTTCCCCGGCTGTTTCAACATCGCTCGTGTGCGGATCGCGCGATAGCCGTTCCACTGGCGGCGCAGTGAGAGATGCGGTTTCGGCACGATGCGCCGGCCACCCGGCGTCGGCTCCGGGTGGCGCCGCTAAAACCTCCGGCCCGGCAGCGAAAGCGGCTGCATCCGGCTCGCTCGTCGGATCAAGCATCGTATCCGGACCGGCCTCGGCCGGCGCCGCTTGACTGGTCACCCCGGCTTCAACCGCATTATTTTCATCCGGAGACGCGCCCTCTGGCGTGGATTGACCTTGCGTCCAAAACATCCAGCCACTGATCAACACGGCGGCGAACGCCAAAGTAAGCAGCCAGGAGGAGCCTATGGGAAAACGGGCCGTTCTGCGATTACCGGTGCGGCCCGCATGCAAAGTCAGTGGCCGGCTGCGCTCCTCCCCGCCCACACGCTCGAATGCCTGCAGGACATTCGCTACCGGAAGGTTCACGAGCCTTGCGTACGCGCTGAGGTACCCGCGCACGTAGGTAACCGGCGGTAGCTGACTATAGTCATCAGCCTCCAGCGCTTCGATTACGCGCGGCTCCAAATGCAGCGTCTCGGCAATCGCGGCTATGCTGAGCCGACAACGCTCGCGCGCCTGGCGCAGACTGAGTCCAGGGCCGTGTCGTTCCTTGGACAATGACTCGATTTCCACCGCGGTATGTAAACGCTCAGAGCCTTCCATCGTCTTCCCACTCCAGAAGCTGGCGTGTCTGTATCGAATCGGGGAACTTGCGCTTCAGTAGCAGCTTGTAGCTGGCAACGGCATCCTCGTTGCCGAGCGCGTGCTCGAGGCGAATACCCAACCAAAGCGTGCTCGCGGATTGTGGGGCCACGGCGAGATAGCGTTGGTAATATCCGCGAGCCGACAAGAAATGCTGGCCGTCGAAGCGCAATTGCGCCATATGAGCCAAGGCCGACGGAAAGCGCGGCTCATACTTGAGAGCACGCAGGAAGAAATCCTCGGCGCGCGCGGTATCGCCTTGCAGGATGGCACAAACACCCGCATTGGCAAGCGGCACCTGGGGAGACTCGTAGGTCGGATTCTCGGCGGAACGCAGGAATAAACGCTCCGCCCGGTCGTACTCGCCATGCTCACAGAGGAATCGACCGTAATTGTTCAGGGCGGAGGAGTTGCGTGGTTGCAGTTCGATCGCCCGCCGGTAATGCGCGCGGGCTTGCTCGGCCTCGTCGAGGCGTTCGTAGACAACCCCGAGCGTCATATGAGCATCCGCGTTCCCCGCGTCTTGCTTGAGCGCCTTCTCAAGTTTGCGCACCGCCTGCTGCAGCTCACCTGTCTGCAGGTAGCGAATCCCGATTTGCGTATTGATCTCGGACGCCTTTCGCAAGGCCTCGGTACTCGGCCGAGGCTCCGAGTCCGTCGCGCAACCCGCCGCTAGCAGTATATGGCATACCGTAAGCAACGCAGTCGCATACCGCCTCATGCGCGCACCATCGGCCCGTGCGGCGGGTCAGTGCGCAAGCGACGCATACGATTGCGCACCTGGCCCACCAACTGCCCACAGGCGCCGCCGATGTCGTCCCCACGGGTCTTGCGCACCGTCGTAATATAACCCGCCCGCTGCAGGAGCCCGGCAAAGCGCGCAATGCGCTGGGGCGGTGAGCTGCGATAGCGCGCACCCGGGAATGCATTAAACGGAATGAGATTGATCTTGGATGGTATACCCTTCAACAACCGCACCAGCGCCTGGGCATGCCCATCGGTGTCGTTCACTGCATCAAGCATTACATACTCCCAGGTGATTCGATGATGCGGAGTACGCTCGCTGTAGTTTCGGCATGCCGCCAGAAGCTCTGCTATCGGGTATTTGCGATTGATCGGCACCAGCTCATCGCGCAGGGCATCGTCGGGTGCATGCAAGGACACCGCCAGGCTGATCCGACTCACCTCGGCGAGCCGATACAACGCCGGGACAATGCCTGCAGTGCTGAGCGTCACACGCCGCCGAGACAAATTATAGGCGTGCTCGTCCACCATGAGGTTGCTCGCTCTGAGCACGCCGGTGAAATTGGCAAGCGGCTCGCCCATACCCATGAAGACCACATTGGTTACCCGGCCGGTGATGCCGTCCGTTTCGAGGCTCTGTGTGACGAACAATAATTGGCCGACGATCTCTGCGGCCGAGAGGTTACGGTTAAAGCCCTGCTGACCGGTCGAACAGAACGTGCACGCCAAAGGGCAGCCCAGCTGCGAAGACACGCATAATGTGCCTCGGCCAGGCTCGGGGATGAACACCGTCTCGATGGCGTTACCCCCGTCGAGGGTGAGCAGCCATTTGCGGACCCCGTCGGCCGAGGTCCGGTCGAAAGCCGCGCTTGGTAGACGAATCTCCGCGACCTCGGCAAGCCGTGCCCGCAGCGGCTTGCCGAGGTCGGTCATGCGGTCGAAGTCGAAGATCCGGCGCTGGTGTATCCACTTGATGAGCTGAACGGCCCGGAAAGACGGCTCGCCAAGCTGAGCAAACCACTCTTGCAGCGCTTGCCGATCGAAATTGAGCAGATTGGCCTTAGCGGGTGGCTCGCGCGCGGCCATCTTAATTACGCGAAAAGATCTCATCTTGCTCGAAGAAAAATTCGATTTCCTGCTGCGCGGTTTCCGGCGCATCCGAGCCATGCACCGCATTGGCATCGATCGTCTCGGCATAGTCGTGCCGAATGGTGCCGGTTAATGCCTCTGCCGGATTAGTCGCCCCCATGATCTCACGGTTCTTACGAACCGCCGCCTCGCCCTCGAGAATTAGGACCAGTATCGGCCCGGAGCACATGAATTCGACCAGATCCTTGAAAAAAGGACGCTCCCGGTGAACGGCGTAGAAACCTTCGGCCTGCTCGCGGGTGAGATGCATCATCCGCGCGGCCACGATAGCCAGGCCCGCCTGCTCGAACCGGGCACAGATAGCCCCGATCAGATTTCTGGCAACCGCATCGGGCTTGATAATCGAAAGGGTGCGTTGCGCTGGCACGTACAATCCGTCCTCTGTTTAGCTTGCCGGAGCGATACCGGATGGGTTAGTTCCCAAAATTGCTCGCGCGCGCCCTCTACGGCACGCGAACCGCGGCGCACGGGCATCTTAGCTAGACCGAAAAGCTCTCCCCACAGCCGCATTCGGCCTTGCTATTCGGATTGCGAAAGCTGAAACGCTCGTTGAGCCCCTCGCGCACGTAATCCACTTCCATACCGTCCAAAAACGGCAGACTCTTTGGATCCACCACCAGCTTGACTCCCCGGTTCTCGAACACGGCGTCGCTCTCGTCAACCTGCTCGGCATAGCCGACCGTGTAGGCAAACCCGGAGCAGCCGGAGGTCTTGATCCCAAGCCGCAGTCCCACGGCGGAACCATGCCGGGTAAGCGCATTACGGATATGGGTAGCTGCGCTTTCGGTCACTTGTATCGCCATTGCCTCAACCTCGCTCTTACTCTATATCCTGTCCAACCAATAGGCCGGCTGCGGCGAGGGCAGCCCGTACGGCATCCTCGACCACCAAGGCTACCCCCGTCTTCTCGACCGGTAGCGCCAAGAGCTCGGCAATAGCGCGTCCGTGCAGACTTGCAACGGCCGCGGGCGTCGCGCCAACCACTCGCTGCGCCGTCCATGCGGCGGCTGCGATTGCAGCTGGGCAGCCGAACACTTCATAGCGGGCATCGACAATCCGCCGGCCCGTCAGCCTTAATCCGAAGCGCACCCACGTGCCCTCGCGTACCGAGCCCGCTTGACCGATCTGCCAACCCGCCTCCGGCGGAATACCGGCTCGACTGCGTTCATGATACCAGGGCACAGCCGTCAAACCGAGCTTAAGTGATCTCACGTTTGCGCACTCCCGGCGAATTCTCAAGCACCGTCAGCGGCGTAGCTGTTTCATAAAGCGCCTGCAACGAACGGCCGCGGCACCAATCGCGCCACAGCGGCGAGAACCGGCGCAGCGACTCTAACCGGCACCGAATTCGCTCGACCGCCGTATCGATTTCGTACTCCGTGGTCGAGCGCCCCAGGCTAAAGCGCACGGCCGCGTGCGCGAGTGCCGCAGGCCGCCCCATCGCTTGCAGCACATGCGATGGCGCCCGGCTGTTCAGCGCCGCCGTGCAAGCTGATCCGGAAGCCACTGCCAGACCCGCCGCCTGCAGTTCGTAGGCCAGAGTTTCGCCCTGGATGCCGACAAAGCTTACGTTGAGTATATGCGCGGCGCCGTCCTCGCGGCCATTGAGCACCACACCGCCCAATGCCGCCAGCGACTCGCGCAGCCGCTGGTACAAGCCTTTGAGCCACAGCGCATCGCTAGCACGGCGTTGCGCCGCGAGCTCGTAGGCAACCCCCATACCGACCGCTTGATGCACAGGCACCGTGCCGGGACGCAAACCGGCTTCTTGCCCGCCCCCCTGCAACAGCGGACACAATCGCACCCTCGGGCGCTGGCGAATATAGAGTGCACCGACCCCCTTCGGCCCATAAAGCTTATGGGCCGATAACGAGACCAAATCCACGGGCAATGCCCGTACGTCCAACGACTCGCCTCCGATACTCTGTACGGCGTCCACGTGCAGCAACGCGCCCACAGCTTTCACCCGAGTAGCCAGGGCGGCCAGATCCTGGACCACGCCGGTCTCGTTGTTCACATGCATCACGGAGACCAGAGCCGTGTCATCGTCCAACACGGCATCCAAGGCCATGGGGTCAAGGCGCCCATCGGCGCCGACATCGAGATAACTCACCGCGAAGCCTTCGGCAGCCAGGGCGGTACACGTCTCCAGCACCGATTTGTGCTCGGTGCGCACGGTCACGATACGCTGACCGCGGCCGTGCCGCCGGCGCCAGCGCACCGCCCCGGCAATGGCGAGATTGTTCGCCTCCGTCGCCCCGGAGGTAAATACAATCTCCCCCGGCTCGGCCCCGATCAGCGCCGCCACACGCTGCCGCGCCAGAGCGAGCGCCTCGGCCGCTTGCTGCCCCGGCGCATGCTCGCTGGCCGGATTGGCAAAAACGCCGTCGCCGGTGAGATACTGCACCATTGCCTGTACGACTTCCGGATCGGCCGGGGTCGTAGCCGCATAATCGAGATAAATGGTCTCGCGCTGTGGTACGCTCATTGCCCCACCTCAGCCGCCCGTCTGTTTGCGCCGCTCGGCACCGCTGCGCGTCGCGGATACGCTCGGTTGCTGGTCGGCCGGCTCGCCATTATCCTCAATCTGACAGCCTTCGATGTCCGGCAACTGCGTGTTCCCGACATGAGCGCCGAGCGTTCTGAGCGCACTGCAAATCTCCTCCAGACGCCGATCGGTGGCCTGAACATGATCCAAAATGGCGTTAATGGCGTTGGAAACGGGGTCGGGAACACCGCGAGTCGCTCCGTAGGCATCGAAGCCCATGCGTCTTGCCACCTCCTCGCGACGGCGGTCTTCGGCGCTCAACCCGCGCCGTTGGACGCCCGCCACGCGCGCCGGGATGCCGATCATGGTCGCGCCTTCGGGCACGTCCTTGACCACCACCGCATTGGAACCGATGCGCGCACCATTGCCCACCTGGATCGGACCGAGCACCTTGGCGCCAGCACCAATGATGACATTATTGCCCAGCGTGGGATGGCGTTTGCCCTTCTCCCATGAAGTCCCGCCCAGTGTTACTCCATGGTAGAGCGTGCAATCATCGCCGATCTCCGCCGTCTCGCCGATAACCACCCCCATGCCGTGGTCGATGAAAAAACGCCGGCCGATGCGGGCACCCGGGTGGATCTCGATGCCGGTAAACCAGCGTGAGAAAAGTGACAAAAACCGCCCCAGCCAGCGCAGATTATGCCGCCATAGCCAATGGTTGAGGCGATGCGCCAGCAAGGCGTGCACGCCCGGATAGCTGCTGATCACCTCGAACACATTGCGTGCCGCGGGATCACGGTCCATGACGCAGCGGATATCTTCTCTTAGACGTTTGAACATCGTGATGCCTCGCAGTCGGCCAATGCAGGAGTATGCCGCCAGGCGGAGCTCGGCTCGGAGCGCCGACCCACCCTCACGGGCCGCCGAACGCCCCCGGGCTACACAGCGGATAGTTGAAGCCGACACAGCGCATCACTTTCGCAGTATAAAGGTTTCGCACCATCCGCTGCCATTAGGCCCTTGTTACCCTAGCCGGCGTTCGATTGCAGTGAGTATTCCGCGCAGCAGATTGAGCTCGGCGCGTTCAGGACGGGCTCGGTTGAACAACCGCCGCAACCGCCGCATGAGCAGACCATCCGGGCGGTGCCGGCTGTAGCCGCTCACTTGCATTATTCGCTGTAGGTGGCCGTAAAAGCTCTCCAGCTCCGCCATAGGGGCCAACGGCACAGCCGCCGCGGGTGGAGGTTTCTGCCACTTCCCCTCCAAACACCCACTGGCCAGAAACAGTTCATAGCAGACAATCTGCACCGCTGCCGCCAGATTCAGCACCGGGTAAACGGGATTGGCCGGAATGTGCACTACCCCGTGGCAGCAAGAGAGCTGCGCGTTGGTAAGACCGGAGTCCTCGCGGCCGAACAGCAATGCCACCGGATAGGCTCTACTGGCCTCAGCGATCTGCAACGCGCCGCGGCGAGCATCGAGCGCGTCCGCCGCCAGACGACGCGCTCGCGCGGTCAGCCCCAGCACCAACCGCGTATCGTGCAATGCCGCAGCGAGGTCGTCATGGACACAGGCTGCACTCAGCACATCCGCGGCATGGCCGGCTGTGGCCTGTGCCCGCGGATCGGGATAGTGCCGGGGCGCGACCAGATGCAGTCGGGAGAGCCCCATGGTCTTCATGGCACGGGCCGCCGAGCCGATATTGCCGGGATGAGTCGTGCCGAGCAACACGATGCGAACGTTGTCAGGATTCATGGCACACATCCAACTGCAGCCACCGATTCAAGCGCCGAGCTTTTGCTGATATGCTTGGCTTGCGTACACCTTTCGGCAGTTTGAGCCTCACCCTAAGACTATGCACCCAATGGTAAACATCGCCGTGCGCGCCGCACGCAGCGCCGGTAATATCATCGTGCGCTACGCCGATCGCCTCGACCGGGTAAAGATCGAGGAGAAAGGCCATAACGATTTCGTCAGCGACGTCGATCGCATGGCCGAGCAAGCGATCCTACAGGTGCTGCACAAAGCCTACCCCAGCCATGCGGTAGTCGGAGAAGAGTTCGGTGGCGAGCGCAACGCCGAATACGTTTGGATCATCGACCCACTCGATGGCACGAGAAACTTCCTGCGCGGCTTCCCGCACTGGGCGGTCTCGATCGCGCTAAGGCACCGTGGGGTGCTCGAAGTCGGGGTCATTTATGATCCGCTGCGCCAGGAGTTGTTCACCGCCAAGCGCGGCGCGGGCGCCACTCTGGAGAATCGTCGCATCCGAGTCAATTCCCTGCCCGGCCTTGCCGGGACTTTGCTGGGAACCGGGTTTCCCTTTCGCCAACCCGAGCACCGCGAAGCCTACCTGAGGATGTTCGCAGCGGTCTTTGCCCAGGTCGGTGAGCTGCGCCGCGCCGGCTCGGCCGCGCTCGACTTGGCCTATGTCGCCTGCGGCCGCCTGGATGGCTTCTGGGAAGTCGGTCTCAAGGAATGGGATATTGCGGCCGGAGCGCTGCTGATCCAAGAGGCCGGCGGCGTGATCACCGACTTCGCCGGTCGCAACCGCTATCTCGAAACGGGTAACGTAGTCGCCGGCAATCCACGGTTGTGCCAACAGCTACTGCATACGATAACACCCCACCTCAGCGCTGCACTGCAGGCCTAGCCCGCAACAAGCCCGTCGGCAAAGACCGGATACTCTCCCCCACAGGGGATCGCATCAGAGACGTTCTTCGAGTTCCGCACCTTCCTTCTTCGGCGGTACCAAATCCTGTTTGCTCACGCCCATGGCGAGCGCTGTCGTGCTGGCGATGTAGATCGATGAATAGGTTCCGGTAACAATGCCGACGAGCAAGGCCAGGGCGAAACCGGCGATCAGCTCTCCACCGATCAGATATAGGGTAAAGACCACGATCAGCGTCGTCCCCGACGTCATCAGAGTGCGCGAGAGGGTCTGGTTGATCGATTGATTGGCGATTTCGCTTGGCGAGCCTTTCCGCATCCGCACGAAATTCTCACGGATGCGGTCGAACACGACGATCGTATCATTAAGCGAATAGCCAATGACGGCGAGCACGGCAGCCAAGACCGTCAGATCGAACTCGATCCGGAACAGCGAGAAAACCCCGATCGTAATGATCACATCATGGATCAGTGCCGCAACCGAACTGACCGCAAAACGGTATTCAAAGCGGAATGCGACATAGATAAGAACACCCACCAAGGTGTAGAGCATTGCCAAACCGCCTTTTTCGATCAACTGCTCGCCGACCTGCGGCCCGACGAATTCGACTCGGCTGAGCCGTGCTTCGCCGGACTCAGTGAGCGCGGTCATGATCTGATCACCGAGCTGCGCGCTCGCGGCCTGCTGGGAGGGCATACGGATGAGCACATCGCGAGCGCTGCCGAAATGCTGCACCACAGCATCCTGGTAACCGGCCGCCGCCAGCGCCGCCCGCACGTCCTGCAACTCCGCTGGCTTGGGATAGGTCACCTCCACTATGGTGCCGCCTGTGAAATCGAGACCCAAGTTGAGGCCGCGCACCGCCAGCGATACGAGCGCGATCAGAACCAGAATCGCAGAGAGGATCGCCGCATGGCGGCGCATGCCGATGAAGTTGATGTGGCTCTGGCGCTTGAACAGATCCATCGCATCCCTCGCTCGGGGTTAGATCGCCAGCCGAACGCCGCGGCGTCCACCATAGACGAGATTCGCCAGGGCGCGCGTACCCATAATGGCCGTGAACATAGACGTCACGATGCCGATACAGAGGGTGACCGCGAAACCTTTGACCGGACCCGTGCCAAAGGCGAACAGCGCCAGCGCGGCAATCAGCGTAGTCACATTGGCGTCGGTAATAGTGGACAACGCTTTCGCATAGCCGGCATTGATCGCCGTCTGGGGCGTGGCACCAGCCCGCAGTTCTTCGCGTATTCGCTCGAATATCAGCACGTTGGCATCCACAGCCATACCCACGGTCAACACGATGCCGGCGATCCCCGGCAGGGTCAGGGTAGCCTGCAGCATGGACAGCACAGCGACGATCAGGATCAGATTGGCGAACAAAGCCGCGTCCGCGAACAGACCGAAGATTCGATAGTAGAGCGCCATGAACAGCACCACCAGGGCGAATCCGATCGAAACGGCGAGGAAACCCTGGTTGATATTGTGCTGCCCCAGACTTGGGCCGATGGTGCGCTCCTCTACGATGCTGATCGGCGCAGCCAATGAACCGGCCCGCAGCAGCAAGGCAAGATTGTGGGATTCGCGCGGACTGTCCAAGCCCGTGATCCGGAACCGGCTACCGAGTGGCTCCTGGATTTGGGCGACGTTGATCACTTCCTCGCTGCGGCTGCGTATCCGTTTGAGCTCGCCATCGACCTTACGGGTTTGGGTTTGGTTCTCGATGAACACCACCGCCATATAATCCTTGACATGTTCCGAGGTGAACCGATTCATGATCTTGCCACCGGCGCTGTTGAGCCGGATCGTCACCTCGGGGCCGCCGGTTTGCTGATCGAAACCCGCCTGAGCGTCGGTAATGAACTCACCGGTAAGGATGGTATCGCGCTTGAGCAGCACGTAGCCGCCGTCGCGTTTAGGATACACCTTGTCATCCGGTGCCACCGGCTGATTCGGTCCACCCTCATAAGGGAAGTGGCTCATATTCACCAGGTGGAACTCGAGGGTGGCCGTTGCCCCCAGGATGTCCTTCGCCCGGGCGGTATCCTGCACACCCGGAAGCTCGACGACGATGTGGTCCCTACCTTGGCGTTGGATCACCGGCTCTGCCACCCCCAGTTCGTTGACCCGATTGCGCAGCGTGGTGATATTCTGCTGCACGGCCAAATCTTCGATCTCCTGCACTTCACGCTGCGGCAGCAGCGCCGTCAACTGAAACTTGCCGCCGTTCTCATCAGTGCCGAAAGTGAGCTCGGGGTATTCGTTACGCAGCACCTGAAAAGCCGCTTCGCGCACCGGTGCCTGCTTGAAGGCGACCTGTACGCTATGCCCGCTCAACGTCACCTCCGAGTAACGGATGCGCTCCTCACGCAATTGCGTGCGAAAGGCGTTGACATAGCGCTCCATGGCTTGCTTGACCGCGGCCTGCGTGTCCACCTCCATCAGAAAATGCACGCCGCCGCGCAGATCAAGCCCTAAATACATTGGCTGCGCATTGATCGCGCGCAACCAGGCGGGGGTGGTCGGCGCCAGATTGAGCGCCACCGTGTATTGCCGGCCCAGCGCCAACCCCACTTGGTTGGCCGCCTTGAGTTGAGCCTCGGTATCATGGAATCGGACCAGGAAATGATTGTCGCGCACCCCGCTGCCCTTGGCGGCAATCCCCTCATCGGCAAGCAAGTCGAGGATCCGCTTGCGCACCGGTGCCGGTGGCGCATCCCCCTGACCGGTGGTGATCTGAAGCGCAGGATCTTCGCCGTAGAGGTTCGGCAATGCATAGAGAAGCCCCACCACCAAAGCTACGGCGATAATGCAATACTTCCATAGGGGGTAGCGATTGGTCATGCTTGCTCCGAGCGCGGTGGTTTATTTGTTGCTTTTGCCGCCCTCGGCCTTGCCCTTACCGGCCACGGCAGGCACTTCGTCCTTCTTCAGCTTCTGCTTGACGGTCCCCTTGGGTAGCACCTGTGCCACCGCGCTCTTTTGAATCCGGACCTCGACACCATCGGCAATTTCCAATGCGGCATAGCCTTCACCGACATCGGTAATCTGGCCCATCAAGCCACCGTTGGTGATCACCTCGTCGCCTTTGCCCAGATTCGCCACCAGTTTCTTGTGCTCCTTGGCACGCTTTTGCTGGGGGCGGATCAGCAGGAAGTAGAAAATGGCAATCAGCGCGATCGGAAAGATCAGGCCGCCGAGGCCCGGGCCCGCCGGCTGACCGTTCTGAGCCATGGCGTCGCTGATTAGGAAATTCATACGTAAGCTCCTCGTCGCTGAAACGGCGGAACGGACACGTGCCCGTGACGAAAGCTAGGCATTATGTCATACTAGGCTCGCGTTTGGCGTAGAACTCGCGAATGTGGCTCTCCAAGCGTCCCTCGCTGATGGCGGTGCGTAGCTCGCCCATCAGCTGCTGGTAGTAGCACAGGTTATGCAACGTGTTGAGCCGCGCGCCAAGCATCTCGTTACATCGGTCCAGGTGCCGCAAGTAGGCCCGACTGTAGTGCCGACAGGTATAACAGCCGCACTGTTCATCGACCGGCCGCGTATCACGCGCATAACAGCTGTTACGGATCCGCAAAGTTCCAGCGTGCGTATAGAGATAGCCGTTACGGGCATTGCGCGTGGGAATGACGCAGTCGAACAGATCCACCCCACGGCGCACCGCCTCGACGATGTCCTCGGGCTTGCCGACCCCCATGAGATAGCGTGGGTGCGCCAAGGGCAGGTGCGGATCCAAGAACTCCAAGATGCGCAGGCGTTCCTCGGCCGGCTCTCCCACGGCTAACCCCCCCACCGCGTAACCATCGAAGCCGATCTCCAACAAGGCGTTCAGGGAAGCCACTCGCAGTGGTTCGTAGAGCCCCCCCTGGACGATGCCGAACAGCGCCGCTGAATTACCGGCATGTGCCTGATGACTGCGCGCCGCCCAACGCAGCGACAATTCCATGGAAGTGCGTGCGGCGGATTCGCTCGCTGGATGGGCAAGGCATTCGTCGAACACCATGACGATATCCGCGCCGAGTGCGCGCTGAACCGCCATGGACTCCTCTGGTCCCATGAACACAGGGGCGCCGTCGACCGGGGAGCGAAAATACACCCCCTGCTCCGTGACCCGGCGCATCGCACCCAAACTGTAAACCTGAAAGCCACCGGAGTCGGTGAGTATCGGCCCGTCCCAGTGCATGAACGCGTGCAGATCACCGTGGGCGGCGATGATCTCGGTGCCGGGGCGCAGCATCAAATGAAACGTATTGGCGAGCACGATCTCCACGCCGAGCGCACGCAGCTCCTCGGCGGTCATGGCCTTGACGGTGCCGTAGGTGCCCACCGGCATGAAGGTAGGGGTATGCACCGCCCCGCGCTCGAAGACGAGCCGCCCGTGGCGGGCGCGTCCGCACCGCGCCAGTAGCTCAAAGCGCATGCTCACGGCTGTGTCTCTTGCGCGCGGACCGGCTGCTGGATGAACATCGCATCACCGTAGCTGTAGAAGCGATAGCGTGCCGCGACCGCATGCCGATAAGCGCTCAGCACTCGCTCACGACCGGCGAAGGCGCAGACCAACATGAGCAAACTGGAACCAGGCAGATGAAAGTTGGTGATCAGCGCATCCACTGTCCGGAACCGATAGCCTGGGTAGATAAAAAGCTCCGTCTCCCCACGATAGGGCCGCAACACACCGGAACGCGCCGCGGTTTCCAGCGCCCGAACCACAGTCGTACCTACGGCCACCACACGCCCCCCCTGGGCCCGCGTTTGCGCCACTCTCGCACACACGCTCGAGTCGACTTCCAGATACTCGGTATGCATCCGATGTTGCTCCACCCAGTGGGTGCGCAGCGGCTGAAAGGTACCCGCGCCGACATGCAGCGTCACCCGGGCCTGCGCCACCCCTTTTTGCGCCAGCCGTCGCAACAGCGCCTGATCGAAGTGCAAACCAGCGGTAGGCGCCGCCACCGCGCCCGGTCGGGCCGCGAACACGGTCTGGTAGCGCTCCCGGTCAACTGGCGTATCGGCGCGCCGCAGATAGGGCGGCAATGGCACGTGCCCGTAGCGCTCGAGGAGTTCGAGCAGCGGCTCAGCCGTCTCGAAGCGCAGTCGATAAAACTGCCCCTGACGCCCCAGCACAAGGGCGGGGAGCGCCTCTTCCAACCGCAACCGCGTGCCGAGTCGAGGCGCCTTGCTGGCCCGCACGTGGGCCAGCGCCGAGTGTTCATCGAGCAGCCGTTCCAGCAGGACCTCGACTCGCCCGCCGCTCTCCTTCACACCATAAAGGCGCGCAGGGATCACACGCGTATCGTTGACGACCAGGAGATCGCCGCGGCGCAGCAACTCGACCAGCGCATCGAACCGGCGGTCCTGGCAAGCGCCTATGGCGGCATCGATCACCAGCAGCCGACTTGCCGTGCGCTCGGGCAGCGGCGTGCTGGCAATCAACTCATCCGGTAATTCGAAATGAAAATCGCTGACCCGCATAGGGGAAGGAGAGATCCTGAATCAATGGCCGCACCGGCAAATCCGCACGATGCCCCGAGCAGCCGCGCCGATGGTATCAGCTCCGAAGCCATACCGCGAGATAATGGGTTTCACCGCAACCCGGCCTGCCTTATACTCCTTCGCTGTGATGCAGCCGGGATGGCGGAACTGGTAGACGCGCCGGACTCAAAATCCGGTCCCCGCGAGGGGGTGCGAGTTCGAGTCTCGCTCCCGGCACCAAGGACTTACAGAACATCGACCCGACCAGCAAAGTTCTGCTCTCGCTACGCCCTGCAAGGGCCAGCCTACAAGAACACAAGCTCACAAGCCCTCTCCCTACCCATCGCCCTCCAGACTCGATACCAGCGCACCATCGATCTCGATCGTAAGGCCTGCGGCGAGATCGAAGCAAAGGTGATCACGGATTTTGCCAGCGTCTGTCAACGGCTCGGAATAGAGCCAGGCGGCGTCCTCGATGCGTTGGTCACCGACTCGAAGCGTGCGGTAGGAAGCGACCCCTTTGTAGGGGCAGATCGTCTGTGTGGCGCTCGGCTCGAGCAGATCAGCGCGGATATCCGCCGGCGGCACGTAATAGCGATTCGGAAGCCCCGTTTCGGAGAGAATCTTCGGCCGCCTGGTCTCGGCCACCACCTCGGCTTGCACACAGACCCGCAGGCGGCGGCGGCTCTCGCGTACATCGACACGATGGTAGGGGTCCCGCAGATGGCCTTCGACTGCCTCGTCTTCATCGAACCAGGCGTCCATGGCGTGCCAGTAGACGGCCATGTAGCCGCGCAACCACGCCGCGGCCTCGTGCGGCTCCGGATAAGCCCAAACCGCGTCCTGTGCGGCACGCTCGCCGACACGAACAGACCAGTAACAGGCGTCGCCCTTGAAGGGGCAGTGTGTTTTGCGGTCCGTCGCCGCCAGCATATCGAAGCGGACATCTTGGCGCGGAACGTAGAGCTGCGGCAGCAACCCGGTTTCGTGGAGAAGCTTGCCGCGGCGGGTATCAAGCAGCGTCTGACCGGCGTAATCCGCCCGCACACGGCGCGGGAAGTCATCAAAAAACAAACGATGCGCAGGACCCTCGATGCGGTAGTTGGCCTCGGCGGGTCGGCCGGACAATGGCCCATGCGATAAGGTCAGGGACATGATTATCTCCTCTTACGGCTTGGATTTAGGTGTAACCCACCGCCTCATGACCGGATCTGCCGGCAGCCCACGATGCCCGGTTTATCTGCGCTTATCTGTAGAGTAGACGTCAGCGCTTACTGCATGTTCCTTAGCCGGCCTCTCTCGCCCGCAGATCACCGGTGCCAGACTCACCTAAGAAATTTTAGATGCTATTGCTGCTTCGAACTGAGCAACCGCCGCGGTCAGCCAATACCGCTCTGACAGTCTGACTCCCAACATCTGACTGTTAGCAACAAATAGATTTGTCCGGTTTTGTAGCAAATGAATTGTCCGCCTGTGCTGGCCGTGGTTCCGGCCCTGGAGGGCGTAGCCCGAAGGGGCCGGAACCACGGCGGCGCGCTGCGGGCGG
>JAGFJL010000080.1 GCA_024102725.1 Nitrococcus mobilis
CAAACCGTGCCAGGTGATCCTCCGGCAGCCACTCATCCACCGAAGGCGGCAGCAGGTAGTTCGTCTGGCGGTCAACCTGGATGAAACGGCTCATCGGATCCTTACTCAGATCGTGCGCTCGGTAAACATTATACCCTTTCAGCGAAGGAAAGTCCGACAGACTGCTAGCAGAGCCAGTTCCTGGCGAGAGAGGTCCAGGCGCCGCCCGGCCACCGCGGCCTCGCGAGCGATGCTGTCGAAAGTGAGACTGCCGGCCGTCAGGATGGTGCCGAGCGCCGCACCGGGACGGCGCAGTAGTGCCTTGATTCGAGCGAGCAGCTCGGTCATCGCGAACGGCTTGACCAGATAATCATCGGCGCCGCCGTCCAGGCCCGCGACCCGATCCTCCACCGCATCACGCGCCGTCAGGATCAGCACGGGCAATTCGCTTTGCTTTTGGCGCAGGCCAGCGAGCAGATTCAGGCCGTCGCCATCCGGCAGACCCAGATCCAGGACCAGCGCGTCGTAAGGTACGGCGCTCAGCGCTTGTTCGGCCTCCCGGACAGTATCCAGGGCGTCGATCACAAAGCCGGCCCGGCTTAAACCTTCGCTGATGGTCTCGGTGAGGCGCCACTCGTCCTCGACCAATAACAGCCGCATGCGTGTGTCCTAATCCTTTCTCAACGCCCGGGCGCTACTGTAGCAGAGCGTATAGCTGCAATTGGCGCCGTTAATTCTGCCTTAAACAACGCAGTGTAAGGTTCATCATGTCTTCAGCTCCAATCTGATATCGAAGGAGGACAACCATGAATCTGAACCTCATGCGATGCGCGCTGCCATGGGTAATTCTCGCCCTCGTGTTCAGCGCCCCTGTCCTGGCCGATGACGTGACGGAAGAAGCCATCTCGATGCAGGATTTGCCGCCAGCGGTGGCGAGCACGGTGCAAAGCGAGCTGGGCGACAAACAGGCCGAAGAAGTCGAGAAGATCAGCTACGAGGGCATCGTGGTGCTCTACGAAGCCGAGTATCACCAAAACGGCGAGGAGTACGAGGTCTACGTTTATCCAAACGGTGAACTCGCCGCCCGCCACTCGCATGAACAAGAGGAAGAAGGCCGCTAGGGTCGGATCTTCTTGATCCAGGGCTGACCTACGGGTGCCCCAGCCGTTTCGGATTCAGAAGCATCAATTATGGAGTTCCCCATGCCGGACCGTCGCCGTTCTCGCAAGCTGCTTATCCATTGGCTCGCTCCCCTTATTCTGCTTACAGGCAGCCTATCCACGGCTGTTCATGCCCAACCCAACGGCCTGGATGCCAGAGCCATTGGCCGGGCGGCCGGAGTGGAGGCCACCGTCAAGGACAACGACGTGGTGCGCATCGGCTGGAGCCGCGACGATGTGCCGGTCGCCGTGGACGGGATGCCATTCCCGCCGGCCGCTGGCTTGGGAAGCTGGGCCGCGTTCAAGGCCCTGCCGAAGGGCAGCGTGATGGTAATGGGTGATTCCGTGGTCTTCGAAGACGAGATCACGCCGGCCATGGACGCCGCCTTCGCCCACGGTCTGAACGTGACCGCGCTGCACAACCACTTTATTTTCGCCCGTCCGCCGGTATCTTACCTGCACATCGGCGGGCACGGCCAAGATGGCGCTGAGCTTGCGAAAGGCGTGCGTGCCGTATGGGATGCAATTAAGGCCGTGCGTGCGGCGGACCCAACACCGGTCAATCGGTTCAGCGGGCGCGTGCCCGATAAAACCGGCGAAATCGATGTCGCCGCCTTAAGAGCGATTCTCGGCACCAAACCCAGCGTGAAGGATGGCGTAGTGAGGTTCAGCTTTGGGCGCGAAGCCATTATGCACAATACGACGATTGGTGCCTCAATGGGGATTGCCACTTGGGCCGCATTCACAGGCAACGCGGAGTACGCGGTGGTGGACGGCGACTTTGCCATGACAGCCGAGGAAGTGCAGCCGGTCATGCATGCCTTGCGCAACGCGGGCATTCACGTCGTCGCGCTGCACAACCATATGCTCGGAGGAGACCCCTTCTACTATTTTCTGCACTACTGGGGGAAAGGTAATCCCGAGACTCTGGCGCGGGGGGTGCGGGCCGTGCTGGATCAGGTCAAGGTGCAGAATCCACTATAACTTAGCGGGAAGCGCTGGCTCTTCTATGAAGCTCTATGAAGCTTGCATGTGGCCTAGATACAGATCATCCAGCAGTCGGCTGGCTTCGGCCAGAAAGGCATCATCATCGGTCAGCCGCGCGCGGGCACCGGTGAGGATGGCAGCAAAGCCGGCCGCCTCCGGCGCCGGTGGTCCGCCGAGACTCGCACTGGCAGCGCATCCGCACCAATAATCCGCTGGAGCGGATCATACGAGAAATCCGTCGCAGAGCGCGGGTGGTCGGCGCCTTCCCGGATGGCCACTCGGTGCTGATGCTCTGCGCGGCCAGGCTGCGCCACATCGCCGGCACCAAGTGGGGCCCCGCCGCTATCTGGATATGAACCCGCTTCTCAAACAGGAGCTACTTGAGAGCCAAGGCGCCTGAACCGGAATCAAACCACCGTCTCAGCCAATGTGCGAAAGCACTTTGGACATACATACATATATATATTTGTATATATATAAAGCGAGTCCATGAGCGAACCGACCGCCCGTGAAACGACCGCCTTTGCCGAGAATAAGGCCAGCTATAGTCTCTGGCAGCTCATTCTGTATTTCCTCAGGCTTGGCAGCTTCGGCTTTGGCGGCCCGGTGGCTTTGGTGGGTTACATGCACCGTGATCTCGTCGAGCAGCGGGGCAGGATTACGGGTACCGACTATAAGGTCGGAATGGCGCTGGCCCAGCTCGCGCCGGGGCGGTTGGCCGCCCAACTCGGCATCTATATGGGCTTCGTGCACTATCGGCTGCTCGGCGCCACCTTGGTAGGCATCGCCTTCGTGCTGCCGTCGTTTCTTCTGGTTGTCGCGCTCGGCTGGGCCTATGTTAATTACGGCGGACTGACCTGGATGCAGGTGGTGTTCTATGGTGTGGGGGCGGCCGTGGTTGGCATTATCGCCATGAGCGCGTACAAGCTCACTCGCAAGAGCATCGGCGAGGATAAGCTCCTGTGGGTGGTCTACCTGGGGCTGGCGGTGACGACAGTGATCCTGGAGTCCGAACTCGTCTGGCTGGTACTTGCCGGCGGGATTCTGGTGTGGGTGGTGCGCGCCAGGCCACGTCTTGGCGGCGGCGGGTTGGCATCCAGAACGGTGCCCCGCAGCCAAGTCGCTGGCCGCAGATGCCCCAAGGCCGTTTGAGCCAGCCGGAGCGCTGTGGCTAGATACGTTCTTTTCAAGAAAAACACGTCGGAGGGGCATGACCAGTAAATTGAATCTCACCGGGTGGTGGAGGCTGGCTGCCACGGCGGGTCTTGTCCTGCCCTTTACTGGTGTGGCCCTTGCGAACGAAACGCCTTGGCGCTTGCATGAGGTCTTGTCAGCGCCGGATTGGTTGGAGATCGGTGGCAGCTACCGCGTCCGCTACGAACACCTGGATGGCGCCTTCCGTGCGGGCGCGAGCGGATCCGATCAACTCCTGGTCGAACGCTTGTTCTTCGGAGTCCAAGCAAATCTTGATCCAGTTTACACCGGCTTTGAAATTCAGGATTCCCGCTCCCAGCTGGACGATGCGGGCACCCCGATCGGGACGGATGATATCAATGCGGTTGAGGTTATTCGCGCTTATGTAGGGCTCAAGCAGGCCGACGTTTTTGCCTCGGGCGACGAAATCGACGTCTCCGCCGGGCGGATCACTATGGATATCGGCAGCCGTCGGCTGGTTGCCCGCAACCGCTACCGCAACACGACCAATGCCTTTACCGGAATTCGCGCCATCTGGCAAGGCTCGCATGGAACGCAGGCACAAGCGTTTTACACACTTCCACTCGACCGCCGCCCGCGGACTCGGGATCGCCTTGACGACAACGATATTGCCAACGATGTCGAGAGCTTCAAGGTTCGCTTCTGGGGCGTCGACCTCGTCCAGGAAAACCTTCTCGGTGGGCTCACGGGCGAAGGCTATGTGTTTGGCCTGAACGAGAATGACCGTTCGGGATTCCCAACAACCAATCGCCGCCTTCTAACCTCCGGCCTGAGGCTCTTTAGTGCTCCTGCGAGGGGGGCCTGGGACTTCGAGATCGAAAGTGCCCTCCAGGTCGGTGAATCGAGATCGACCGCCGACCCCACCGATACAAGGGATCTTGACCATCGCGCGGGTTCGGTTCACGTTGAGATCGCGCGCACGCTTGACGTGCCGTGGTCGCCCCGCCTCATTCTGGAATACGATTTTGCCAGTGGCGACGACGACCCCAACGACGGCGAGAACAACCGCTTCAGCTTCCTGTTCGGCGTGCCGCGGGGCGATTTTGGGCCGACGGGAATCTATACGGCGCTCGCGCGGAGCAACATCAACTCACCGGCTGCCAGGATACAGATCAAGCCAAGCTCAAATGTGGATGGCTTCGTCCGCTACCGCGCGGTTTGGCTCGCCAGCAACCGGGATGCTCTGCCGTCAGCCGATTTGCGTGCGCCCCCTGGGCTGCGTGACCCAAGCGGAATGTCCGGTTCCTTTGCCGGTCACCAGATCGAAGCGCGTGTGCGGGCCGACCTCATACCCGGGAACTTCCGCCTGGAGGTCGGCGGAGCCTATCTGGTCAAGGGCGAGTTTCTAAAGACCGCGCCGAATGCCCCTCGTGATGGCGACACTGCCTATTTCTATACTCAGGGCACGTTGAGCTTCTGAAAGGTCGTCATTGAGGGCACAAACTAGGGAGGGTTTGCGGCGCGAACGCTGCCTTCCCGGTTATTCACGCTGTCTTCCCGCTCGCGCGTTGCGGATGCGCTAGATAGGAGCAGGTGAGCGTATCGAAAAGTTCGTGCTCCACGTTTCAGGACAAGCTTGCCGGTGTTTCGGGAACTCGGGCTCGACTGCCCAGCGGATGTACCGGCTCTGACGTATCCGCTCTGCGACGTAGCAACCAGCGCCTTCGTCAAGCGCAAGGAGAATGTCGTCCTGCTTGACCCAAGCGGCGTCGGCAAAACGCACCTCGCCATCGCGCTTGGCTACCTGGCCACCCAGGCCGGGCTCAAGAGCCGTTTTCTCACGGGTGCCGATCTGCTCTTGCTGCAGCTCGCCGCTGCACAGCGCCAGGGCCAGCTCAAACAGCTCATGCAGCGCAGCGTGAGCGGCCCCAGCGTGTTGATCATCGACGAAATTGGCTATCTGCCGATGAGCCGGGATCAGGCGAACCTGTTCTTCCAGGTCATCGCCAAGCGCTACGAGAAGGGCTCGGTCATTCTCACCTCGAACCTCTCCTTCGGGCAGTGGGACGAGACCTTCGCCGGGAACACCGCGCTGACCGCCGCCATGCTCGATCGCATCCTGCACCACTCCCATGTCATCCAGATCAAAGGCGAGAGCTATCGGCTGCGGGAGAAACGCAAAACAGGCATCGTACAGTCGGTCAGCACCAGCAACGACTAGCAGGTGGGTCAATTTTCAACTGCAGAAACAGCCGCAAGTGGATCACTTTGCAATTGCCGTTGACAATAGCATGCGGCAAGCCCTGCGCACCGAGTGTTTCGTGGCGGAGGACTTGAATAGCCTTGACGGCGATTACTTAGGCCTCACCGTTGAACAGCGTCTCCAGCATGGAACAGTCAGGGGTTCGCTCGCCGCTGCACCGTGCTACCAACTCACTCAGCGCATGCTCCATGCGGCGGAGATCCGCGATCTTCTTCCGGATATCGGCGAGGTGCTGCTCGCCAAGTGTCTTTACCTCGGCACAGGTGTAATCCCCGCCATCGATCATCGACAGTAACACCCGTACCTCCTCGAGGGTGAACCCCAGACCCCGGACGCGGCGAACGAAATGCAACCGCCGTAAGTGCCGGTCCGAGTAAGTCCGGTAGTTGTTCGCCGCGCGCGCGGGCGCCGGCAGGATGCCCTCGCGCTCGTAGTAGCGGATGGTTTCGATATTGACCCCCGTCCGAAAGGCGAGCTCACCGATATGCATTGCCCCATAACCTCTTTACGGCTTGACCCTGTAGTTGCTACAGGGACTACCCTACTGCTGGTACGCCAGCTCATCCACTGAGGGAAATCATGGACAAGACTGAACAGGCCGGAGCGGTTACCGGGGCTGCTGATCAGCAGCTGGTGCAGGCCACTCGCGACCCAACTGGGCTGCTGGCCGGTGCCAGCGTCCTGGGGGGGTGGTCCTCGCCTCCGCCTGCTGCATTGTGCCCCTGGTGCTGTTCTCCGTGGGTATCGGCGGCGCCTGGATGGCCAACCTCACGGCGCTGGCCCATACAAGCTCCTCTTTGTGGTCGTTGCCGGCGGCCTGATTCTCGCGGGCTTTATCAGCATGCGCCGGCGCCGCCGTGGGGCCTGTGATGTCTGTCGATGGCTACTGTGCGAGTCGCCTTTCGACCCGTATGACCACGGTGGCGCTGTGGTTCTCGACGTTGTTGGTGCTTGCCGTAGTGGCGTGGCCCTACCTGCTGCCAGTCCTGATGGGAGACTGATCCATGGACACCATTCACCGAGTACTGCTCGCCGCTTGTCTCGTCTTCGCATTGGTATTGCCAGCCGGCGCTGCCGAACAGACCGTGACCCTCGATGTGGACAATATGACCTGCACGAGCTGTCCCTACATCGTCAAGAAGTCGCTGACGCGAGTCGCGGGCGTCACGGCAGCAGCGGTGTCGTTCGAGGAGAAAACGGCCACAGTTACCTTTGACGACGCCCGGGCGGGTATCACGGAGTTGAGCCAGGCCACCGGCGAGGCCGGCTACCCATCCCGGCCGAGGAAGTAAACCATGGCCAGCACCACGACCCTGCTCAAGACCGGAGTCGCCGGCACTGTCATTGCAGCGCTGTGCTGCTTTACCCCCGTGCTCGTTATCCTCGTCGGCGCCGTGGGCCTCTCCGCGCTGACGGGCTATCTCGACTACGTGCTGTTGCCGGCGCTGGCGTTTTTCGTCGTCCTGACCGCCTATGCGTTTTATCGACGCCGCCAAGAGCAGCGATGCTCCAAGCCGGGGGGCGACGAGCCGTAGTGAGCTGGCGGGCATCTGAGATTTAATGGAGGTCTATGTAATGCGCACCTATCGGCTCGCCGTCACCGGCATGACCTGCGAGGACTGTGCCCTCAAAATCCAAACCGCCCTTAACGAGCTGTCCGGGGTTCAAGCGTCTGTCTCATTTGAGGAGAATCTGGCATTTATCGAAGCGCCGGAAGCGGTTGCCGGGGACGAGCTTGCTCAGCGTATTCGCACCGAGGGGTGTGACGCGCGACTGGACGCGCGACTGGTGGAGACCGACGATCGTGTTCCCACGAAATACGAGGGGGGCGCAGACGCGCGCCATATCGCCATCATCGGCAGCGGGGGCGGCGCCTTTGCGGCGGCCATCCGCGCCGCCGAGGCCGGTGCCCGCGTCACGATGATTGAGGCCGGCACGCTGGGCGGCACGTGTGTCAACGTCGGCTGCGTGCCCTCGAAGATTACCCTGCGGGCAGCGGAGATAGCCCATGCAGGGGGGTATCACCCGTTCGACGGCGTGCCGCGCACCGGAAACACAGCGGTCGACCGCGCTCGGTTGCTGGCGCAACTTCGCGGCCGCGTCGATGAGCTTCGCCAAGCGAAATATCAGAAGATCCTGGATGATAATCCGCGCATCAACCTCATCCGCGGCCGGGCTCATTTCGAAGATCCCTATACGCTCGCAGTCGCCTTGAAAGGAGGGGAGAGGCAGCGGCTGAGAGTCGACCGTGTGTTAATCGCCGCTGGCGCCTCGCCGAGCCGCCCGCCGATACCGGGGTTGGCGGAGGCGCCGTACTGGACGTCGACCGAGGCGTTGTTCAGTGACGAGGTACCTGAGCAACTGGCCGTCATCGGCTCGTCCTTCGTCGCCCTGGAGATCGCCCAGGCGTATCGAAGGCTTGGCAGCGAGGTGACCATCCTTGCCCGCAGCACATTACTGAGCCGAGCGGATCCCGAGATTGGCGCTGGCCTGCAGGCTGCCTTTGAGGGCGAAGGTATCCGCGTATTAACTCACACGCAGGCCGAGCGCGTGGCGCATGCCGACAATACTTTTACCCTCTGGACGAATAATGTCGGGCCCATCGCCGTGGATCGCCTGCTGGTCGCCGTAGGGCGCACGCCCAATACGGCTGATCTCAACCTCCAGGCCGTCGAGGTCGAGACGAACCGGCGCGGCGCCATCCGCGTGAACGAGCGGCTGCAGACGAGCACTCCGACGATCTACGCGGTCGGGGATTGCGCGAATCTGCCGCAGTTGGTTTATGTCGCCGCCGCAGCCGGCACGCGAGCCGCCATCAACATGACCGGGGGTGAGGCGGCGCTGGATCTCTCCGTGATGCCCGTGGTGCTATTCACCGATCCGCAGGTGGCGAGCGTGGGCATGGACGAAGGACAGGCACGCGTTGCCGGCATCGAAACCGAGAGCCGCCGCCTCGAGCTCTCGGAGGTACCCCGGGCGCTCGCCAATTTCGATACTCGCGGCTTTATCAAGCTGGTGGCCGAAGCCGGCGCTGACCGGCTCATCGGGGCGCAGGTCCTCGCGCACAACGGCGGCGAGATCATCCAGGTCGCCGCCTTGGCGATTCGCCACCACATGAGCGTCCACGAGCTCGCGGGCGAGCTTTTTCCCTATCTCACCATGGCCGAGGGGCTGAAGCTCTGCGCGCAGACCTTCACCAAAGACGTCTCACAGCTTTCCTGCTGTGCGGGATGAACCGAGCTCGAGAAATCCGCCGGACCCCGGCTCCAATTTGACGATTGCCCAGAGGCCTTCAAGCGCTCTGCGTGCGAGGCAGGCGGTCGTCTACTCGCTCGCCGTACCAGCGCCGCGACCGGTTCACCACCTGCACCAGCGCGAGCATGATCGGAACCTCGACGAGCACGCCGACGACGGTGGCGAGCGCCGCGCCGGAGTGGAGCCCGAACAGGCTGATGGCGACCGCCACGGCCAGCTCGAAGAAATTTGAGGTACCGATCAAAGCCGCCGGTGCCCCGATGCCGATTGGCACGTTCCAGCCCTTCGCCCAAAGGTAGGCGAGCCCAAATATGCCTACGCTTTGAATGGTCAGCGGAATGGCTATCAGAAGAATGATCAGCGGCTGGTTCAGAATGCGCTCGCCCTGGAATGCAAACAACAGCAGCACGGTAACGACCAGACCGGTGACGGTGGCTGGCTTGATGCGCTGCGTGAACGCCTCGACCGCTCCCTCACCACCATGCGAGAGAAGGCGCCGCCGGGTGAGATAGCCGGCAATGAGCGGGATCACCACGTACAGCACAACCGACAGCAGCAAAGTCTGCCACGGTACAATGACGTTGGCCATGCCGAGCAGCAGTGCCACGATGGGCGCGAAGGCGAAAATCATGATGAGATCGTTCAGGGCCACCTGTACCAAGGTGTAAGTGGCGTCCCCGCGAGTGAGTTGACTCCAGACGAACACCATTGCCGTGCACGGGGCCGCGCCAAGCAAAATCATACCGGCCACATAGGACTGGGCATCCGCAGGCGGAACCAGCCCGGCGAACACGTACTGGAAGAACAACAGCCCGAGCCCCGCCATGGTGAACGGCTTGACAAGCCAATTGACGACGAGGGTAATGGTCAGTCCTTTAGGTTTGTCGCCCACGTGACGCAGGGAAGCGAAGTCCACGCTGATCATCATGGGATAGACCATCGCCCAGATCAGCACCGCCACCACGAGGTTGACGTTGGCGGCCTCTAGCGCGCTGAGCGTCGCGAACAACCCAGGGAGCACGTTTCCGAGGCAGATACCAGCGACGATGGCAAGGGCCACCCAGACCGAGAGGTAGCGCTCAAAAACGCCCATTACCGCGCCAGTCGTTCGGCGTGCGGTCATCTCACACTGTGTACTCATGCTTCGCAATCCCCGGGTTAAGGAAGGTTCAGGTGTTCAGTTCGTCGAGCAACGAGGCCACCCGCGCCCGAATCTCATCCCGCGTGCGACGAAACTCGGCCATGATTTGCTCCTCGGCACCCGAGGCCTTGGCGGGGTCGGAGAGCGGCCAGTGGACGCGGCGAACATCGGGCGGCACAACAGGACAATGCTCGTCCGCGTGCCCACAGACGGTCACCACGACATCGGCCCACGCTAAGTCCTCGTCCTGCAGGACGCTCGATGCCTGTCCGCTGATGTTCACGCCGGCCTCGGCCATCACCTCGATGGCCCTTGGGTTTTGCCCGTGCGCCTCGATACCGGCCGAGCGGGGCTCGGCGCGGCCGTCCGCCAAATAGCGCAGCCATCCTTCGGCCATCTGGGAGCGACAGGCATTTCCGGTGCAGACAAAGAGCACGTGTGCCGGAGTGGTCATGGTTCGCTTCCCCTAGGTCAGGTTGAACAACGCCCGCCGGGCCGATCAGGCATGCGATGCAGGCGCTCAACGTCCCGCGCGAAGGGCGCCTGTCGGTAGCAGCCATCGGCCACGGTACGTAGCGCTTCTCGGGCCCACTGCGGAAGCCCACCGGCGAGGCGGTAGTGACTCCAGACCCCGTCCCGGCGAACGTCGACAAGCCTTGTCTCGCGCAATACGGCAAGGTGACGCGACATCTTCGGCTGGGATACACGCAGTGCGATAGTGAGCTCGCAGACGCATAGCTCGCCTTCTCGTGCCAACAGCACGACCGCACGCAGTCGCGTGCTGTCGGATAGGGCGCGGAAGAGCGCTTCGGGCAGTATTTGCGGCGCCGTCGATTCCTGATGGGCCGCTTTCATGCCTCCTCCCCACCGCTGTAGCCGACTTCTTGGGGTTCCAGATTTACGTGCATGCGGTCAAGCGATCTCAGCGGCCGATAATGATAAATAGGCTGATCCGGTTCAAAGGCCGTAGGAGCCGAGCCATGATATTCAGGCAATATATTCGATTATCCATATATATTCAATAACAGATGTAAGCGTTCGTGCCCTCGGTGCGCTCGCTCACGAAGCCCGCCTGGAGCTATTCCTGGCTCTGGTGGAGGCTGGTCCTGACGGACAGCCGGCGGGCGTGCTGGCGAAACGGCTCGGTCGTTCTCTGCCGTTGCCGGTGGGGCTGCTCTTTCACGTCGCCTATGTCGCCTTCTGGTCCGTGGTGTTCATTGCCGCGGCCTATCCACGGCTTACCTTCGGCCGCGCGATCGGCCTAGGACTGGCGCTGTGGGTGGTGCTGCTGGTCATTTTCTTCCCGATTATTGGCTGGGGCCTTCTCGGGCTCGGTGTGGGCGCGAAGCTGATCGTGGCCTCTCTGATCCCCCATATCCTCTTCTCTGATCCCCCATATCCTCTTCGCCGTGTTTCTCTGGAGCCTCGGCCGCGTGATGCTCAAGGGCGACGCGCGCTTATGAACATTGTATCCAACGGGCGATCGAAGGTTATTATGGTCGAACGCATTGCTCGCGACGAGTTGCGGGCGAAATCGCCCGCAGCGACAATTTAGCGCTGAACAAAGGATGAGCCTGTTGTGGTGCATGCTTTCGCCCCAAGCCTGCTTGCCTACGTCGGCGCCGCCTTCGCCGAGATCACCGGCTGCTTTGCATTCTGGGCGTGGCTACGGCTCGAGAAGAGTCCCTGGTGGCTGCTGCCCGGAATGCTGAGCCTTGCTGTGTTCGCGTTCCTGCTCACCTTGGTGGACGTCGACTTCGCCGGGCGCGCTTATGCTGCCTATGGCGGCATCTACATCGCGGCCTCATTGACTTGGCTGTGGCTCGTAGAAGGGCATGCCCCGGAACGCGGGGATGTCATCGGCGTGGCGGTATGTCTGGTCGGCGTCTGCATCATCTTGTTCAGCGCCCGGGGTACGGCCTGATCGATTCGTTAGCCACTCCCCGGGCTACTCCATGCATTCGGCTCCGCGCGATAGGTGCGGCGCGCGTCGTCGAGTACGCCAAACGATGAACGTAGGAAAAGCACGGCAATTGCTACACCTACGATGATGTCCGGCCAGGCGCTGCCCGTCAGGGCGACGGCTGCGGCCGCTGTCAGCACGCCCCCGTTCGCGATAAGATCGTTGCGCGAGCAGACCCAGGCGGAGCGCATGTTGACGTCATCGCCGCGGTGTCGGGTCAGCAACGCTAGGCATGCCGAATTTGCCGCCAGCGCCGCAGCCCCGACCAAGGCCATGAACATCGACTGCGGCGCGCCGCCCCAAAGCAGCTTGCCGGTTGCCTCAAGCAGCACGATGACGCCAAAGATAGCCATAATGCCGCCCTTCAACGCCGCCGAGACCGCTTTCCACCGGGTGCTGCGCGCCACCACGAGCAGGCTGAACGAATAAACCAGCGCGTCGCCGAGCATATCCAGGGAATCGCCCAGCAGCGCCGTCGACGAGGCAAGCCAGCCGGCGCCGAACTCCACTATGAACATGATGGCGTTGATCGCGAGCACCACCCACAGCATGCGCGCTTGCCGGTCGCGCAGTTCGCTGACATGGCAGTCGTCCTCGTGCCAGCAGCCCGCCATTGCGACCTCCGAAAACGCAGACTCTACCGGCGAGCATAAACAACGTTAAGTTGGTATAAATACCGAGTGCTGCGTCATGATATGTCCTCCTTATGCGGTGACCGACTGCGCGTCCACGCGCCGCAGATTGAACAGCAGCGCCAGCACCAGAAGCGCTGCCGCCACGGGTACCAGCATCCCGAACAATCCGACCACCGACGCGCTGATCGGCAACCCCAGCACGATAAACAAGACGGGCCCGCAGCAGGCGGAGCCGGCGAGCAGCCCCGGCAGCGCCGCCAGTAGGCCCGCCGCGGGCCGGA
>JAGFJL010000085.1 GCA_024102725.1 Nitrococcus mobilis
TCTTCGGCACCTCCGAGAGCGCGGTCAAGAGCCAGATCTGGATCGCCGTCTCGGTCTATGTACTGGTGGCCATCATCAAGAAGCGGCTCAAAATCGAAGCCAGCCTCTACACAATTCTACAGATTTGGAGCCTCACCATGTTTGAGAAAATGCCGTTAGATCAGATCCTTATCAATCACGCACACAATACCGACGACCCGGATTTAGATAACCAATTGAATTTATTCAGGTAACTTTCCGGACACTAGTGTAATAAAATTAAAAATAACTCGCTATCAATATTTTTGATAACCTGGCATCGAGGACCACACTATACTTGTGGCTCAAGAGTACTAGGCCATGGCAAAAAAACATTTCCTGATACCTGCATGGATAGCCGCCAAGTTGCCGGCGCGGTGCCGAGTTGGCTGGATGTTCGAAGCATTCCTTGTCAAAGCACTGGTCCGACTGATGCAACTGATGTCACCGGAACAGGCCATACGGTTTGCCGAAGTGGTGTTCAGGAATCTAAAATCACTGCTGCCTTTCGCAGGTAAAATACGGCGCAATCTAGCTGTTGCTTTTCCGGAGAAAAGCGATCGCGAGATTGAACGACTGACCCGCGGCGTTTGCGGCAATCTCGGTATCGCGGCGGCCGAATTGGTGATTGCCGAGCGCGTTCTGGCCGAACGCGCCGAACGATTCGAATTCGTAATACCAAACGGCATCGATCTTGCTAACTACCGGGGCCGGCCACTCGTTTTGATTACAGGACACATCGGCGCGTGGCAATATGGAGGTTTTCTGCCGGCCGCTTTCGGTCAGCGCATGACCACTGTCTATGCACCGGATGTAAATCCATATTTGCACGATTTTCTTCTCAAGCTCCGCAAAGCTCTGCCCTGCAATTTCATTTCGCGTGACGGGTGCATGCGCGGCCTCATGAAAGAGCTAAAGCGGGGGAATGTCGTCGGACTTACCTCTGACACGCGCCTCGACAATGGCGATCCGCTTTACTTTTTTGGCATACCGATGCCAGCGAATACAACTGCCGCGAGACTCGCATTACGCCATAATTGCGGATTCTTTCCGGTTCGCGCCGAACGGTTGCCTAGTACGAAATTCCGCATAACGCTGTATCCGGAAATCCGACCAAGTGATCCGGATGCGCCGGTTGCGGACCAGGCCCGGCAGATGACCCAACAAGTGCTCGATCTTTTCGAATCGTGGATTCGGGAGGATCCCGAGCAATGGATGTGCTTCGGCCGGCGCTGGCCACACAAAGTATATGCCAATGCCCCTGCCACGAGCCGCGATACGCGGTAAGCCCAAGGCCGAGAACTTTCAGATCGGGAATAAGCGCCCAAAACGCGCCCGGATAAATGACCGAACTGGCAACGTGGAGCCGCCGCATATCCTATGAAAGGCAGCCGAGCACAATACCATCGACCCGGCAGCCGAATCTCAATTAGAGGCTGAGCAACACGGTTCCCGAACAGGCTCTGAACTCTGTGCTACGCGCTGAGCAGAAGTTGATCCAGTTCCGTGTCACGCCCTACTCACTACTCCACGGTGACCGATTTGGCGAGATTACGCGGCTGATCCACGTCCGTGCCTTTGAATACCGCCACGTGATAGGCCAACAACTGCAGCGGTATGGTATAGACGATCGGCGCGGTGATCTCATCGCTTTGCGGCACCGTTTGCACCACGTAACCGTCGCCCGTGGCAATGGCCGTGGCTGCGTCGGCGAAGACGTACAAGCGCCCGCCGCGGGCTCTGACTTCCTGGAGGTTGGACTTCAGTTTCTCGATCAGCTCGTCGTTGGGGGCGACGGTCACCACCGGCATTTCATTGTCCACCAGCGCCAGCGGGCCGTGCTTGAGCTCGCCGGCGGGATACGCCTCGGCATGGATGTAGGAGATTTCCTTGAGCTTGAGCGCGCCCTCCATTGCGATGGGGTATTGAACGCCGCGGCCGAGAAAAAGGCTGTGGCGTTTGTCCACGAACTCCTCGGCCAGTGCTTCGATCGACGGCTCCAGGGCCAGTGCCGCCTCGAGCTGCCGGGGCAGGTCGTGCAAGGCGCGGACGAAGGCGGCCTCACACTCGGCCGAGAGTTTATGGCGTCGACCGAGTGCGATGATCAGCAGCAACAATGCGGTGAGCTGCGTGGTGAAGGCCTTGGTGGAGGCGACTCCGATTTCGGGGCCCGCCCGCGTCATCAAAGTCAGATCAGATTCGCGCACAAGGGAGCTCTGCGGCACGTTGCAGATGGCGAGCGTCGCCAAATAGCCCCGCTCCCGAGCATCGCGCAAGGCCGCCAGCGTATCCGCCGTCTCACCCGACTGCGAGATGGTCACAAACAGCGTCGCCGGCGCGAGCACATGTGGACGATAACGGAATTCACTCGCCACCTCCACATCGCAGGGCACGCCGGCATGGCTCTCGCACCAGTAGCGGGCAACCAGACCGGCATGATAGCTGGTGCCGCAAGCGACGATCTGCACGCGCTCGACCCGGTCGAGGATGGCGCCCGCCTCGGGACCGAAGGCCGCCTCCAATACTCGGCTCTGCGAGAGGCGCCCCGCCAGCGTTTCACTCACCGCTCGGGGTTGCTCGTGGATCTCCTTGAGCATGAAGTGCCGATAGCCGCCGCGGTCAACGGCCTGCGTACTGAGCTCGGAGGTCTGCACGGGCCGTTTGACCGTCACGCCGTTGCGATCGCGGATCACCACCCGCTCGCAGGAGAGCTCGGCGATGTCCCCGTCCTCGAGCAAGATAAACCGCTGCGTCACCGGCAACAGGGCGGAAAGGTCGGAGGCGATGAAGTGCTCGCCGATTCCGACCCCTATGATGAGGGGGCTGCCCTTACGGGCCGCGATCAGCTGACCGGGTGCCCGGGAACTGATGACCCCCAAAGCATAGGCGCCCTCCAGCCGCTGCACCGTGCGGGCAACGGCTTGGCCGAGATCAGCGCCCGCCGCCATCTGCGCATGAATTTCGTTGACGATGACCTCGGTGTCGGTCTGCGAGTGAAATACATAGCCTTGCACGCGCAATTCGTTACGCAAGGCTTCATGGTTCTCGATAATACCGTTGTGCACCACCGCGACCTCGTCACGGGCGATATGCGGATGCGCGTTGAGTTCGGTGGGCGCGCCGTGGGTAGCCCAGCGCGTGTGCGCAATGCCCGTGTGGCCGTACACGGGTTGGGCGGCCTGCGTCGCCACCAGGGCGGCCACCTTGCCGATCGTGCGATGGCGTTGCAAGCGCTGGGCCGAATCCAGCACCGCCAGACCGGCGGAATCATAGCCGCGGTATTCGAGCCGCTTGAGCCCCTCGAGCAGGATGGCCACGGCATCGCGCTCGGCTACTACCCCCACTATCCCACACATGGCGTTGGCTCCCCCACTTTATAAACCGGCGCCGATACCCGCTGTAGCCCCCGCGGCCGTATCAGGCCTCTGACTTGGGGTTTTTCGTGGGGCGCCGCCAGCCGGTTATCGTTCTCTGCGCTGTCCCAGAGACGGTAAGCGTACCCGCCGGCGTATCGCGCCGAATCGTCGAGCCCGCGCCGATGGTCGCGCCCCGACCGACCCGCACCGGCGCAACCAATTGGGTACCGGAACCGATAAACGCATCGTCTTCGATCACGGTACGGTGCTTGTTGACGCCGTCGTAGTTGCAGGTAATGGTGCCGGCCCCCACGTTGACATCTGTGCCGAGTTCGGCATCACCGACATAGGAGAGATGGTTGACCTTGGAGCGCTGGCCGATGGCGCTGTTCTTGGTTTCGACGAAATTACCCACCTTGGCACCGGCCGCCAGCCGGGTACCCGGCCGCAAGCGGGCAAAGGGACCCACCTGACAGGCGCTCTCGATTATCGCACCGCTGATGTCACAGTGCCCGGCGATGTGGGCGTTGGCACCGATTCGGCTGTCCCGGATCAGGCAGTTCGGCCCGATGTAGGCACCGTCGGCGATTTCCACATCACCTGCGAAGATGCAGTTGACGTCGATCGTCACATCGGCGCCGCAGACGAGCCGGCCGCGTAGATCGAACCGCGCCGGATCCATGAGGCTGACTCCCGAGCTCATGAGCCGCTGCGCCTCGCGCTGTTGATAAACCCGCTCCAGCCAAGCCAGCTGAGCACGGTCATTGACCCCTTGCACCTCGCTTGGATCGTTGGCTGTCAGAGCCTGCACGTCGATACCATCCCGACGGGCCAAGGCGACGATATCGGTCAGATAATACTCCCCCTGGGCATTGTCGCAGCGCAGTGCACTCAACCAGCCGCGCGCGCGACCCGCCGGCAAACAGAGGATGCCGGTATTCACCTCTTGGATGGCACGCTGCGCCGCGCTGGCATCGCGTTCTTCGACGATCGCCGCCACGCTACCGGATGACGTGCGCACGATCCGGCCATAGCCACTGGGATCGGCCAACCGCACCGTGAGCAAGCCGAGGCCCGCGCCGGCCGTCTGCATGAGCTTTTGCAGCGTCTGCGCGCGCACCAACGGCACATCGCCGCAGAGCACGAGCACGTGCTGATCATCGGCAATCGCCGGCATGGCCTGTTGCAGCGCATGCCCCGTTCCGCGCGGCGGCGTCTGTTCTACCCAGTGGATATCCGGATCGGGCAACGCCGCACGTACCTGCTCCCCGCCATGACCATGAACCACGTATAGGGCATCCGGTTGCAGCGCCCGTGCTGCATCGAGTACATAACCGAGCATCGGCCGGCCGGCGATGGGATGGAGTACTTTGGGTAAATTCGAGCGCATCCGAGTCCCCTGCCCGGCGGCAAGCACGACCACGCTGAGCATTGCTTGGCGACCCTCCCTTCGCCCCCCGGCAGTGAAATTTCAGCTTAGCGGATTTGCAGCGCCCAGGCAGCCCCTGTCGATCCGGTCGGGCGGCCTATAACACTGCAGGTGTTCCGCTACGAGCCGCGTCGACGCCGTAACCGCTCAAGGGTGCGCAGCTGTGCCACGGCCTGCGCGAGCTCGGCTTGCGCCCGCGCATAATCGATCTCCGATTGCCGGTCCTGTATAGCCTGTTCGGCGCGCTCCTTGGCGGCAAGAGCCGCCGCCTCGTCGACATCGATGGCCCGCAGTGCGGTATCGGAGAGCACGGTCACGACATGTGGCTGCACTTCGAGGATTCCGCCCGAGACGTAAAAGACTTCCTCGCCGCCCTCGGCAGGCTGCACTCGAACCTCGCCTGGTCGGAGCGTCGTGATCAGCGGGGAATGGCGCGGGGTGATCCCCACCTCTCCCATGGAGGCCGGAGCGAACACCATCGATGCCGGGCCGGAGAAAATCGCCGATTCACTGCTAACGATGTCCACATGGATGGTCATAGCCATGTCTGTACCTCTTGCAGAGCGCTAGCATGGCGCTGGCACTCTTTATCTCCGGCATCCCATACCACGACGGCCCGTGTCATCGTGGCTCCTCAAGATCCAACTTACCGAGCCGCACCGAATCGGTACGGCCACTAGAGCGTTTTGGCCTTTTGCGCCGCCTCTTCAATGGAGCCCACCATGTAGAATGCCTGCTCCGGCAGATCGTCCATCCCGCCTTCGGCGATGGCCTTGAAACCGGCGATGGTGTCTTTGAGGCTCACATACTTGCCGGGCGCCCCGGTAAAGATCTCGGCTACGAAAAACGGCTGCGAAAGGAAGCGCTGGATCTTGCGCGCCCGAGCGACCGTCAGCTTGTCCTCGTCCGAGAGTTCGTCCATACCGAGGATGGCGATGATGTCTTTCAACTCCTTGTAGCGCTGCAGCGTACCTTGCACTTGCCGCGCTACTTGATAATGCTCCTGACCCACGACGAGGGGATCGAGCTGGCGACTGGTGGAATCGAGCGGGTCGACGGCCGGATAGATACCGAGCTCGGCGATCTGGCGCGAGAGCACCACGGTTGCATCCAAGTGCCCGAAAGTGGTCGCCGGAGACGGATCCGTCAGGTCGTCGGCCGGCACGTACACCGCCTGAATCGAGGTGATGGAGCCGGTTTTGGTCGAGGTAATACGCTCCTGCAGCTTGCCCATTTCCTCGGCCAGCGTCGGCTGGTAACCCACGGCGGAAGGCATCCGACCAAGCAGCGCCGAGACCTCGACACCAGCGAGCGTGTAGCGGTAAATGTTGTCGATGAACAGCAGCACGTCACGGCCTTCGTCACGAAAATACTCGGCCATGGTGAGCCCGCTGAGTGCCACCCGCAGGCGATTACCTGGCGGCTCGTTCATCTGCCCATACACCATCGCCACTTTGGATTCCGGTAGATCGTCGAGCTTGATGACGCCGGATTCCGCCATTTCATGGTAGAAGTCATTGCCCTCACGGGTACGCTCACCGACACCGGCAAACACCGACAAGCCGCCATGTTCCTTGGCGATGTTGTTGATCAGCTCCAACATATTGACGGTCTTACCAACACCGGCACCGCCGAAGAGCCCCACCTTGCCGCCCTTGGCGAACGGGCAGATCAAGTCGATCACCTTGATGCCCGTCTCCAACAGCTCGGTGCTTGCGGCGAGCTCGTCGAACGCCGGCGCCGGGCGATGAATCGACATCGTCTCCTTAGCGCCGACCGGCCCGCGTTCGTCGACCGGCCGCCCGAGCACATCCATGATGCGACCGAGCGTCTTCGCCCCTACCGGCACCGAAATAGGCGCACCGGTGTTCGACACCTTCACGCCCCGACGCAGGCCGTCGGTGCTGCCCATCGCGATCGTACGCACCACGCCGCCGCCGATCTGATGTTGCACCTCGAGCGTCAACTCCTGCCCATCGACCAAAAGCGCGTCGTAGATCTTCGGCACGGCCTCGTAGGGAAACTCCACGTCTACCACGGCACCGATGATCTGGACCACGTTTCCTGAATTCATATCCCGTTTCCTTTTCCTCAAGCCGGAGCTACCGCGCTTTTGCTTGCTTGCGCCGAAGTGAGTCGCCGTCCGCATCCCACCCCAGTCGCCCACGCTAACCGGCTGTTAAACGGCGGCTGCGCCTGCCACGATTTCGGATAGCTCTTTGGTAATTGCCGCTTGTCTTGCCTTGTTGTAGACGAGCTGCAGCTCTTCGATGAGATTGCCGGCATTATCGGACGCCGCTTTCATCGCGACCATGCGGGCGGCCTGCTCACAGGCAATATTCTCGACCACGCCCTGATAGACCAGGGCCTCGATGTAGCGCACCAGTACATGCTGCAGCACTTCTTGTGAATCGGGCTCGTAGAGATAGTCCCAATAGTGTTTGAGTTCCTCCTCCTCGGAGGGCACCAGCGGCAGCAGCTGCTCTACCTCGGGGCGCTGCGTCATCGAGTTGATGAAGCGGTTATACACGAGATAGAGACGGTCGATACGTCCCTCGCTGTAGGCATCGAGCGCCACCTTCACCGCCCCGATGACATCACTGGCCTCCGGGGTATCACCCAAGTGCGTGGTTTGCGCGATGATGTGCGCCCGTATGCGCCGGAGAAACATTGTCGCCTTGTTGCCAATGACACCGAATTCCATCTCCACGTTCTGTTTACGCCACTGCTGCATCTCGCGAAGCAGCTGACGGAACTCGTTCGCGTTCAATCCACCGCACAGCCCGCGATCGGTGGAGATAACGATAAACGCCACCCGCCGCACCTCGCGCTCGAGCATGAACGGGTGTCTATACTCCGGATGAGCATTGGCAATATGCCCGATGACGTTACGCAGCTTATCGGCGTAGGGCCGGGCCGCGCTCATGCGCTCTTGGGCGCGGCGCATCTTACTAGCCGCCACCATCTCCATGGCGCGCGTGATCTTCTGCGTATTCTGGATGCTGCGAATCTGCGTTCGTATCTCTTTACCGGCGGCCATGACTCACTCGCTTAATCTTGCACTGTCGAAATCGGCGCTCATCGCCTCGCACAGCGAAGGCGAGGCCGTCTCATTGCCCGGATCCGAATCAAGCGTGGGCTACCAGGAATAGCGCTGCTTGAAATTTTCTAGGGCCGCCCTGAGCTTGGCTTCGATTTGCTCGTTGAATTGCGGGTTTTCATTGATCTCGCGCATAAGCTCGGCCTGCTCGGAGTCCATATAGGCCTGCAACGCCGCTTCGAAATCACCCACCTTGCTCAACTCCACATCCTCGAGATAACCGCGGTCGACGGCAAACAGCGAAACCGCCATGGCCGCAACGCTCATTGGCGAGTACTGCTTCTGCTTCATAAGCTCGGTCACCCGCTGGCCATGCTCGAGCTGCCGGCGGGTGGTTTCGTCGAGATCCGAGGCGAACTGTGCAAAGGCAGCCAACTCCCGGTACTGCGCCAACGCTAAGCGCACGCCGCCACCGAGCTTTTTGATGATGCCGGTCTGCGCCGCGCCGCCCACGCGGGAAACCGAGAGACCGGCATTGATGGCCGGCCGGATGCCGGCATTGAATAAATCAGATTCGAGGAAGATCTGCCCATCCGTAATAGAAATTACATTGGTCGGCACAAAAGCCGAGACGTCACCGGCTTGCGTCTCGATGATCGGTAACGCGGTAAGCGACCCGGTACGTCCCTTGACCTTCCCTTTGGTAAGCTTCTCTACTTCCTCGGCGTTGATACGCGCGGCACGCTCGAGCAATCGCGAGTGCAGATAGAACACGTCACCCGGATACGCCTCCCGCCCGGGCGGGCGCCGTAACAGCAGCGAGACCTGCCGATAGGCCCAGGCTTGCTTGGTCAAATCATCAAAGATGATCAGCGCATCCTCGCCTCGATCACGGAAATACTCACCCATGCTGCAACCGGCATAGGGCGCGATGTATTGCATCGCGGCGGATTCCGCGGCGCTCGCTGCAACCACGATGGTGTGACCTAGTGCGTCGTGTTCCTCTAGCTTGCGCACCACCGCAGCGATGGATGAGGCTTTCTGCCCTATGGCGACGTAAATGCATTTGATGCCAGTATTTTTTTGGTTGATGATTGCATCCACCGCCACCGCGGTCTTGCCGGTCTGGCGATCGCCGATGATCAACTCACGCTGCCCACGACCGATCGGCACCATGGCGTCGATCGCTTTAAGCCCGGTCTGCACCGGCTGGCTCACCGATTGGCGGGAAATCACACCCGGCGCGACTTTCTCGATCGGCGAGGTGCCATCGTGCTCGATCTCCCCCTTACCGTCGATAGGCTGCCCGAGCGCATTCACCACCCGTCCAAGCAAACCCGGCCCAACCGGGACTTCGATGATTCGGCCGGTGCACTTGACGACATCGCCTTCTTTGATGTGCTCGTAGTCGCCAAGAACAACCGCACCGACAGAGTCGCGCTCGAGGTTTAGCGCGAGCCCGTAGGTCGCGCCCGGGAACTCGATCATCTCGCCCTGCATGACTTGGCTGAGCCCATGCAGTCGAGCGATGCCGTCGGTGAGCGTGAGCACAGCACCTTCGCTGCGTGCCTCTATACCGATATCGAAACGCTCGATCTTTTTCTTGATAAGGTCGCTGATTTCTGTCGCACTGAGTGGTTGCATGACCGGACCTCTGTTGTTAGGACCTATGACTCGCGCCGGGCTCATCACGCCAGGGGGTTGCGCTAGCTCAACTCCTGGGCAAGCTGCTGCAGTTTGCCGCGCACCGAGGCGTCGATAACCAGGTCGCCGGCGCGGATAATCACACCACCGATGATCGATTTATCGATTCGGATCGTAAGATCCACCTCCCGGTCAAGGCGCTTTGTCATTGCTTGCGCTATGGCGTTGGTATGCGCCGGTGAGAGCTTGAATGCCGAGACGACCTCGACGCGAGCTTTGCCTTCCTCGTCACGCCGTTGCTCTTCAAAAAGCTCGGCAATCTCCGGTACCAACGTAAGGCGTCCTTGGTAGACCAACACCTTAAGGAAATTAAGCGTCGTCTTGGCGAAGACTTTGCCGCCAATGTTCGAGATCAGCTCGATGAGCTTGCTCCGCTCGACCCGCGGATTGGCGATGAACTCCGCCATCGCGGGATCCGACACCACGGCTCGGAGCAGCTGCAGCATCTCGGACCATCGCTCCAGCGCCCCTTCCTCTTGTGCTTGGCGGAAGGCCGCGATTGCGTAAGGACGTGCCGTGCTTCTATCTGTCATGTTTTGCCGCTCTAGAGCTGCGCTGCCAATTTCTCGAGGACTTCGTTGTTGGTCTTGGCGTCGATCTTGCGCTTCAACACGTGCTCGGCGCCTTCGATCGCCAATGCCACGACCTCACGTCGCAGCCCTTCCCGGGCAAGATTCATCTGCTGTTCAATCTCCGAGCGCGCCGCCGAAATGATGCGCTCCCCCTCGATGCGCGCATCATCCTTCGCCCCTTCGACGATCTCATCGGCGCGCCGCTGAGCGTTCGCGATGATCTCATTGGCTTGTTCCTTTGCCCCATGCAGCACCTCACGAGCGTGCTTCTCGGCCAGTTCGCGCTCGCGCTGCCCGCGTTCGGCCGCCGCAAGCCCATCAGCAACCCGCTTACGCCGCTCCTCCAGCATGTCCGTGATTGGATCCCAAAGGAAGCGGTAAACCAAATACGAAAACAATGCAAAGCTGGCCAGCTGGCCGAACAAGGTCAGATTCACCTCGGGACTCCTATCCGTAATGGCAAATGCGTCCTCTACTGCCACGGCAGAGGAGATGGGAAGGCGGTTGACTCTAGCCCCCCAAACCGCTGATGGCCTCTAGCGCACCACCAATAAAAGGATTGGCAAACGTGAAATACATGGCAAAAGCCAGAACGATGAATGGGAATGATTCCATCAGACCCGCCGTAATAAACATCTGAATGAGAAGGCGCGGCTGCATCTCCGGCTGGCGAGCAATGCCTTCCATGTATTTCGAGCAGATCAGCCCCCAGCCAAGCGCCGAACCGAGGCCGGCAAAACCCAGAATAATTCCCACACCGAGCGCGGTGGCCGAGTAGATCAGGGCGATGGTATTGGCGTCAGCGGTCATTATTATCTCCTAAACTGATTTTCCTGATTTCGTAATTCGACGTTTTGGCCGGGCTCCCGCACGGGCTAGTGCTCCTCATGGCCCATGTGGGCCAGCGCCAGGTACATGACAGTCAACACCATGAAAATAAAGGCTTGTAGCACCACGACGAGGAGGTGAAAAAGCGACCATATGGTACCGGGCACGGGCTGCACCCAAAACGGCAGCAGTGCCACCAGCAAAAATCCCAGTTCACCGGCAAACAAATTACCGAAGAGTCGCAGACCGAGGCTCAGCGGCTTGGCGAGCTCCTCGATCAGCTTCATGACAAAGTTAATCGGAAATAGCCAGATCCCGAACGGATGCGTCAAGAACTCCATCATGTACTGATAAAAGCCCTTGATCCGAATGTTGTAGTAGAGCATGAGCACAAACACGAGCAGTGCCATACCGAGCGGAGCCTGCGGATCGGCCGTGGGCACGGCACGAAAGTGCTCGGCCCCAAGCAGCCCGGCCAACCACGGGATCAAATCGACCGGGATGAGGTCCATTGTGTTCATCAACAGAACCCACAGGAACACCGTCATCGCAAGCGTGCCGATCATAGTGTGCCCCTTGCCGAGCACACTTCGGACCAAATCGTCGACGAACTCGAGCACCGCTTCTAATATATTTTGCATTCCGGATGGGCGCTCGATGCTCAAATTGCGGCCGACTCGATAGCCGACATAGACGATGGCCCCACCCAACAGCCAGCTGATGAGCAGTGTATCGAAATTAAAGGCCCAAAACCCCTCACCGACGCTGAGATTGACGAGGTGGTGCTGAATATATTCAACGGGATTGCTCGAATCCGGCAGTAATCCGCTCACGTCCGCGTTTCCTTATCATCCATGGAGGACGCGGACGTGCGTCCGATCCCCCCAATAAGAAAGGCCACTTGCGCCCCGGCAAAACCAATGATCAATGGCAGTGGCGAGAGCCCGAACACACCCATACCCACTGCGAGGAGGATGAGCACGAGCAAAAACCGCTGCACGGCGCCGAAGTACAGTATCCAAATACCCTGCTTCGGTGCGCGTTGCGCCGCTGTACCAGCGGCTCTGAGGCTGCGACCCAAAAGCATGCTGCTCGCCAAGGCAAGCCCTCCGCCGTAAAAGGCAGAAAGAGCAGCCTCCAGCCCATTCAGGAGGAAAATCCCCGCGATCCCAACGACCAAGCAGGCCTGGATGCAAAAAAGCGGATAAAGACTACCGTCCTGGATGTTCATGGTCTACGTTCGCGCACTAACGCCCCGCCTCAGGCGCCTCCGCCCAAAGCCCAGTAGGGTGCCTCACGCGCCTCCATTATCGCGCCGCGCGTATTCGTGACTGTTGTTAGATGCCGCCCCGCAGGCAGGCGACGAATGGTGCAGCAGTATAAAGTTCGGCCCGCACCCCGATCAAGCCTGCTGAGAAAATTACGGAAACACGAGCCGTTATCACTTGATGCGCTCGAGAATACCGTCCAGCTCCTCGACGCTGCTATACTGAATGATCATCCGACCCTTACCGGCCTTGCCGTGTTGGATCCGCACCTCGGCACCCAGCCGGGCTGATAAATCATCTTGCAACCGCCGAACGTTTGGATCGCTCACCGTGGCAGTTTGGGGCACTGCTCGGTACTCGAGCAACCGGCGCACAAGCGCTTCGGTCTCCCGCACGGACAGCCCCTTGGCGATGACTCGGTGCGCGGCCTCGATCTGGCGTGACGGCTCAAGCGCAAGCAACGCACGCGCGTGCCCCATTTCGAGTCGGCGTGCGTCGACCAGACTTTTGACCTCTTCGGCCAACTCGAGTAAACGGAGCAGGTTGGATACCGCTGCCCGCGAGCGACCAACGGCGTTTGCCACCTCCTGATGGGTCATCCCGAACTCGCCGGTCAACCGTTGCAAGGCACCGGCCTCTTCAAGCGGATTGAGATCCTCACGCTGAATATTCTCGATCAGAGCAACGGCGACGACCGCTTCGTCCGGGAGGTCACGCACGAGCGCCGGTACAGCGTCCATGCCGGCTAGCTGGGCGGCGCGCCAACGCCGCTCACCGGCGATGATCTCATAGCGCCCGTCGCGCTCCGGGCGCACCACAATGGGCTGCACCACGCCCTGGGCACGGATGCTGTCGGCAAGTTCCTGTAGCGCAGCGGGATCAAAGCTGCTGCGTGGCTGATAGCGACCGCGCTGGAGCAGATCCAACGGTATCTTGCGCAGCTCGCCCTGCTCAGCCGCAGACTGTATAGTGCCCGGCTCCTCCGGTACGCTCTTGAGCAAGGCATCCAATCCCCGACCCAATCCGCGGCGCTTGTTGGTCATGGCTCCGAGGTTTCTCCTTATCAGGTCGATGCATTCACCCGCGCTGCGGCCTCCCGCCGCAGCATCTCGCTCGCCAACGCCATATAGGCGATCGCGCCGCGCGATGTTCGATCGTACTGCAGGGCCGGCATGCCATGGCTAGGTGCCTCGGCAAGCCGAACGTTGCGTGGAATCAAGGTCCGGTACACCTTATCGGCGAAATGTTGGGTCAGCTGCGCTCCCACTTGGTTCGCCAAATTGTTGCGCGGATCGAACATGGTCCGCAGCAAGCCCTCGATTTCCAACTCCCGATTCACGCTGCCTTGTACCTGGCGAATGGTATCGAGCAGCGCGGTGAGCCCTTCCAGAGCATAATATTCACACTGTATAGGAATAAGCACCCGGTGCGCTGCCACCAGAGCATTAACCGTGAGGATGTTCAAGGAAGGCGGACAATCGATGAGGACGTAGGCGTATTCATCAAGCAGGGGCTGCAGTAGTTCACGCAGGCGCCGCTCGCGCCCGGCACTGTCCATGAGTGCCACCTCGGCGACTGTGAGGTCGCCGTTAGCCGGCAGAAGATCATAACCGGCCGGCGCCACTCGATGCAGCGCTTCCGCCACGGAGCGCTCGCGCATAAGAATATCGTAGTTAGTGATCGCAAGATCATCCTTGTCTAACCCGCTGCCGATAGTGGCATTACCTTGTGGGTCCATATCCACCAACAGCACGCGGCGGCGATTGGCGGCCAAAGAAGCGGCTAAATTGACGCACGTTGTGGTCTTACCCACGCCACCTTTCTGGTTGGCAACCGCGATGATCCTGGCCATTAGTCCATATGACTCTACGTTACACGTTCCAGCTCGCGGGTGGGGGGGACGGCTCGAGAACGATCAGGCAACGCTCGGCCGCCAAACCGGGCACCTCGAGCCGATGACACCACCATGCAACGTCCTCGCCGGCAAGGCGCAGCAACTCAGCGCCCGGTTCGCGCCCCTTCATCGCCAACACCCGACCCGCGGGTGCCAACAGCGGCCGGGCAATCCGCAACAGGGCCGGCAGGTCAGCAAAGGCCCGGGCGATGACCGTATCGAATGGCCGCGCCGGCCGGAAACGCTCGGCCCGATCCTGCACCACCGTTACATTGGGGAGTGCAAGCTCGGCCACTGCCTGACGCAAAAACCGGATCTTTTTACCATTGCTGTCGAGCAGCACTACACTTCGCTCCGGGCTCGCAAGCGCCAAGGGTATTCCGGGCAGCCCGGCACCGGAGCCCACGTCCAGCACACGCTCGCCTCTAACATACGGATGCACGGTAAGACTGTCCAGCACGTGGCGGATGACCATATCGAGCGGTGCACGAACTGCGGTAAGATTAAAGGTACGGTTCCAGTGTTGTAACAGCTCAAGATAGCGCAATTGCCGCTCTACCAAGTCCGCCCCGGCCTGCGGCAATAACTGCACGATCCCCCGTGCCAGGCACTGACGGATGGGCCCATTCTCGGACAAGACATCCGCCGGCGGGCTCACACGAGCTTTTTTACGTCGACCGTTTTGCTCTCGGTCTGCTCGATGCGCCGGGTGATCAGCCATTGCTGCAGAATAGACAAAGAGTTATTTACCGTATAATAGAGTACGAGCCCGGCCGGGAAGAAAAGGAAGAAACCGGTAAACACCACCGGCATGAACAGCATGATCTTTTGCTGAATCGGGTCCATAGGCGCTGGATTAAGGCGCTGCTGAGCCAACATGGTCAGGCCCATGATGATCGGCAAGACATAGTAGGGATCCGGCACCGACAGATCATGTAGCCACAATATGAAAGGCGCCTGGCGTAATTCCACGCTCTCCAACAGCACCCAATACAGCGCAATGAACACAGGAATCTGGATCAGGATGGGCAGACACCCCCCCAGCGGATTCACCTTTTCCCGTTTGTAAAGCGTCATCAGCTCCTGATTCATGCGCTGGCGGTCATCACCAAATTGCTCCTTGAGCTGCTGCATACGCGGTTGCAACTTGCGCATACGCGCCATGGAACGGTAGCTCGTCTCCGAGAGCTTAAAGAAGACCGTCTTGATCAGCACGGTCAGAAAAACAATGGCCCAACCCCAGTTGCCCACGATGGCGTGAAACCAGGACAAGACCACGAACATGGGTTTGGCGATGATAGTAAAAATACCGTAATCCACCGTCAGCTCGAGATCGGGGGCCACACTCGCCAGTCGATCTTGATCCTTGGGACCGAGATAGAGCTGACTGTGGAAGGTGCCGCTTTGCCCCGGTTGGATCGTCTGCCACGGCGAGCTCATTCCCAAGCTGAACAGATCGCCACCGATAACACGACTGTAGAACCGTACTGTCGCCCCCCGCGGCGGCACCATGGCAGCCAGAAAATAATGCTGCACCATGGCAGCCCAACCGTTTTGGACGGTTCGATCAAGCGCCTGGTCCCGCATCTCATCGAAGGAGATTTTCTGGTATTTGTCCTCCGGGCTATAGATTGCCCCGCCGATGTAGGCCACCTGTCCGGCAAGCCCGCTCGTTCTACTCTGCGCTCCTCTGAGCAGTTGCGTGTATTGGTAGGCAGACCAAGGCGCGGCACCCGCGTTATGCACCTCTTGCTCCATATCGATGGTGTATTTGCCGCGCTGAAAAATATAACGCCGTGTGACGGTGATGCCGTTCGGACCATGCCAGACCAGCGGCACCACCAGCTGCTGCTCCTCCGCGGCGAGATGATATGCTTTTTGCTTTGCTTGGAATCGAGCTTGAGTATCCGGTGCCGAACCTTCCTTCGCCCTGAGCCCCGCCTGAACCACAAACAGAGGCTTCCCCTGGTCGCGTAACAACGTAAAGGGCGCCGGATTGTCGGTCGAAGTGGCGTGCTTGAGCAACTTGGCCGACCTGATACCGCCGCCGAGGGTGTTAATCTCGATATTGAACAGATCCGTCACGACCGAGATGCGCGCACCCTGCGCCAGCCCCGCTTGCTGGTGCAGGTCGGTAGGCAGCTCCTCTGCCAAACCATCGGCATGGGGCGCCTCCGTGGCTTGTTCCGTACTTTGCGGAGTCGGCGGACGCGGCCCATAATCCTGCTGCCAGGCATCCCAGAGCAGGAACAAGACGGCACCGAGTGCGAGAAAGAGGAAGAGCCTTTGGTTCTCCATCTAAAGATTATCCATTGGGAGCGGGGGGCGGAACGGGATCAACACCACCGGTGTGCCACGGCTGACAACGCAATACCCGACGCGTAGTCAGATAGCCGCCACGAGCTGAGCCATGCATCCGGATCGCCTCGATGGCGTACTGGGAACAACTCGGATAATACCGGCAACAGGGTCCGATCAGCGGACTGATCAGCCATTGATAGCACCGTATCAAGCCGATTAGGAGCGTTCGCATCGCTGGCTTACCCGTTGCCACAGCCGGTCCAAGGAAGTGTTCAATGTGGCCCCCCGCGCCGCGCGAGCGGGGGGCTTGGCAATGACGACCAGGTCGTTGCCGCCAACCGCCGTCTGGTGAAGGCGGAATGTTTCTCGAATCCGCCGTTTGATGCGGTTTCTGACCACCGCCGAAGGCGCCGTTTTCTTGGATACGGCAACACCGAGTCGGGCGCGGCCGTAATCATTGTGAATCACCAAAACAGTAAAATAATAATCCGCTACGCGTCTCGCACCCGCAAACACGCGGGCGTACTCGGCAGGCCGCGTCAAACGAGCGCTGCGCGGGTAACCACTACCGATTGGCTGTTGCACCCGTTGTTCAGCCTTCAGGGTATTAAGCGGGCCCGCCCTTTAGCGCGACGCCGCGCCAGCACCTGCCGGCCGGCCTTGGTCGCCATGCGTGCCCGAAAACCGTGGGTGCGCTTGCGTCGGATCACACTCGGCTGAAACGTCCTCTTCATGGCGATATTTCGTCCTGCGGCGACCTATTAACGCTCAAAACTCAAGCCAGTAAAATCAAGCCGGAAACTCTACTGTGCAATAGGATCGCTGTCAATTTAACGCCGACCGCAAGTGTCCGTGGATTACCGCCGCGCGAGAGTATAGACTCCTCGGTCTAACTGATCCCGTCAGCATCTCCATCGTTACCGAAGAGGTATCGTCCGTGGCCAATTCGCTGTGGAAGGGATGTCTACGCCGCCTGGAACGGGAGGTCTCGGACCAACAGCTCAACACCTGGATACGGCCGCTGCAAGCACAGGAAGATGGCAAACTGCTGCGCCTGCTCGCCCCCAATCGCTTCGTGCTCGACTGGGTGCGCGATCATTTCGCCGACCGGATTCAGGAGCTGTTGGTCGGGCAACGCCCGGATTGCCCGCCCAAGCTGAGGCTTGAGATTGGAACCAACCTGGCACCGACGCGCGCGACGACAGCCCATCCGTCTTCTAGCCTGCTCAACCCGAGTTTCACCTTCGATACCTTCGTCGAGGGGAAATCCAATCAACTGGCACGCGCGGCCAGCAGCCAACTGGTTGAAAATCCAGGCGGAGCCTACAATCCGCTATTCATTTATGGGGGCGTCGGGCTCGGCAAGACCCATCTTATGCATGCCATCGGTAACGCGCTATTGCAGCGCTTACCGAATGCCGAGGTGCTCTATCTGCATTCCGAGCGGTTCGTCGGCGATATGGTCAAGGCACTGCAGCATAACGCAATCAATGAATTCAAGCGCTACTATCGCGGCGTCAACGCCTTGCTTATCGACGATATCCAGTTTTTTGCCGGCAAGGAGCGTTCCCAAGAAGAATTCTTCCATACCTTTAACGCGCTGTTGGAAGGCCAGCAGCAGGTCGTCATGTCCTGTGACCGCTACCCGAAGGAAGTGCAGGGATTGGAGGAGCGTTTGAAGTCGCGCTTCGGTTGGGGTTTGACGGTCGCTATCGAACCCCCCGAGTTGGAAACGCGCGCCGCCATCTTGATGACCAAGGCTAATCTCGAGGGCATCGAGTTACCCCATGAGGTAGCCTTTTTCATCGCCAAGCGCATCCGTTCGAACGTTCGCGAGCTTGAGGGGGCGCTGCGTAGGGTCATAGCGAACTCCTATTTTACAGGTGAGCGGATCACGGTCGAGTTCACCAAAGTGGCGCTGCGCGACCTCCTTGCCCTCCACGATAAACTCGTGACCATCGAAAACATCCAGCGAACCGTTGCCGAGTATTACAAGATCCGGTTGGCCGACTTGCTGTCCAAACGGCGCAGCCGATCCATTACGCGCCCGCGGCAAATCGCGATGGCGCTCGCCAAAACTCTGACAAGTCATAGTCTGCCTGAAATCGGCAATGCATTTGGCGGACGTGATCACACCACTGTGTTGCACGCCTGCCGCAAAATTACAGAACTTATGGAGGCGGATACGCGTTTGACCGAGGAC
>JAGFJL010000109.1 GCA_024102725.1 Nitrococcus mobilis
ATCCACTTTAGGCGGGCTCTTGCTCTCCGCCGCGCTGCTCACTTGGGTGGAACGCCGTCTGCTCGGCCTCTGGCAGGACCGCTACGGGCCCAATCGAGCCGGACCGTTCGGCATCCTGCAATGGTTCGCCGACGTGGTGAAGATCCTGACCAAGGAGGATTGGGTTCCGCCGTTCGCCGACCGGCCGGTATTCGTGCTGGCGCCGACGGTGATCATGATTACCATGCTGCTCGCTTTTGCGGTGATTCCGATGGCGCCGAAATTCAGCGTCGTCGACCTCAACGTCGGATTGCTGTTTTTCTTTGCCATGACATCCATCTCGGTCTACAGCGTGGTACTCGGCGGCTGGGCCTCCAACAGTAAATACGCGCTGCTCGGTGGGCTGCGCTCGGCGGCACAGATGATCAGCTACGAAGTGTTCATGGGGCTCGCCGTCATGGGAGTGGTCATGCTGGCCGGCTCGTTCAATTTGCACGCCATTGTCGAGGCACAACGCGACTTGTGGTTCTGTATCCCGCAGATCCTTGGCCTGATCGTATTCATGGTGGCCGGAATAGCCGAGACGCACCGGCTGCCGTTCGATCTGCCGGAGGCCGAGAATGAGCTGGTAGCCGGCTACCACACCGAGTACTCGGGCATGAAATTCGGCATGTTCTTCGTCGGCGAATACGTCGGCATCATCGTCGTCTCGGCAATGATCGTCACTTTGTTCTTCGGCGGCTGGCTCGGCCCTTGGCTGCCGCCGCTGCTGTGGTTCGTGATCAAAACCGCGCTGCTGGCCTTTTTCTTCGTCTTGCTGCGCGCCGCGCTGCCGCGCCCCCGCTACGACCAGTTCATGGCCTATGGCTGGAAGTTCATGCTGCCGCTCACCTTGCTCAATCTGGTGATCACCGGGGGCGTAACCCTGGCGGGCGGCGCACCGACCTGAAGCCGAGGAGGTAATCCATGCTCAGCCAACTACGTAGCCTCTGGTACGTGTTTCTGCATGCGTTTCATCGGCGCGAGACCATCCGGTACCCGGAACAAAAACCTTATTTGCCGCCACGCACCCGCGGGCGCATCGTGCTCTCGCGGGATCCGGACGGCGCCGAGCGCTGCGTGGCTTGCAATCTCTGCGCCGTGGCCTGTCCGGTGGACTGCATCGCGCTGCAAAAGACCGAGGACGAGAGCGGCCGCTGGTATCCCGAGTGGTTTCGGATCAACTTCTCGCGCTGCATCTACTGCGGCTTCTGTGAGGAGGCCTGCCCCACCTATGCCATTCAGCTGATTCCGGACTTCGAGATGTGCGAGTACGACCGCCGGAGCATGGTCTACGAGAGGGAGGATCTAATGATCGACGGTCCCGGCAAGTACCATGAATACAACTTCTACCGCGTGGCCGGACTCGCCGTCGGCGGCAAGGACAAGGGTGAGGCCGAAAACGAGCGCCCACCGGTGGATGTGCGCGGGCTCATGCCGTGAGCGCCGCGAGTGCGGCAGCGAATGAACGGACTACCCAGTGCGCTGCATGATCCAATCGTCGCACACAAGGTCGAGCCATGAACATGATCTTCTACCTTGCCGCCTTGGTCGCCATCTCCAGCACCGCGCTGGTGGTTACCAGCCGCAACGCCATTCACGCCTTGCTCTACCTGATCGTCTCGCTGTTCGCCGTCGCGTTGATTTTCTATGTAATCGGAGCACCACTGGCGGCGGCGCTGGAGGTCATCATCTACGCGGGAGCGATCATGGTGTTGTTCGTCTTCGTGGTCATGATGCTCAACCTCGGCGAGCAGGCAACGGCACAGGAACGCCGTTGGCTGCAGCCCCGGATCTGGTTCGGTCCGGCCGTGCTGGCCGCGCTGCTGCTCGCGGAGTTGCTCTACGTCATCGTCGCGGGCGCCAGTGGCGAGCGGACCATCGCTCCGGTGAGCGCCCATGACGTAGGGATGAGCCTATTCGGAGCCTATCTACTCGCGGTGGAGGTCTCGGCCATGCTGCTGCTGGCGGCCTTGGTCGGTGCCTACCATTTGGGGCAGCGTATGTCGAGCGCGGAGGATTGATCCCGATGGCAGAGATTCCGCTGACCCATGGCTTGCTGCTCGCCGTGATCTTGTTCGCCCTGGGTCTGTTGACGGTCTTGGCTCGGCGTAATGTGGTGTTCATCCTGATGGGCATCGAGATCATGCTCAACGCCGCCGGCCTCGCCTTCGTGTTGGGCGGTGCCCGGTGGGGAGCGCCGGATGGCCAGGTGCTGTTCATCCTGATTCTGGCGGTGGCCGCGGCGGAAGTCTCGGTGGGGCTCGCTCTGGTGCTGCAACTCCACCATCGCTTCGGCAGCGTCGATGTCGATGCGGCAAGGCAGATGCGCGGATGATCTACGACGCTCTCTGGCTGGTGCCGTTACTGCCGCTCATCGGCTTCGTGTGTCTGACGCTCCTGGGCGGCTGGCTCAGCCGCCGTGCCATGGCGGTGCTCGGGGTGGGTTCCGTGGCCTTAGCCACCGCGCTTGCCTTCACCATCGGCTACACCTTTCTCACCAGACCACCAGCCACCGGGCACTGCACCGAGGTGATCGGCTCGTGGCTGGCGGTCGGCAACCTGCATGTGCGCTTCGGCTTGTATCTGGATGCCCTGGCACTGGTGATGATGCTGGTGGTCACCGGCGTGGGCTTGCTGATCCACCTTTACTCGGCGACCTTCATGGCCGCCGATTCCGGTTATCGGCGCTATTTCGCCTATCTGAACCTGTTCGTCGCCAGCATGCTCATGCTGGTATTGGCTGACAATCTGCTGCTCCTTTATCTGGGCTGGGAGATGGTCGGCCTGTGCAGCTATCTGCTGATCGGCCACGACTATGCCGATCCAGTCAATGGTCGGGCAGCCCGCAAGGCCTTTGTCGTGACCCGGATCGGGGATGCCGCCTTGCTGGTGGGGTTGTTGCTCCTGCTCGCGCATTGGGGCACGCTGCAGATCCAGCCCCTGCTGGGGCTCGCCGCCCAGGGCTGGGCCAACGGCTCGGCACTCGCCACGGTGGCGGCGGCTTTGCTGCTGACCGGCGCCGTGGGCAAATCGGCGCAGCTGCCGCTGCAGGTCTGGCTACCCGATGCCATGGCCGGCCCGACCCCGGTCAGCGCCCTGATCCATGCCGCCACCATGGTCACGGCGGGTGTGTATCTGATCGCCCGCCTGCATACGCTCTTCGAGCTGGCCCCCGCGGTGCAGCATGCGGTGGCGGCGCTCGGCGCGCTCACGCTGCTGCTCGCCAGCTGCTCTGCTCTGCTGCAACGGGATATCAAGCGCATTCTCGCCTATTCCACGATCAGCCAGATCGGCTACATGTTTCTGGCGCTCGGGGTCGGCGCCTATGCCGCCGCGCTGTTCCACCTGATGACGCACGCCTGCTTCAAAGCCGTGCTCTTCCTCTCCGCGGGCGTGGTCATCAACGCCCTCGACGAGGAGCATGACATCTATCACATGGGCGGGCTGGGCCGGCAGCTGCCGGGCACCTCCCTCGCCTTTCTCACCGGCGCGGCCTCGCTGGCGGCGCTGCCGCTGGTCAGCGCCGGCTTCTACAGCAAGGGATTGATTTTAGCGCAGACTTGGAATGCGCCAGGCATGGGTGTCTGGCTCTGGACGGGCGGCATCCTAGGCACCCTGCTCACGGCGATTTACATCTTCCGAGCGTTCTTCGTCGCCTTTTTGGGCCGGCCCAAGTCGCACGCGCGGTGCGGCGCCACGGCGGCCGAGGCGGTAGCGCTCGTCGTACTCGCCGCGCTATCCGTCACAGCCGGGTTCGTCGAGATCCCAGCGGGCCTGGGCGGCGGGGTGCAAGCCTTCACCGGACTCGTGGCCAGTGCGCTGCCGCCCGGGCCACAGCCGGCGCACACCGGCAACCTACCCGCACTTCTCGAGCTCATCGCCTCTCTGACGGCCGTTGCCGGGGTGCTCACCGCCTACTATTTCTTCCGCTACCGCCCGCCGGCGGCCACAGCCGCCGGCGCGCACCCGATAACAGCCGCCGTGGGGCGATTGTGGCAGTCCGGATGGGGCTTTGATTGGGCCTACGAGCGGCTGTTCGTACGGCCACTGGTCATGTTCACCCGAGCCAACCGCCACGATGCGGTGGACGCGTTGTTCACCGGCATCGCGGCTGGAAGCCGCGCGCTGCACCGCGGTCTCAGCCGCACGCAAACCGGCCGGGTGCGCTGGTACGCCGCGGGCATCGCTTGTGGCTCGTTCATTCTGATCGCCCTGATGGTGCTGCCATGACCCTGGCTTGGCTGATCGCCATACCCCTCGGGGGCGCCGTACTGGCTTGGCTCGCCGGCGGCTTCGCCGGACCTTGGCCGCGGCTGATCGCGCTCGCCGCGCTGGCGCTCGATCTGGCGCTGGCGCTCAGTCTCTGCTGGAACCACCCGCTGAGCCTCGCCCTACCGGGAAACGATAGCTGGCTGATGCGTTTGGACCTACCTTGGATCCCGCGCTTTGGGATCAGTTTGCTGCTGGCCGTCGACGGGCTGAGTCTGATATTGGTGCTGCTCACCCTCGTACTCGGCCTAGTTTCGGTCGCGGCTTCGTGGACCGAGATTCGTGCGCGGGTGGGCTTCTTTCATTTCAACCTGCTCGCCACGCTCGCCGGTGTGATCGGCGTTTTCCTGGCTCTGGACCTGTTCCTGTTCTTCTTCTTCTGGGAAGTCATGCTGATCCCGATGTACTTTCTGATCGGGATCTGGGGCCATGAGAATCGGGTCTACTCCACGCTCAAGTTCTTCATCTTCACCCAGGCCAGCGGCCTGTTGATGCTGCTGTCCATCGTCGCCCTGGCCTTGGTCCATCAGAGGCAAAGCGGCGTACTCAGCTTCAGCTACTTCGATCTGCTAGGCACGTCGCTGGCCCCGGACAGCGCGCTCTTGCTCATGCTCGGCTTCTTCCTCGCCTTCGCCGTCAAGCTTCCGATGGTGCCCTTCCATACCTGGCTGCCGGACGCCCACACGGACGCGCCGAGCGCCGGTAGCGTCATTCTGGCCGGCGTTTTGCTGAAGAGCGGCGCCTATGGGCTGCTGCGCTTCATCACACCGCTGTTCCCTGAGGCGGCGGCACAGTTCACTCCCGTGGTCATGGCGTTGGCGGTCATCGGCATCCTCTATGGCGGTCTGGTCGCCTTTGCGCAAAGCGACTTCAAGCGTCTGGTAGCCTATACCAGCATCAGCCACATGGGCTTCGTGTTGCTCGGCGTATTCGCTTGGAATGAGCTCGCGCTGCAAGGCGTTGTCGTGCAGATCATCGCTCATGGGCTCAGCACGGGGGCGCTGTTCATCATTGCCGGCGCACTGCAGGAACGGCTGCACACCCGTGAGCTGGCACGCATGGGCGGCGGCATCTGGTCGCTCGCACCGCGGCTGAGCGCGGTCGGTCTGTTCTTCGCTCTTGCCTCTTTGGGGCTGCCGGGGCTGGCTAATTTCATTGGTGAGTTTCTGGTGCTGGCCGGTGCCTATCAAACCAGCGCAGGTGTAACCGCGGTAGCGGCGGCCGGCTTGGTGGTCGCGGCCATTTATGCCTTGTGGCTGGTCCAGCAAGCCTTCCATGGCGTAGCGCCGCAAGGGTTGGCACTGGCCGATCTCGATGCCCGCGAGATGACGGTGCTGGGCGTGATGATCGGCCTCGTCGTGTGGCTCGGCGTGAACCCGCAACCGGTCCTGAACCTGGCCGCGCCCGCCCTCGACGGGCTGCAACAGCTCGCGAATATCTGATCACAGGCGAGGGAAGCAGCGATGACGGCAACAGATTTCCTAGCGCTCTCACCCTGGCTGGCATTAACCGCGGCGGTGCTGGTGGTGCTCCTCGTCGTGGCGATACACCGTGATCATCGCACCACGACCGCTCTCGCGGTCATCGGCTTGGTGGCGAGCCTGCTGCTCGTGCCGCTCGCCGCCGGCAGCGCACCCCGCACGGTGACCGCGTTGTTCAGCATCGATGGTTACGCCCTGTTCTTCCTGGTGCTGGTGGTGCTCGCCGCCTTGGCGGTGAGCGTGCTCGCCTTTGGCTATTGCAACGGCTGCGAAGGCCGCTACGAAGAGCTTTATCTACTGCTGCTCGCCTCAACACTGGGCGCCGCCGTGCTGGTCGCGAGCCGGCATTTCGCCTCGCTCCTGCTGGGCCTGGAGCTGCTCAGCGTGGCGTTGTTCGCCCTGGTGGCTTATCCGGTGCACCAGAAGCGGCCCTTGGAAGCCGGGGTGAAATATTTCATTCTCGCCGGGGTCGCCACCGCCTTCCTGATCTTTGGCATGGCGCTGGTCTATGCTCAGCTCGGGGCGCTCGACTTCCCGGCCGTGGCCGCACAGCTCACAGCGTCGGCCTTGGCGGGGCAGCCCTATCTGGCGGCCGGCGTCGCCCTGATCGTCGCCGGGCTCGCCTTCAAGCTCTCCCTGGTGCCCTTCCATCTGTGGACCCCCGATGTGTTCGAGGGAGCCCCGGCGCCGATCACGGCCTTCCTCGCCACGGTCTCCAAAGGGGCCGTGATGGTGCTGCTGCTGCGCTTCCTGCTGGGCAGCGGTGCCCACGGCTCGGCCAACACCCTGACCGCCCTGGCGCTGGTAGGAATCGTCTCCATGCTGGTCGGCAATCTGCTCGCTTTGATGCAGCGCAACCTCAAGCGCCTGCTTGCCTACTCCTCGATCGCCCACATGGGCTATCTACTGGTGCCGCTGACCGCCGGCGGTGAGTTCGCGATCGAAACCGTGGCCTACTATCTGGCGGCGTATTTCATCATGACGTTGGGCGCCTTCGGCGCCATCACGATCTACTCCGCACCGGCAAACGCCGGTGAACTGGACGATCTGGAGGCCTACCGGGGACTTTTCTGGCAGCGCCCCTGGCTCGCCGGCGTTTTCACCGCTATGCTGCTCGCGCTGGCGGGCATGCCGCTCACCGCGGGGTTCGTGGCCAAGTTCTACTTATTCACCGCCGGCGCCGACGCCCGACTGTGGGCACTGCTGGGCGCGCTGATCATCGGCAGCGCCTTGGGCCTGTTCTATTATCTGCGGGTGGTGGTGGTCATGGCGGGCACGCCGCGCCAGCAGGAAGCCCCACCCAAATCTATTCTCGCCGGCAATGTCACGCTCGCCGCACTCACGATACTGCTCCTCGCACTCGGCCTCTACCCGGCGCCGTTGCTCGATCTGATACGGCACACATCGCTTGGTGTGCTGCCGTGAGCCCGGGGGCACATGCGAGTCTCAGACGATCGGCGGCTCACCCTGCCAGCCCTGGTCTTCCTCGAGCTCGCGGTTGAAAGCGGCGACGTATTTCGCCACCCGCCGGACCGAGTCGAAGCGAGCGAGATGGAACAACGCCTCCCCTTCGTGCACCAGTGGTAGGTTGTTGCGGCCGACCACGATCCCGTCGATGCTCGCCTCCACGGTGAGCTCGCGCTCGCCGAATGGGTCGGCGATATAGCCAAGCGCCTGCCCCTCGCTGACATGTGTCCCGAGCGCCACCGCCGCGCGGAAGATGCCGTCCTGCTCGGCGCGTACCCACGTGCTGTAGTTCGCCGCATAGTTCGACTCGGGCGCGCCCCGGCGTGAACGGCTGGAGGGGATCATGCCCAGGTGGCGCAACACGCGAATGATACCGTTGACTCCCGCCTGGATCGCGCCCTCGTTGAACCGCAACGCCTCCCCCGCCTCATAGGTGATCACCGCCTTACCGGCATCATTGCAGAACTGGCGCAGGCTGCCCTCGATCAACGGCGCGTTGATCATGACTGGCACGCCGAAGGCCCGGGCCATGGCCAGGCAGCTCGGCTCCTCCAGGTTGGCGCGGATCTGCGGCAGATTGTCCCGGTGGATCGCCGCCGTATGCAAATCGATCACATGACTCGCGTGCACCAGAATCTCACGCACGAACAGGTGCGCCATGCGCGCGGCGAGCGAACCGCGCTCGCTGCCGGGGAACGCGCGATTGAGGTCGCGCCGATCCGGCAGGTAACGGGAACGGTCGGCAAAACCGAAGACATTGACTATCGGCACCGCCAGCAAACTGCCCTTCAGACGTTTCAAGGCCGGTAGTGACAGCAGCCGGCGGATGATTTCCACACCGCTGATCTCATCACCATGGATGGCGGCGCAGACGAGCAACGCGGGACCGTCCACCCGCCCATGAATCACCTGAACCGGCAACGTGACCGGCGCGTGCGTATAGAGCAACGCGGCCGGGATATCGATGGTAAGCCGCCGACCGGCCTCGATCCGATGGCCTGCGATCTCAAGGGGTGGCCGAGCACTTGTTCGCGAGTGATTCATGTATGCGTAGGCTCTAACGGGCGGCTTAACTCCGCACCGGGCGGTGCCGCTCCTTGAGTTGCGCATAGTAGCGGGCCGAATAGCGCAGCTGCTCGCGCTCCACAGGTTTTAGTTCTCGTACGGCCCGCGTCGGCGATCCGACATAAAGCCAACCCGAATGCAGCCTTTTCCCGGGTGGCACCAGAGCGTTGGCGGCAATCATCACCTCGTCGTCGACCTCGGCCGCGTCCATGAGGATCGCCCCCATCCCGACCAGGACCCGGTTGCCCACCGTGCAAGCGTGTAGGACAGCTCGATGACCGACCGTGACATCCTCGCCGAGACTCGTTGGATAACCCCCGGGAGTGTAAGGGCCGTCGTGGGTGACGTGAATCACGGTCCCATCCTGAATATTGCTGCGCGCGCCGATACGGATGCGATTGATATCGCCGCGGATGACCGCCATGGGCCAAACGGAGACGTCTTCCGCCAGAGCGACCTCACCGATCACCAGGGCGGTCGCATCCACCCACGCGGTTGCGGCGAGCTGCGGTGATCGGCCGTTGAAGGGGCGGAGCATGAGCCTGTGTTCTATACGTATTGATGAATCTCAGTGCCAGTTGCTCCAGCGCACTGCTGCACCGGGGAGGACTCCAAGATTCTACCGATCGCGACGTGGCAGGGATAGACTGTGGCCCGCTAGCCATGAACATCAGCCACGATAGGATGCACACCTGGGCCAGCGGATCTGGAGAGGATTCAGTGCATAGATATTGTGGTTTCGTCCATACAGCCAGCGGTGCCCGCCTGGACGGTGTTGCTCTTGAGCTCGGACTGCTTGCGAGAGGAGGTACATGCGGTCTTGCATCGCTGTCACAGCGCTGAGGAGTCAAACAGACCAGAGCAAGCTACCGCTCATAAGTGAGGCCCTCATTGCTCCTGCCTAGTTAACCCAAGTTCCTATCCAGTATGAACACCACAGAAACCAGGAGGGGGACGTGCAACTTCTGCATCACGTACTGAGCGCATTCCAGCCCTGAGCAGATGGCGCCAGAGAGGAGGCGCTTGCCGTAATTCTTCGCTCAGTCCCGGAGAATAAAAATGTGCAGTCAAAGACGTTCTTGGAAGCTCGTAATTGGGGGATGGCTCGTCCTTTACCCATTGCTTAGTTACGCAGGACCTGACCTACCAACCCTTGGAGGAGCAGCCCCCGAGTTGTTCGGCAATCAATCAGGCGCTCGTCCTGTGGAACTCAACGCTCGGTCGGCTTCGAGAAAGCCGCCTAGCGACGAGCTAACTCTCCAAGCTGCCGTAGAAATGGCATTGCAGGACAACCCAGGGCTGGCGGAGATGGAAGCCCGTGCCGAAGCTATGGATAAAATCCCTTCCCAAGCCGGCACGCTGCCCGACCCAGTGGTCAATTTCAATGCCATGAACCTGCCTGTTGATACGTTTAATCTCGGTCAGGAGGCAATGACTCAGCTGCAAGTTGGAATCAGCCAAAAGTTTCCCTTTCCCGGTAAGTTGGCGTTGCGGCAAAGTGCGGCCGAGTATGAAGCGGCAGCCGCGAGCAATGATGTAGAGGAGATGCGGCTGTTGCTGATCCGGGATGTGAAGCAGAATTGGTGGCATCTGTTCTACCTTGACCGGGCTTTGCAGACCGTCAGGCGCAATCAGGAGCTAATGCGTCAATTTGTCGAGGTTGCCCAGACCAAATACCGGGTGGGCGAAGGGTTGCAGCAGGATGTCCTCTTAGCCCAGGTTGAGTTGTCCAAGTTGTTGGATCTCGAAGTTCAGCTCAAAGCGCTAC
>JAGFJL010000117.1 GCA_024102725.1 Nitrococcus mobilis
CACGGCTGCTCGCCGACGCTGAGCGGGCCGCCGAGCTGTTGGGCGCCATTCAGTCCGAGGACACCAGCCGGCGCCTCGTGGAGGCGGCGCGGCTCGGTGAGGTGATGCTGGCCTCCGAGCCGCGCCGGCACCCCCGGTTTGCGGATGCGCGCGTGCGCACGCCGCTGCTGCTCAAAGTGGCCGCCGAATCGAGCGATTGCTACGATCGGGAATGGTTCGGCCCGATCGCCTTCGTCGTTGCCACCGAGTCCACCGACGAGAGCATCGAACGCTCGCGCGGGTCGGCTTTGGCGCATGGGGCGCTTACCTGGTCGGTCTACGCCGCTGAGGCAGCCGTGCTGGAGCGCACGCAGCGCGCCGCACTGGAGGCCGGGGTCGCGCTGTCCTGCAATCTCACCGATGGCGTCTACGTCAATCAATCGGCTGCCTTCAGTGACTTCCACGCTACCGGCGCGAACCCGGCGGCCAATGCCTGTCTCTGCGATGCCGCCTTTGTCGCCAACCGCTTCCGCGTGGTGCAGACTCGGCGGCACGCGGCCTGATGGCCAGGCCCGCTCAGCAAACGTGCCGGGCCGCGAGGAAGAGGCATGCGCATGAGTTATCGATACATCTTGGTCGAATCTCGCGAGCGGGTCGCGCTCATTACGCTGAACCGGCCGAAGGCGCTGAACGCCTTGTCCGACGAACTCATGGCCGAGCTCGGGGCGGCCATCGCCGAGCTCGATGGTGACGATGGGATCGGCTGTCTTGTGGTCACCGGCAGTGACAAGGCGTTTGCCGCCGGCGCCGATATCAAGGAGCTGCAAGCGCAGGACTTCTTCGGCGTGTTTCGCTGCGATTTTCCCAGCGCCGCCGGTTGGAGCGCCGTGCGGCGGGCACGCAAACCGATTATTGCCGCGGTAGCCGGCTACGCGCTGGGTGGCGGCTGCGAGCTGGCGATGGCCTGTGATCTGATCATCGCTGCCGATACCGCGCGGTTTGGCCAGCCGGAGATCACCATCGGCACCATGCCCGGCGCCGGTGGCACGCAGCGGCTGGCGCGGGCCGTGGGCAAGGCGAAGGCCATGGAGTTGTGTCTGACCGGGCGATTGCTGGACGCCGCGGAAGCCGAGCGTGCCGGGCTGGTTGCCCGGGTCGTGCCGGCGGCCAATTTGCTGGCGGAGGCTTTGCAGACGGCGGCTACCATCGCCTCGCATTCGCTGCCCGCGACGATGATGATCAAGGAGGCCGTCAACGAAGCTTTCGAAACCGGGCTGCAGGAAGGGCTGCGATTGGAGCGCCGGCTGTTTCAGGCCACCTTCGCCACCGAGGATCGCAAGGAAGGCATGGCCGCTTTCGTAGATAAACGCGCGCCGAAATTCAAGCATCGCTAAGTGGTGTGCCGCTCGGTCCAGGCTACGGGACCGATCCGCTTGGCGCGGGCGCAGCGCTCGCAGCCGTGTGCCGCCCGGGTAATTGCATTCCCTTCAGCCGTACCCCCGAGCCGATGTGCCGACAGGGCAAGGCGATGCCGGATCGGTATTGTCGCCAGCCAGCCGATATAACACGCGAGCTTACGAATGGTCTCGGGCCGATCGCCTGGGGTGGCTGCGTTCGCTGTACGCCGCAGAGCGCTTGACATGGCGTTATGTAATACAGAATATAACGACACTATAAATTATTAGACACAACGGTCGGGCGCAATGCGCCTGCGTTTTATTCCATCCCTTCGGAGCTGACAACACGGGAGATCGACATGAGAGGCTTTTGGGGCCGCCAGTCGAGGAGCTGGGCGGGTGCGCTCCCCCTGATAGTTAGCGCGGTTTTGCTCGGCCACGGGACGGCCTGGGCCGCCGTGGCGAAAATCGCCGTGGCGTCCAATTTTCAGGCGACCGCCAAGCACCTCGCCGCTGCTTTCGAGCGGCAGAGCGGTGACCAGGTCAAACTAAGCTTTGGCTCGACCGGCCTGTTCTACGCTCAGATCCGCCACGGTGCGCCGTTCGATGCCTTCTTCGCAGCCGATGAGGAGCGCCCGCGGCGCCTGGAGCGAGAAGGTGCCATCGTACCGGGCAGTCGCTTCACCTATGCCGAGGGTAAGCTCGTACTGTGGAGTACGAAGCCGGATTATGTGCTCGGCAAGGGCAAGGTGCTGCGCGAGGGTGGCTTTGAGCACATCGCCCTCGCCAACCCCAAACTCGCCCCTTACGGTCTGGCCGCACAGCAGGCATTGCGGGAACTCGGCCTTTGGGAAACGCTGCAACAGGGCGATCGGCTGGTGATGGGGCAGAACATCGGCCAGACCCACCAGCTCGTTGCGAGCGGCAGCGTACCGCTCGGCTTTGTGGCGCTCTCACAGATCCAGCGGCCCGGTCAGGCCGTGCAGGGCAGCTATTGGCCGGTGCCCTCCAAATTCTACGAGCCCATCATCCAGCAGGCCGTTTTGATTCAGGACACGCCGGTGGCCCGGGCCTTCCTGGAGTTCGCCCGTAGCCCGCCGGCACGCCCCATCATCGAATCATACGGCTATCAGGTGCCGGTGGGCGCAACCGCACCGCATCGGGCGGCCGTCACCAAATAAGTGGAGCCCATCGAGTGGGCTTTAAAAAAGGAGCAACGCGAATGCAGATGAACATCAGCGCTCGTAACGCGCTAAAGGGTAAAGTCGCAAACATCAACGTCGGCGCCGTCAACACGGAGGTCGTCATCGAGCTGCCGGGCGGCGATAAGCTCGTCTCCATCATCTCGAAGGAATCCGCCAGCAAGCTTGGCCTGGCGCCGGGGAAAACCTGTTATGCCGTCATCAAAGCCTCCAATGTCATGGTAGCCGTCGATTAACGAGCAGAGGGCCGGGCTGCCGCCGTTAACGGCTGACCCGCCCCCTTGTTGGTGGCTCGGAACAGCCACCCAGGACAGGGGAGTCTTCTTCAGCCGCCGTCCGCCCGATCCGTTCCCGGAGATTGTCGTTAACTGGCGATAAGGGCCACACCGATCACCATAAGGGCGCCGGCGGTCAAGCGCCTGAGCAAGTCTTGCTCACCGAAGAGCAGCGCGCCGTAGAGCATACCGAAGAGGATGCTCGTGCGCTTAACCGAGATCATATAAGCTGTCGTGACCCGCTCGAGCGCCATGAAATGAGTGATGATCATGGCCGTGAACAGGCTACCGATCAGCAGGTGGATCGCTGGTTTGCGCGCGAGTACGTGCAGTGCCCGCGGCCGAGAGTTCGAGCAAGCGAACAAGATCAGGCTCAATAGGCCCAGCAAAACGAAGTAGACGGCCGCGAAACTCCAGGGCGAGGCATATTGCAGCTCGATCTTGCCGATCACCGAGGTCAAGCCGTAGATGAGCGCCACCGCGAGCATCATGCGGGAGCCGCGCTCGTTCGCAATGGCGCGTAAAGGCTTGCTCAGGCGATTCCTCCCGGGTGTGCCGGAGGCCTCCAGGTTGAGCAGGTAAGCACCACTGACGACCAGGACGATACCGAGCAAGCCTTGCGCCGAAACCCGCTCGCCCAGCAGCAGATAACCCGCCAAGGTCGTGAACACCGGGGTAAACGCGAGATAAGGCAGGGTGAGCGAGAGCGGACTGTCGCGGATCGCTTGCATGTAGAGCAGCATGGCGAGAATTTCCAGTGGCAAGGCCAGCGCAAGCCAACCCCAAAATGCCGGCGGTACCGCCGGCAGCGGGCTGAGATAAAGCAGCGGCGCCAATAACAGCGCGGAATAGGCAAACCGCACCAGCACCATTTCACGGGCACGGTAGCTGGGCAGGAATTTTTTCGAGCAGGCGTCCGCCGAGGCCAGACTGAACGCGCTAAGCAAGGCGAGCGCGAGCCAAGCCATAGCGTGGTGGGTCGGGGATCATCCTCCCCATGCTGCATCGGCTGCCGGCCAAGCCGGGGATCCCCGCGCCGGGCCGGTTCATATGAGGGGCACCGGCTCGGGCACGCCCGAGAAGCGGCGCAACAGCAAATCGAATTCGCGGTGGGCGACGGTGTAGCCGGCGGCGTGTGCCGTGTATTCCACTTCCTGGCGTAGCCGCGCGAGCATGGCCAGATGCCGCTTCCGGTTCATATTGGTGAAGTCATCGGCCCCAGGTGATGGCTGCACCTCGAGCCACAGTTCACCTTGGTGCCAAGCGAGTTTGTAGGGCTGGTCGACGATCTGCACAGGAGTTTTTCGGCTTACCCGATCGAAAAAGCTGGCGATGTCTTCGGGGTAGAGTCGTATGCAGCCGTGGGATACCCGCATCCCAACGCCATAGGGTTTGTTGGTGCCATGAATCAAATAGCCCGGAATACTCAGGAGCAGCACATACTCGCCGAGCGGATTGTTCGGGCCCGGCGGTACGATCCCAGGTAACTTTTCTCCTCGGGCGGCGTGTTCGGCACGAATGGAAGCCGGCGGATACCAGGTCGGCTGCGGGATTTTTTCAACGATCGAGGCGCGACCGAGCGGTGTGGCCCAATCTTGCCGGCCGAGGCCGACCGGATGGGTAATGACCTGTCGAGCTTTACCCTTGGTGGCCGGCGGATAATAGTACAGTCGCAGCTCCGGAACATTTATGACGATGCCGTTCCGCGGCGCGCTGGGGAGAATAAATTGCCGGGGTATGAGTGCCCGCGTGCCGACACCGGGCATCCAGATATCGATCCCTGGATTCGCTAGGACCATGTCCCAATAGCCCAGATCGAAGCGTCGAGCGATATCGAGCAAGGTCTCGTCGGAACACACGCTTACTCGATGGGCTCGCCCGATCAGTGGGCTTCCATCGGCCGCCAATTCGTATGTGGAAAAGGCGCTGTCGGCTTGGAAGGAAGAGGCCTTGGCCGCGCCTTTGTTCGGGTTGCTGTCGTCCCCTGATGCGGCGAGCGCGCTCGAGTGACCTGTGGCACCGACGAGCAAACCACCGGCCCCACCGGCTAGCCAGCGCAGAAACTGCCGACGGCGTGTATCAATATCCTCTCTAGACTTCAAGCCCATTAAGTGTAGTCAGCGTAACGGCGTGAATTGTTGCATGGTCGAGGCAACGCAACGGCGCTTACCGCCCCTGTGCGGAGAAGGGTTGCGGGGTGTCGTCGAGCCGGCGCACCGATTGCGGCGCCGCTGTACCGCTGACTTGGGTCAGCCCCCGCGACGAGTGGCACCCTCCGGCAGTCACTCGGCCCGCGGGGGCGGCAGCAGAGAGCGGTCTCCCGGTCAGCGCTGATCAAGCGACCCATGAGTTCATCCCGGCCTTTTTAGGTCAGTACTTTTAGTAATTATCTCATGCTTGTAGGGAAAGTCCGATAGACCAGCAGGAAGCCCACCTCGGCTTACTTGGCGTGCGATTGTTACTGCGCTGTTGCCCAAAGCTCAGCGTTCTACAAGGCACAGAATTGCTCCACGTCCATATTGCCGCCGGTTATCACCGCGGCGGTGACCCGCTCGGGCAAGCACGCCACCCGCTCCTCCAGCAGCGCCGCCAGCGCCACCGCTGCGCCGGTCTCGACGTAGAGCCGACCCTTGGTCACCAGCAGTTTGGTGGCCTCGACGATGGCCGCCTCGCCCACGGTGACGATATCGTCCACCACCTGGCGGCTGGTTGCATAAGTGTGCTCACCGACGATCACCGGCGCCAGGCTTACCGCGATGGTGCGGATCTCCTCCAGCGCGGCGCGGTGATCGCCCTTGTCCCAGGCATTGCGCATGGTGGCCGCGCCCTCGGGTTCGACGCCGAGCACAGCCACTTCCGGCTTCAGCGCCTTGATCGCGATCCCCATCCCGGAGATCAGCCCGCCACCGCCGATAGGGCACAGCACGCGGTCGAGATCGGGCACTTGGCGCAGCAGCTCCAGCGCCACCGTGCCTTGCCCCGCCATCACCCGCGGGTCATCGTATGGGTGTACCAGGGTCAGGCCCTTGTCTTTGCGCAGCTGCTGGCACAGCGCTACCGCCTCCTGAATGCGACCGTGCACGATCACCTCCGCCCCCAACTTGTGGGCGGTGGCGATTTTGGCGGGGCTGGAGCCTTCCGGCATCACCACGGTAACGGATACGCCCTCCGCCCGCGCCGCCCACGCCAGCGCGACGGCGTGATTGCCGGCGGAGACCGTGACCAGCCCCTTGGCCAACTCCTCGTCCCCGGCGGTGCGGATCCAGTTGACCGCCCCCCGCGCTTTGAAGCTGCCGGTGCGCTGCAGATTCTCCGCCTTGAGGTAAAGCGGCTGACCGATCGCCTCGCCGAGGTCGAAGGCGCACACGCTGGGAGTCTCCAAAACGATGTCGCGGATGCGCTTCTCCGCCGCCTCGATGGTGGCGAGATCGGGCGGTTCAGCGGCGGACATAAACCCCTCGGTCGGTTGTGGTCAAAAACTCACAGCCCTGCGCGGTGACGACAATGGTGTCGGACAGAAAGGCATCGCCCAGCCCAGAGCGCAGTAGCCAGCTCATCAGATGAAACACCATGCCTTCCTTCAGGCGCATATCCGAGTTGCGCCGCAGCCCCACCGGCACTCCGGAGCCGGACCAGCTTGGCGGGTAGCCGATGCCCACCGAGTAACCGCAGTGGTGACGGCTATAGTGCGAGAGACCGCTCTCGTTGAGCACCGACTGCCACTGCTCGTAGACATCGCCAGCCATGACGCCGGGGCGGATGGCTGCGGCTGCAGTCATCATCGCCTCCTGGCAGATGGCGTTGATGCGCTCGGCCTGTGCCGGCGCCTTGCTCACGAACACGAAGCGGCCCGTGGGTGCGTGGTAGCGTCGCTTGCAGCCGGCTAGCTCCAGGAAGAGCAGATCACCCCTTTGCAGGGTCTCGTCGTCCCAGGTGCCGTGTTCGTGCTCTAGATTGCGTGTCGAACGCACCAGCGGCACAAACCCCGGGTAGGTGCCGCCGCGCTGGAACATGGTGCCGTAGATGCTGGCCATGATGTCGCGGCAGTTGACGTCGCGGCCCGCAGCGGCGACGGCCGAGAGCATCATTGCATCCGAGATGCCCGCCGCCTGCCGCGTCACGGCCAGTTCCGCCTCGGACTGCACGATACGGACGTTGTCCACCAGGCTGCCGAGGTCCTGCCAGTCGGCGCCGGGTACTCCCTTCATGATGCCGTCGGTGATCGAATACGGCAGGAAGTTGCTGTTCATGTCGATGCCGATCATCGCTTTGTCAAAGCCGGCATCGTGCAAGGTCTTGACGGTTTCTTTGACCGCCGCCGAGGTGGGCGCCGCCGGGCGTAGCCCGCGTGTGAGCGCTCCCGCCGTCAACGACCAGGGCGCATCGAGGACCGGGGCCTCGCTCTCTTGCACCGGCGGCGGTTGGGTGCCGTCGGTGTAGCCGACGTGGATCACGTCCGGAACCTGGTCGGCGACGGTGGCGCGTTCCATCGCGCGGGTGATCAACATGGGCTCGCCCTTGAGCGGAAAGACCAGCAGCTGGCAGGCGAAATAGCCCATGTGGTCCAGTCCGGTGAGGTAGTAAATGTTCTCGGGGCTGGCGATCATGCAGACGTCGAGACCGCGCTCGGACATGATCTTGCGCACCTCGCGGCGGCGGTGTTGGTACTCCCCGTCGGCGAAGTGACGGCTGCTCTGGGAATGCATCGGCTGAACCTCCACGATTTTATCGGCGAGGATCCCGAATAAAATCGAATAACGCACCGCTTGCGCCTGGCACCTGTGCTCAGAGCTGGGTGCCTAACTCTGGCATGATCCTTTCCACACGCTGATTCATCTACAGCGTCGTCCGTCTTGGCACGAACGTCAGACGGGCATGAGCGGCGCAAAGTCGGTGCGCTCGGCCAGGAACTCGGGCCGCGGCTTATTGCCGCAATAGGGCTCGACCACTGGGTTCTCGACGCTGTTGTAGACGAAGAACAAGTTCGAGCGCGGGAACGGCGACAGATTCTCCGTCGATGCGTGCAAGGTGTTGCACTCGAACAGCGTGATCGAGCCAGGCGGCCCCTTGGGGATGACGATACCCCCGTCGCGGCCGCCGGCCTCAATCACCAACTGGGTGATGCTGGCCGCGTCCGGCACGCCCAGGGTCTGGCTTTTGAGCGATTCTTTGTAGTTGTTCTCCGGCGTGCGGCCGACGGTCGGTACGAAATACCGGTGCGAGCCCGGCACCAGCATCAGCGGGCCGTTGAACTCGTTGTTCTCGGTCAGGACCACCGAGCAGGAGAAGCAATGCATCCTGGGCATGCCGTCCTCGCTGTGCCAGGTCTCGAAGTCCGAGTGCCAGTTGAAGCCCTTGCCCTTGAAACCGGGCTTGTAGTTGATCCGCGACTGATGGATGTAGACCTCGGAGCCCAGGATCTGTTGGGCGATCTCGAGCAGGCGTGGATCGCGCGTGAGGCGATCGAAATGCTCCGAGATCCGATGGATGCCGAAAATGGAGCGGATCTCCTCCGCGCCCGGCTCCAGGACCGTGCCTTCCGAGAGCTTCAAATCCTTGTCCTGCTCGTATTCCCGAAGCTCCTCGATGAACTCGTCCATCCCCTCCTTGGAGAAGTAGCTCGGGATGGACAGGAACCCGTTGCGCTCGAATTCGGCGATCTGCTCCTCGGTCAGCGGCCCGTCAGCGCGTTGCTTCTTGCCGACATGGACGACGGGATCGATACGCTGGAACATCCGCAGCTTGCGCTCCAAGCGTGTGGGGAACAAATCTTGGCCTTGCCTGTGCGCTTTCAGGTCGGGTTGCTCGGTCATGGCGTCACTCCATATACAAAAAACGGATCATGCGGGTAGAGGTGACGCCTATAAGCGATTTTTCAATAACAATCGGCCGAGCGGCCGGCGTGAGGTCAACGGCCGGCCGCATAGTGCGCCTTCGCACGGGCACTGCCAAGAGCGTGGGTATAGAAGGCGATTTCAGCGATGCTGCCTTGCAATGGATCTCGGTGCAACGACGGGTCGATCCCCACTACGAACGCCCCGCCGGTGGCCTGCGGCGGCGACTCTCCATGCGCTCCGGGTTGGCCGTTCACATAGAGCTGCCATCCCGCCGGCGTGACCTCTAATACCAGGTGGTAGCGCCTCGCCGCCGTGATCACCACTCCGGTGGCGCTCGGCGCACCGCCTAGGGCCGTATTCAGGCTATTTGCCCCCAGCTGGTCGTGGTTGCCGGCGTCGATGTAGAGCCAGCTGCACCCGGTTTCCGGGCCGTCGCGTCGGGCGAGTAAGGTCTGACGGCCGCTGGCGGGTAGGCTCGCCGGGGTGAGCATCCATACCTCGAAGGTTACGGTCGTTGCGGCGGGATCAAGCGCGAAGGGTATGTCCAGGTAAGCGGGCGTGCCATCGAAGCAGACCGCCGCCGCAACTCCCGGTACGAGGCCCGGCGCACCGAACTGCATCGCCCCTTGGCAGACGGCATCGCGCCGCGCGGTTGTCTCGTCCGCGGCAATGGTGCCCGTGGTTGGCTCGAGCCGATAGTAAGCATAGGGCACATCGGCTAGTACGACGTCCCGATACGCGGGCCGGCTGGCGGCCATGATCGTACGATGCGGTATCATGCGAAGTCTTTGCCGGCCAGAAAGCCGCGCCAGGTCAGTCCGCCGTCGATCGTGACAAACGTCAACACGGTATCGCCGTTGGGTTCGGTGCTGATGGCCGGTGCGGCGCCGCCCGGCCATTTGACCGCCTTGGGCCAGTTGATATTGCGGCCACCGGTCTCGTCCTGGGTGAGGATGAGCGTGAACGAACCGGCTTTGTCGCCCTCGGGGGCGCTCTCGAAGGTGAGATTCTTGACATCGGCGGTCAGCGTGACCGCGAATACATTGCCGACGGAGAGGATGATCTTCAGCGCCCCGCCGAAAATCTTCGGTTTGGCCAGGGTCTCGGCATAGGCCTTGATGGCGTTGCGCTGCATCCGCAGGTCGCCGGTCATGGGAATACTGCCGTCGCACTTGAAATCGTCGAACGAGAGCACCAACAAGGCGCGCTGGTCGAGCGACTCCGTGATGCTTTCGGCATCGGTCGTGATTTGCCGCAGCGGGATGTGCTCACTGGTGAAACCGCCCTTGTTGACGACGACCCGGCCTTCGCGGTTGACTTCGACATAATTGGTTGCGGATGGATAAATCGCCAGGGTGCCGGCGGGTACCCTGGTTATGGTGGTCATGTTGCGCAGTAGGCCCGCCCGATAACCCCAGATAAGCCCCCGTGTGGTGGTCGGATCCTCGTCGAAGTCGCTGAACCGAGTTCCCTCGGCCGTGGCGCCCTTTTCTGTGCTCATAAGCTTTGCCTCATCAATATGGCTCTCCCGGCCTTTGGATCGGTGCCCAAAGGGTAGACTAGACTACGCTGGGATGGCGATGCGAACGCGGTTTTCGAGGCTCTCGTGTGCGTCACTTCAGTGTGGCTTGCCTTGGATAGGCTCGGGTCGAACATTCATTTCATTGATTTTACAGAGTTTCAGTTTTTTTCGGAATGGCAAGAAGAAATTAAAATGTATTTGTTATGATTGTTTATCGCAAAACGAACGCTTTGGGCATGGTTTCCCATGCATGGTCCTCTACGATTATTATTGGCGTTTGATCCATAGCGATAAAGGAACGGCCATGAAGTCAATAGAAGACGCCATGATTCCAATAGACGAGCTCACCGGGCAGACTAAGAGCTTTGCCGTGGATTGCTACGAGAACAGAACTCTGGAAGAGCTGCAACAGCCGCATGCGCCCGAGGATGCCAACCCGGAGGACTGCAAGAAATGGCGCATCACGCCGCGGCATTGGAGCATCGCCATCGAGGCGGCCCTGAAATGCCGTATGGAGCAAGCCAGCTAAAAATTTATTTAATGCCTACATCTGAGACGCTCTGCCGCGCTCGGACCGACTGCGCCGGTAATTATGGGGTAAATTCAAGCAACTCTTGCAGACGAAAGACGAACGGGGGGTGGGAGAACCGGCCGGCCGCAGCAGATCGGCGGTTGCGCTCGAACAAAGGGGGTGGTGTGGACGCCTCAGCATGAGCAAGATTGCGGCGCGATCAGCCGAACGCGGGTACCTTGCTCGGTGGAACGGTCGATTTCGAGGTGCCCGCCGCAGGCTTTGAGCCGCTCGTGGCCCTCTCCGGTGTGGGGCGGAGCCGCACGCCGTGGCCATCATTCTCTCCGGCACCGGCCCGGACGGGGCGCTCGGGAGCAAGGCTGAGGGCGGGCGCTGGTCGTGGTGTAGGAACCGTACAGCGCGGAGCATTCTGGGATGCCCGAAAGCGCAATCGAGACGGCAGTGGTGGACTACACCTGCCGGTACACAAGATTCCCGAGGCGCTGATTCGTTGTGCGCAGCACGCCTATAGCGGAGCTAAGCAAGAGGAGCCCGAGTCCGTTGAAAAGAACCGCTCGCAGCTCAATCAGAGTTTCGTTTTGTTGCGCTCGCGCAGCAAGCGCGACTTGCGCTGTTACAAGGAAGGCACCCTGCTGTGCCGGACCCGGCGGCGCCGGCCCGCGCCGGGATGACGGTATAGGGAGGCCATGCGGTTTTCGAAAACCCCAGGGAATGCCCTCTTAATTGATCCGCTCACCTTGAGTCCTGTGCTTGGTTCAGGGGAACCCCTTCGGCTTGCTCAGCAGAGCCCTGTCGAAGGGCTCTGCAGGAATGGGATTTTCAGCTTTCCGGGCAGCCAATTAATTCCGGGTTCCCCGGTGGGTCGGCGCGGTTTGCCGCCGCCGGCGTCCTCCGGCGGCGGCGAGCATGATCAAGCCGAGCAGCATCAATCCAGGCAGGGCCGGCTCGGGAACGCTTTGCGCCGTCCCGATCAGTCCACTTGGTCCGCGGGGATCGTTCGAACCCGGATCATTCGTCCCGCTGACCGGGTTATCCCCCAACTGGCCATCACCTTGCGTCCAGTCCAAGTCCAAGCCCGCCAGAGCAAAGTCGGAGTTGGCGGGGAGACCCGTTTGCGGATCGATAAAAAAGCTGATGCTCATGACGTCGGCGAGGCCGACGGCGAAATCGAGATAACCGGCGCCGCCCCATTCGGTGCCGAACGCACTGAGGAAGGTATTGTCGCCGCTGGCGTACTCGATCAGCATCCCGACGCCTTCCGCCATGGGGTCGCCGTTGGGGCCGGCCCCGAATAGATCCAGAAACTGGACGCTGTTCAGCGTCACGGCATTGGAAAAGCGCGCGGTAAGGCGCTCCGAGCCATAGCTGATCTCATCGTCACCGATGCCGACACCGTCGTTCACGCCGGCCAGCGACCCGCGTGCCGCGCTGCGCCCGCCATCGTAGCCGGTGAAGCGCAGCCGCCCCGTTCCGCCGGTCGACAGACTGATCTGGTTGCTGCCGAGCGTGCGGGTGGCACTTGTATGATTGTTGAATGTGGACCAGCTGCCGTCGGTCAAATCGAGCATGACCGCCTGTGTGGCGCCCGCCAACATCAACCCTCCTGATAATCCAAGCCATCTCGCTATCTTGAGCATGATCTCCCTCTCTCTGACTGTGCTGCATTTCCAAATGCGTCGCTTGCTTAGCCTTGTTATGACGGTTCGGTTATTTTCAGGCCCGAAGCCAACCTCCACGCATTTCTCTGCATGGCACAACGGTTCGAATGGGGGGGCGAAGTGTGCTTGCTTGACATACAGAAAGCAAAACTAGTGCCATTATGGATAATAGATTGAATTTTATGAGCTAATATTCCTGTTTTACGTGTCAACGCGTAAGCTGTTGGCGATCTGTAAACATTCCCGACGGTCGGGTGCCGGCACAGCCTTGGCTGTGGCCGTCTCGGGGTCAAGCAGGGTGGGTTTGGGGCGCAAGCGGTAAGGCTATAAAGGCCGACATTTAGGCGGCCTATGAGTTACACGGGAGGTGTTTTTCGCAGGGAGGCTCCACCAACGCCAATTGATGGCGCGGGAGGCGTTAAAAACAGGCGCTAGGCCGGCGAATACAGCACGGGCGCATCATGGGCGGCACCCAGGCGGTAGCAATCGTACAGCCGTTGGATAAAAGCCCCGGCGGGGCGCGCGCGCAGAGCTTGTATCACCTGGCGCATTGACGGTGTGACCGCCTCGATGGGCGGGAGATGACCACCATAGCCGCGGGCGAGCACCATGGGTGCCGCCGCGGCGGCGAAGGCCAGGTCGGCATAGGTCAGCTGCTCGCCGTATAGGAACTCACGGCCGTCGGCAAGGCGAACATCGATTTGGTCGAAGCCGGCGTAAACAGCCGCCAAGCCTTGTTCGGCCTTGGCCGCGTCCAGGTGCAGAACCCGGGTCATCAGCCAGCGGATCAGTGGGTAAGCGAGCGGGACCAACAGTTTTTCGAACCAAGGTACACCGGTTGTAAAAGAGGCGTGGGTGAGGCGCCGATGGGGCAGGAAATTGTAGTAGGCCCAATTCACGACGCCGGCGCCCAGGCCGAAGCGGTATTCATAACCGGCGGCGAGTACCTGCTTGCGCAGCTGCGGATCCTCCGGCAGCAACCGCCGCGCTGCCGGTGTCCTGGAGTCCAGATAAGGCAGCATCTTGTCGATGGTTGGAATTCGTTCGGCCGCGGTCACGAGCAACGGGTAGTCCTCGGCGCCGAAGCCGTACCATTTCAGCGCCAGGGCGTGAAACACCGGTGCGTGAGGATGCTCTCGGTAGCTCACCCCGTAATGCTGCAGCAGCCAGCGCCCCAGATCGACGTCGGTGCTGGGCAGCAGCGTGACCAGGAACGGCTCGCGTTCCGGGCGGTTTGGTGGGGACTTGCCGTGGGAATCATTTGGCATCGAAGCTTACCCTCAGATGCTGCGGAAAAGGCGTACCGTTGGTGTCGATCCGGCCTGCCCTGCCTTCGGCCCGCCGCAATTTGGACTGTTTCAACAATGGCTTGAGCATGGCGGGAATCACCGCTTGATTGATGTGGGCACCAAAGCAGGTGTGCAGGCCATAGCCCCAGAGGATGTAGTGCGACCGAGGCCGGTCGGTGCGGAACTCGCCGGGGTTCCGGACTTGGCGACGATCGAACATGGCTGACAGGTTGGCGGCGAAGACCAAGGTGCCTTTCGGGATTGGCCGACAGCGCAAGCTGCTACGGGCGATTTCGGTGTCGCGCACGGCGCGTCGGTAGATCACGGGGTTGAGCGGGTTGAAACGCAGTGCCTCGTTCAGGCAGCGCGCGAGCGCGGCATCGTCGTCGGCGCAGGCGGCCTGTTGGGCCTGCGCGAGGGCGGCGGGGCGCTCCAGGAGCTGATCGAGCGCTTGCACGGCCGCTCTGGAAAGCGTAGGGATGGCGCCGATGATGAGGCCGATCAGGTTGTTACGGATGCTCAAATCATCCATTCCAGGTAGTCCCGCCGCCTGCATCGCCAGACAGCGGTTGAGTACGTCATCGGCGGCGGTGGGCGCGCGCTTACGCGCGGCGATGGCCTGATCCAGGTAGCCCCGACATTCACGGGCGGCGCGCTCGGCGCCGGTGACGACCTCGGGGTCGTCATTGAGGTCGATGAACAGATACCAGAACATGATCGTGGTCCAATCGATCAGGGCCTGTTCCGAGGGGCCGGGTGTGCCGAAATAGTGTCCGACCAGTTGGGCCGGGATGGGCAGCGTGAGCTGCTGCGGGACATCAAGCTCGCCAAGCGCGTGGCCTATCGCTGTGGCGGCCCGTTCGGCGACGAAGGGGGTGATCAGCTTGGGCACGTCGTCGCGGCGGGCCGCCAGGCGCATATTGGAGACATCGCGCGTATAGCGGGCGCTGTCTTGCATGCCGAGAAAGAAATTCTCTCCAGCTGTGATCCGGCGCATCTTCGGACCGTATACCACCTCGAAATCGGTCTCTCGATCCAGCACCTCGTGCACATCGTCAAATCGGCTGACAATGGCGGTGGCCACGTTGGGATAGGCCGTGACGAGCGTTCTGCGCAACAGCAGATTGGGCATGAAAGCGCGCAATACGCTGAACACCGCACGTTGCCCCACGGAGGAGGTGAACACGCCCGCGAGCCGGGCCTTTATTCGGCCCTTGCCGATAAAGACGGCGCGCCCGGCCAGGACGAGCAGCCGTAGGAGATTGAAGAGCCCCTCGCCGACCACCGCGAGCCCGGTTCGGATACTGAGCAGCAAATTGATGATGAATTGCATAGAGATTGATCTTGTTCGTTTGTTGTGAGCAAGCGGCGCATCGGCCGCTCAGGCGGTGTTCACCGCAGCCCGATGCGCCGGTTTATCGGGATCAGGTGGGATCCACTATCCCCATGGCGATCATGCGCAGCGCAGTGATGCTGGGAATGAAGAAATAATCTCCACCCCGAGTGGTTACGAACTGAGGCAGCTGGTCGCAAATGAACGGCGGCTTGCCGCTCGCGGGATCGGCGGCGATGACGAATTTTGCCTCGGTGTCATGGTTACCGACGATAGGACAGGTATCGTTGCCGGCATTGAAGTCCAGCCCGTACTGAATCCACTGCTGCTGCACGAACTCGAACTGCCGGAAAATACTGGCGCACACGGCCATGAAAATGATGCCGTGCTCGCCGTCATCGGTATTCGCTTGCGGTTCGAAACGACCATAGGGTAGTCCGCGGCGCAGAATGCGCCGACGTTTGTTGAGCGCCGAGCCATTGCGCTTGGACGTCTCGCCGGTGGCGAGGGCCGGATCGAGCATATCGCGCGTATTGACGCGACGGATATGAGCGGTGATCGGACAGATCACGCCGTCCGGGTCGGCGCCGTATTTGAAATCGATCAGTGCCTGGGCGTATTCCAAAGCCGTTTGGCGATCGACTCCCGCCCAGCGCTCGTTGAACGCTCGCCATTCGGGATAGCTCGGTGCAGCCATCAGCGGCACCCCGTCCGACCAGCGTCCGGCCATTTTCGCGCGCACCGTTTCCGCGGCTTCTTCCCGGTCGACGCCCATGGTTTTGCCGTAGCGCTCTGCCATGCGCTCGATGTAGCTCTGAAAGCTGGCTACGTTTTGATGAAGCTTGCGATACACCATGAAGGTGCCGTTGCGCATGAAATCCGCCGGCGGGGCTGTTGGGGGGAGCTCTTGGGACTCGTCGGCATGACCCAGGATGAACTCCCCGGTCGCCAACGGTGCCCAGGATTGATCCGGCATCAGTTTGCCGCGACCGATGACGCGCTCCGCCTCGATGGGTGGCTCGTACTGGCCCTCGAAAACCGGATTGCCGATGCCGTCGCTGAAGCCGAAGTGCTCCTTGCCGGTCGGCACCAGGTGGCCGTTGTGCTTTACCATCAAGGCCTTGGCGGCCTGAAAGTCAGCCTGTTGCGGGCCGTGGCCGGTCAGCAGCTCCACGCCCCCCATGGAGGCCTGGCACAGACCCCGAATCCATTGGGTTTTCTCCTCCAGCGCGGGTAACGGCTCGCCGTGGTCATCCGCCTGAGCATTGAGGGACACCCAGATATGCACCGCCTGAGGTGCTTCAGCTGAGCCGTTGGCAGCGGCGGACTCGCGCCAAACGCTATCCCAGCGCGAGATGCCACTGGTCTCGACATCGCCGAGGATTTCGGCTCGCCTCGCCATGCCGTCGATGAACTCATCCGGCATCAAGCGCAGGGTGCGGGTGGGGAGCCCCAGGCTCAGCAGGCCGCGGAAGGTGAACGCGATATTAACCGTGACCTCCGGTCTCGGGGTCGCATCGGCGCCGTTATAGGTGCGGGCGCCGCGTGCCCAGCGCTCGGCGGTGGTCACCTCTCTGCGCACGGCCTCGACGAAGGCCCGTCCGGCGATGCCGTTATGGACATGCAAACAGAAATAGCGGGCGATCGGATAGCCATAGCCCCCGTAGGCCCGAACGATATTGCCCTGGATATCGGCCAGGTTCAGCGCGGTGGTCATTTGCAGCGTTCCTCCCTTATGAACGAATGACGCCGGGTGCCTGGGTCGCATGCTCGAGGTCATCGGGTCGATGCCGCGCCAGAAACTCCCCGAAGGCGTGGTATAGGGAAGCGGCGTCCGCGCCCTGCTGATCGATGGCGAAACGGGTCAGCCGCTGCTGTAGGTACAGCGCCTTGAGCACCGAGGGCAGATCCGAGTCGGGGGCGGTCGGCAGCGGCTGGTTGCCGCGCTGGAGGATAAAGCGGTAGAGGCCATAGCCGGCTGCGCTGGTTACTGCAGCCGCCACCACCGAGATCCAGCCCCATGGCCAGGCGCCGTTGGCACCGAGCAGCGAGACCAGGGCGTCCCCCAGGTGCAGGCCGAAGTTGCCGAGCAGCCAAAACACGCCCGAGAGCGCTGCCACGCCGCCAGGCAGTGCAATCGGGGCGAGCAGGGCCGCGCGGTTGAAATCCTGCAACGGCGGTACCCCAATCCAGTAGTCGTTGAATGGCATCGTGGTCTCTATCTGACAGCGCACGATGTAGTCGGCGAAACCGCGGGCGTCGGTTACCGACTCGAAACCGATGCAGTGCCGGAATACGGCACGCAGCTCCGTTTCCATGTCCGCCCACAGCTCGGTCAGATAGCCGCGTAGCTCGCTCTCATCGCCACTGGCCGCGTCGAGGTCGGCCACGAACAACAGGTACGGTGTCTTTAGATGATCCGTCGGTTGGGGAATCGCCAGGTTGGTGTTGGTGATGGCCGTTTTGAGCGCGTCCGTCGGATCCCGACCGTTGTCGACCACGTCCTCCAGCACCACGAAGCGGGCGAAATGCGTGCGGTGATTGCGGGCGAAGGGGCTATTCAGAGTACCCGCCTCACTCGAAGGGGATTGACGAGCCGTGGGCAGACAAGCCAGCGTCTCGCGCAGAATTTGTATACACGCTTGGGGAGGCTGATCGCCCTCCCGGAGAATTTGCGGGCTGACCGGGGCCAGTGCGGTGAGAAAATAATGTCCGCCGTCGAAGTTCGGCATGGTACCCTTCCTTGTTCTCGTTCTCTAGCGAAAAGAGTTGATTAACTGCTTTTCCGCGCCCTTTGATAAACCGAAATTCAGTGGGATTAAGATGGATTTTGGCCTATGGAATCGGCTTCGCAGAGATGACGAATATGAGCCCTCTTGATTCAGCTATTCTGGAAGATCGCGCGTGGCTGTTGAGCGGCTCTTTGGTGTCGAGGCATGGCTGCTTGGCCCCAGCGCTGCTCGATGTAAGGCTGGCGATTGATAGCCGCCGCCTCGGTGTCGTTGCTGGCGATGGGCGCATACCCCGGCGAGCCTAGGGCGTTTTGTACCGTGGCCAGGGTCCGATGATATTCGGCGGCGAAAGCCTCTGGGCTGAGTTTGGCGTGCTGCTCGGCCAGTGCCTTAATCGCGCGGCGCACCCGTAGCGCACATTTGATATCGCGCTGCGCCGAACCGGGCACGGCATTGTAATAATAATCCGTGTCGATCTGGTTATGGACGATGTAGTCTTTGAAGGGCGTTATCGGAATCGAGTGCGGATATTTTTTACTCGAATACCAAAATAGATCCAAGCCATTGGGAATGCCATCGGAAAAAGCGTCGATGTATTGATCCCAGGTGCCGTTAAAATTACTGCAGAACAGCATGTGGTCGTTTTTCAGCTGTTGCGGTCCTTGTCCCAGGTCCGGCCATTGATCGCGCCGAATCACCACCCAGCGGGCAAAGTGAATAAGGGAAAGCCCCAGTAGGCCTTTGAGATTGCTGGGCATCACGCGTGCGAAAAAGAATAGGAAACGGTTCACCCAAGTCAGCCGTGGGGGCATGGGCGTCACCACGTTCATGGCATAGGCTTTACCAGCGATGTTCGACATATACAGGCCCCTGCGTTTCCCTACGATCGATCACGCCTAAACGACTCGGCGTCGGTGCAGAAAACACCTCGCCGGCCGATGGCCATGATTCGATCGGGGGTTGATTGGTTGATCGTTCGAAAGTGGGATCGGGAGACCGCGCGGGAAAGAGCGGCCGCAGCAGATAACGGCTGGAAATGGCCAGCCCCATCGAGGTGCTCCGCCTCGATTTCGAGGACATCCTATCCCCCCCATTCCGTTGCTCTACGCCAGCTCCGGTCACATCGGAGATTAGGTTAGGTGCAAAATTGAGCCAAGGTAAAGAATTCGTTGTTCAGAATGCCAACCGCGTCTACTTTGCGCGCTTCACACTTTGCCTGCGGTGGCGGGGTGCGCGATGAGGCTTTGCCGGAGCCGAGCAAGAGCGGGGCGCGCGGCGAGGGTTCAGGATTGGCTCGATGGCTTGAATAAGCCTGAGTCGGCCATGTTGCAGGCGAGCTCGGCGAGGCCGAACGGCATCCGTGAGCCGATGATCTCGGGCAAGCGGTCCTCATAGAAGACGTGATCGAACTCCACCAGCTTGTCGGCGAGCGTCTCGCCTGCAGCCCGTAGAAAGTCGCACTCGAGCTCGTACATAAACGAGGTCAGCTCGTCCCAGCTCTCCTTGGCAAAGCGCTCGTGCGCGTTGGTCGCAATGGTTCGGGCAAAGCAGGCCAGCGCCAGTGTGAGCCAGCCAGGCTCGGCGGGCTCGGCGAGCAGCCGCTCGCGCGTGGCTGAATAGGCGCGTTCGGCCTGGGCTCGGCTAGGTTCATCGAGGTCGAAACGATCGGCGTAGTGCTCGAAGTCGGATTCGCGGCGCAGAGCCTGCCGGCCAGCTTCGATCGTGGCGTTCAGACGGTCGCGAAACGGCCGATTGCGAAGCCCTTTGTGTATGTCGGCCGCCCAGGATGTCGGCGTCTGGTGGCGAAGCCCACTGCTGAACTCCGCGGTCTTTTCATCCTGCGCTTGCGTTGCCTTGTGCGGCTGTTCGAGCAAAGGTACAGCCTCGGTGACGAGGCCCTCCGAGCGAAAAGACTCGAGCTTTTCATGCAATTTGATGCTCTGGAAGGTCTCGATCAGGCGTGGATCGAGGATGATTTCCGCGGCGAGGCGAAGCGCTTGAGCGTCGTCGCGGGTGATGTTCCGGCGTTTGCCGCGAGAGGCCTTGCCCATGATGTTTTGACTCTCGGCGAGTGGGTATTTGCGGTTGCTGATTTTACAGGCAGGCCGCGGCGCCGGGATAGTATGTGCGCCCAGCCCGCCTTCAGGCGTCGTAGTCCAGCACGATGTTCTTGCTGAGTGGATAACTCTGGCAGGTAAGCACGTAGCCCGCCTTAAGCTCGTCGCCCTCCAAAGCGTAGTTGGCGGCCATCTGCACCTCGCCCGTCAGCAGTTTGGCCCGGCAGGTGGCGCAGACCCCGCCCTTGCAAGAGAAGGGCAAATCGGCACCGGCCCGCAGCCCGGCCTCGAGAAGGGTCTCGGTGTCGTGCGCCAGCTCGAATTCGAGCCGCCGGCCTTCGGCAATGACGGCGACTCGACTGACAGCGTGATCGCCCGGCGTCTCGTCACGGCGCTGCTGAAATTGGCGCTTGACCTCGCCTGGGATCGTGAACAGCTCGAAGTGGATGCGCTGGCGCTCGATGCCATGCGCGTGCAACGCCGCGGTAACCGCGTGCAGCATGGGTTCGGGCCCACAGATGAAGCACTCGTCCACGCCGGCGATGTCGATGCAGCGCTCGCAGAGCTGCGCGCACTTCTCCTCGGTGATGCGCCCCTGCAAGAGTTCGCTGTCAGCCGACTCGCGGCTGAGCACATGAATTAGGTTGAACCGCTCCATATAAGTGTTCTTCAGATCCTCCAGCTCCTCGCGAAAGAGGATGCTGGCACCGGTGCGATTGCCGTAGACCAGTGTGAATCGGCTCGCGCGCTCCACGGCCAGGGTGGTTTCGATGATCGAGAGCACCGGCGTGATGCCGCTTCCGGCGGCGAAGGCGAGGTAGTGCTTGGCCTGGTTGGGATCCAGCGGGGTATAAAAGTGACCCCGCGGTGGCATAACCTCCAGCGTTTGGCCCGGTTCCAGCGCGTCGTTAGCGAAGTTGGAAAACACGCCGTGCGGCTGGCGTTTGACGGCGATGCGCAGCGTGTTGGCCGGCACGCCGGCACAGATGGAGTAGGTGCGCATGACTTGCGCGCCGGCGATGCGGGTGCGCAGTGCGATGTGCTGGCCCTGCCGGTAGCGAAACGCCTCGCGCAGCGCGGGCGGTACGGCGAAGGTGATGGCCACGGCTTCCCGCGTCACGGGGCGGAGCTCGGCGATGGTAAGCTCATGGAAGGTGGCCATAGCTGTCGATGCCTCGGTGCGTTCGGACTCCGCGCTGGCCTCGGGGCCGCCCTCAGATGCACTTGAAGTAGTCGAATGGCTCCAGGCAGTCCTCGCAGCGGTAGAGCGCCTTGCAGGCGGTGGCGCCGAACTCGCTGACCCGCACGGTCTGCGTGGAGCCGCACTGGGGGCAGGCCACGAGCGGTTGATTGTCGGCTCCGGCGGGCCCGCAGCCGGCGGTGCGTACCGGCGGGGCGATGCCGTATTCCAGCAGCTTGCGACGGCCGGCCGCAGTGATCCAGTCACTGCTCCAGGGCGGTGCGAGGCGCGTGCGGATACGGAAAGCCGCCACGCCGTGGCGGCGCAGCCGCGCGGCGATCGCCTGCTCGATGGCCTGCATGGCCGGACAGCCGGAGTAGGTCGGGGTGATCACCACCACTGTCTCGTCGGCACGGCACTGCACATCCCGGAGAATGCCGAGCTCGGCGATGCTCAGTACCGGGATCTCCGGGTCGGGAACCGCCTCGAGCCAGGCGCGTACCTGGGCCGGCGTGACTTTCGGGGTAGGTTGCGTGTCGTTACCAGCGGGCATCGGGATAGGCCCTCGGTAGGAACTGCATTTGCGCCAGAATGTAGCCGAGCTGCTCGGAGTGCCGGCCTTGCTTGCCGCCGGATTGCATCCAGCCCGCTTGGGGGCGCTGCAGGGTGGCTGTCTTCAGGGTACGCGCGACATCCTCGTCCCAGGTTTGGTACACCGCGGTCAAATCCGCCGCTACGCCGAGTGACTGTAGGGTGCGGTCTACCTCGTCCGGCGTGAACAGCTCGCCTGTGTATGGCCACAGCGTATCGACGGAGCGCTGGAGCTTGGCGTGACTCTCGGCGGTGCCATCCCCGAGGCGGACCATCCATTCGGCGCTGCGCCGCCGATGATAGCCGGCCTCCTTGTACGATTTGGCCGCAATGGCGGCGATGTGCTGATCGGCACAGCCACGCAATGCCTCGAGCAGCGGGTAATGGAAGGCGTCGAACAGATACTGCCGGGCGATGGTGTCGCCGTAGTGGCCGTTGGGTTGCTCTAGGAGCAACGCATTGCGGAAATCCAGAACGTCGCGCTGCAGGGCCAGTGTATCTTCATCGCGGCCCGCGCCTTCCACCGTGCCGGCATAGGCGAGCCAACCGCGCGCCTGACCGATTAGATCCAGTGCGACATTGGCGCTGCCCAGTTCTTCCTCGAGTGCCGGGGCATGGCCGATCCACTCGGTCAGCCGCTGGCCCAGGATCAGTGCGTTGTCGCCCAGGCGCAGCAGGTACTCGTATAAGGCTTGCCGTTGGTTCATGGGGCGGTCCCGCTTTAGGGCCGGCGCGTTACAGGTTATCGACCTCGTCCGGGATCTCGTAGAAGGTCGGATGCCGATACACCTTGTCCTCGCTCGGGTCGAACAAAATGGCTTTGTCGCCGGGCGCGCTGGCAGTGATGTCCGTGGAGCGCACTACCCAGATGCTCATGCCCTCGCCGCGGCGGGTATAGACGTCACGGGCATTGGCGAGTGCCATCGCCGCATCCGAGGCATGCAGGCTGCCGACGTGTTTGTGCGCCAGGCCGTGGCGGCTGCGGATGAATACTTCCCAGAGCGGCCAGTCCTTCACGGCGCTACACCTCCAATGATCGCTGCCCTTTATTCGGCACCGTGCGCCCGCCGCGCCTGTTTCGCACCAAAGGCGAGCGCGGCCTCGCGCACCCAGCGGCCCTCATCGTAGGCCCGGCGCCGCGCCTCGATGCGCTCGCGGTTGCAGGGGCCGTCCCCCTTGAGCACGCGCCAGAATTCGCCCCAGTCGATCGCGCCGAAATCGTAATGGCCGATCTGTTCGTTCCATTTGAGTTCCGGATCGGGCGGCGTCAATCCCAGATAGTCGGCTTGCGGGACGCTCTGATCGACGAATTTTTGCCGCAGCGCGTCGTTGGTATGACGTTTGATTTTCCAGCGCATGGACTGCTGCGTGTGCGAAGACTCGGCGTCGGGCGGCCCGAACATCATCAGCGATGGCCACCACCAGCGCTCGAGCGCGTCCTGGGCCATGCGCTTTTGCGCCGCGGTGCCGCGGCAGAGAACGAGCATGATTTCGTAACCCTGGCGCTGATGAAAGCTCTCCTCCTTGCAGATGCGCCGCATGGCCCGTGCGTAGGGCCCGTAGGAGCAGCGGCAAAGCGGAATCTGGTTGATGAGCGCCGCGCCGTCCACCAGCCAGCCGATCGCCCCGACGTCGGCCCAGGTCAACGTGGGATAGTTGAAGATGCTCGAGTACTTGGCCTTGCCGGCATGCAGCGCCTCGATGAGCGCCTCGCGGGAGGCCCCGAGGGTCTCGGCGGCGCTGTAGAGGTAGAGCCCATGGCCCGCCTCGTCCTGCACCTTGGCGAGCAGGATGAGCTTACGGCGCAGACTCGGGGCACGGGTGAGCCAATTGCCCTCCGGCAGCATGCCGACGATCTCCGAGTGGGCGTGCTGTGAGATCTGCCGCACCAGGCTCTGGCGGTAGGCCTCCGGCATCCAGTCCTTGGGCTCGATTTTGATCTCGGCGTCGATTTTTTCTTGGAACGCCTGCTCCAGCTCCGCGAGCGCCTCCGCGGAGCGCGTTGGCTCACCTCCGGTGTGGCCGGGCTGGATGTGCATCAGAGTACTCCCGGTCGTAAGCGGGTGGACCCGCGATCCGCGGGATTACAGCCCCTACCCCTCCTCTAAAATGATACAAATAATAAATATTACGTCAATGTTGTGTGTCATTAATTGGGTATTTGAACATGCGCTGGTGAAGCCGTCCTTGTAACCGGGACGGGAGGATGGGGGTGGACAGCGGTTGGCCGAGACACGCCGTAAATATAAGTCCTCGGAAGCTCGCAGGCCGCCATCCAGGCGGCCTGCGTTCTCGGCCCTCGCCGCCCGCTCCCGTCTGAGCCTGCGGCGGATCAGTAAATGGTCTCGGCAGAGATTTCATGGCGGAGCCGCAGCCGCGCCGGATGCGTCGTTTTGGCATCGGCAAGGTCGGCTCAGGTCAAGCCACCGAAGCGTTGGTAGAAGTACTGCGCCGGCTCCGGTAGCGGTCCTTCCGCTGTCTGCAGAATGCGTGCGAGATGTTCCTCGGCGAGTCGATAGGTCAGCCGATAGAGGTTGCGGGAGAGCCGCCGTGCCGCCGCGCCGTTCCAGCCCTGCGGCAGCACCTCATCGGGCAGTTGAGGGTCGCGCAATAGCAGCCGCCGCACCTGATGGATCAGCAAGGTGCGTACCAGAAAGCATTGCTGCGGATCGAGTCGCTTGGCGCTTCTGAGCGCTCGCCAAACGGGACGGAAACGCTCCAGGAATTGCTGGTAGTCGCTGCCAAGTCGCTCCAAGTTCCAGCAGGTTCGTACCAGGCGGTTGAGTGGCTGCGAGGTGGGGAGCCCTTCGTTGCGCGCCTTCATGATAACAAGCTCGTTTTGCACCCCGAGGTCCTGCAGCGTGGCCGTGAATGCACCCGAGGGCGGCATGGGGTGGGCCATGACCCCCGGGGCGATGCTGCCGAAGCCGAGTTGGCCCAGCTCCTTGCGCAGCGTCTCACGCGCGCCGTTGGCGATCAGCGAGGTCAGCAGCAGGGTCCATTCGCCGCTCCAATCCTGCTGCGGCTCAGCATAGACGCGCTGATAGGCCTTCTCGAAGCTGCGCCAGCCCGAGCGGGTGAGGCTGTAATAGCTGCGCCGGCCGATTTGCTCGGAGCTGAGCCAGCCTTCTTTGGTCAGACGGAACACCGCGGTGCGCACCAGGCGTTGGTTGAGTCCGAGTGGTGCGAGCAGCTGAATCAGGCTGCCCAGCCAGACCGTGCCGCCGCGCGGCGCGATGGCATCGCCATAGACGGTGATGATCAGAGAGCCGGCGCGGATGGGACGCTGCGAGCGGAACTCCTCGATGAACTGTTCGATGCTTCGGATCTTCGACATGATCGGGCGGCCCGCATGCTGGGCAAGTCACTCGCTCCCTTTGACACTGCTCGGGGCCGAGATCAATAGCTGCGCATCCAGCCGTAAGCTCGGTGATCAGCCCGGTGGCGGGTCGAACTGCGGCTGTAGATCTTGCCACACTTGCACGTAATCGTGTTGGCGGAAGGAGGCGCTCAACGCTTGTGGCGTGACTCGGTAGGGGTAGCGGCTCTCGAACATGAAGGCGAGCGTATCGCTTAGATAGACGGGTTGCAGTGGGGTCTGCGTGGCCGCCTTGAAGGTCTTCGCATCCGGGCCGTGCGGTGTAAGGCCGTTGTGCAGGCTGGCGCCGCCGGGCTGAAAGCCCTCGGCCTTGGCATCGTAGGCACCGTGCACCAGTCCCATAAACTCGTTCATGACATTGCGATGGAAATACGGCGGGCGAAAGGTATCTTCTGCGACCAGCCAGCGGGGCGGGAAGATCACGAAATCGAGATTGGCGGTTCCTGGTGTAGCGCTTGGTGAGCTCAGCACGGTGAAAATAGAGGGGTCCGGGTGATCGAAGCTCACCGTGTTGATGACGTTGAAGCGCGCGAGTGGATACTTGTAAGGGGCGTAGTTGCCATGCCAGGCCACCACGTCGAGTGGCGAGTGATCCAAGGCGCACGCCCAGAGATGACCTTGAAACTTGGCGAGCAGTGTGA
>JAGFJL010000136.1:0-5000 GCA_024102725.1 Nitrococcus mobilis
GGATCAAGGCCTTGACCAAATTCGGCTTCATCGCCCCTGCGAGCGCCTGATCCGTTTCACACGACTCTCTAATGGCCTTCACGGGTCAGGGGAACACTCGTCTCGGAGACAGCCTCTTTCACGCTAAAGGCGTTGGTTCTCGCATACAAGCTGCGCAAGGTTACGTAGCCCGAGCAGCTACTGTGAGGCCGCGATGCCGTATACATTGGCTCCCTTCTAAGTTGGAGTTGGGTTTCACCGGACGGCGCTGTTGAGGCTGATTCGACAGGTTTGTTCCCATGGATTTGCTCTTCTCGATACATTCTTTCGAAAACCGGTCCCGGCGCGCAAGGTCTGTGTCAAGGCGGCATTGTGGGTAGGCGGGACGCACCGTATCATGCAGATGAGGGCGGGCGTTTGAGAATGCGTGAGGCAACACTATGATTTCTGTGGGCGTAGTCGGGGCTACCGGATATACCGGGGCTGAGCTGTTGCGCCTTTTGCTGCGCCATCCACGAGTTGAGATCGCCGCGGTTACCTCTCGTGGCCACGTGGGCGTGGCGCTAACCGATTGGTTTCCGAATTTGCGGGGAGAGACGGATTTATACTTCAGTGAAGCGCGGGTAGAGAGTCTCACAAAATGTGACCTCGTCTTCTTTGCGACGCCGAATGGCACAGCCATGCAGATGGTTCCCCAACTGCTTGCCGCCGGTACACGGGTGATTGATCTCGGGGCTGATTTCCGAATCAAAGATGTCAATGTTTGGTCGCGGTGGTACGGCCTGGAGCACGCCTGCCCGGAGTTGGTGGAGGAGGCAGTCTACGGGCTGCCTGAAGTCAATCGACAAGCAATCCGTGCGGCCCGGTTGGTCGCCAATCCGGGTTGCTATCCTACCGCGGTACAGCTTGGTTTTCTGCCGCTTGTGGAGCAGGGCCTCGTGGATCTTGATCATTTGGTGGCGGATGCGAAATCGGGGGCAAGTGGTGCCGGGCGGCAACCCAAGCAAAATATGATGCTCACTGAGGTGGCCGAGAGCTTTCGGGCGTATGGTGCGAGCGGTCATCGGCATCTTCCGGAGATTCAGCAGGGGCTGGCGCGAGCGGCCGGAAGGCCTGTCGAGTTGACGTTTGTCCCACATCTGATTCCTATTATCCGCGGCATTCATGCGACGCTCTACGCTCGGCTCTTGGACTCCGAGATAGACGTGCAGGCGCTTTATGAGCGGCGGTTTCGGAATGAAGCATTCGTGGATGTAATGCCGCCGGGCAGCCATCCGGAGACACGAACGGTACGAGGTATAAATGTTTGTCGTATAGCGGTCCACCGCCCCGATCCTGGCAGGATCGTAGTTTTGGTCGTGGAGGATAATCTTGTCAAAGGGGCGGCTGGTCAGGCAGTACAAAACATGAATCTGATGTTCGGCCTTAATGAACGCGCCGGCTTGACCGATATCGCCGTTATTCCCTGATCGATGCCTACTGACTTGCCGGTTGACTAAGCTTCCGGTAATCCACGACAATACTACTGTCTGCAGGACGGTTGCCGCGGGAGGTGATTTCCATGACCGAGGTTGCAGAAGTTGCAGAACAGGGAGCCGCTCCTCTTGTGTTTACCGACAGCGCCGTAGAGAAGGTGCGTGAGTTACTTCACAAAGAAGAGAAAGGTGACCTTAAACTCCGAGTATATATAACGGGCGGAGGCTGCTCGGGGTTCGAGTACGGTTTCATGTTCGATGAGAACGACGAGGAAGGCGATACTGTTATCGAGAAAGACGGCGTAACGATGGTCGTCGATCCAATGAGTATTCAGTACCTTAGCGGGGCGGAGATCGACTTTGTCGAGAGCCTAGAGGGCGCTCAGTTCGTAATCCGCAATCCAAATGCCACCACGACCTGTGGCTGCGGATCCTCCTTCAGCGTCTAATACCGTATAAGGTCATATAACACCTTCAGGCAAAGCCGCCGCAGGGAAGCGTACATCGATCGACGCCGAAGCGGCGGCTCATTCCGGGTATACGAGGAGTTAAGGGTTTCCCGCGTATACCCCGCCCAGAACTACCTCTCGACGTGCTCCAGTTACGCTGGAGATGTTGCCGGCTCTTTCGTAGATGCGGCACCGAGCGAGCCAAGCAAATGCTATGGCTTCGACAAAATCCGGGTCCACACCGAACTCGGCCGTAGAGCGGATGCGGTATTCCGGCAGATTAGCCGATAGCCGAGCCTGCAGATGGCGATTGTGCGCGCCACCTCCACAGACTAATATCTCGGCTGGGCCAGGAAGGTTCTCCCGGATCGCTCGGGCAACGCTCACTGCGGTAAGCTCCGCTAAGGTTGCCTGTACATCGCGCGGCTTCATGCCGACGAATATATGGTTGGCCCGGCTTGTCAGCCAAGCTAGATTGAAATACTCAGGGCCGGTACTCTTCGGTGCGGAGCGTTGAAAAAACTCATCACTGGCTAGCGCTTCGAGCAACGCATTATGCACAATGCCGCCCGCAGCCCAAGCCCCGTCGGTATCGAAGTTGCTATTGCAATGGCGTCGGCACCAGGTATCCAGCAACGTATTCGCCGGGCCGCAGTCAAATCCGGTAATGGCAGCCTCCGGATCTCCAGGCAACAGCGTAATATTGGCAATTCCGCCGAGATTGAGCACAATCGTATCCGTGCCGCGCCGGCGAAAAATCTCAGCGTGCAAGCCGGCTGCGAGAGGGGCACCTTGGCCGCCGGCTGCCATGTCACGACGACGGAAGTCGGCTACCACCGTAATCCCGGTTTTCTCCGCCAAGCGATTCGGATCGCCGATCTGAACGCTCAATGATGGATGGCCGTCGGCAGCGTGCCATACGGTTTGACCGTGGCTGCCGATAGCTCGAATTTGTTCACGGCGATAACCGCTGGCGGCTAAGAGCTCAAGGGTGGCGTCAGCAAAGGCATCGGCTACTGCGGCGTCCGCGCGGGCGATGGATGCCAGTGGGGTCTGGGGCCCGATGCCGCGCAGCAGCGTGTTCAACGGCGGTGGCAGGGGGGGCGAGCACGCGGCCAAGACACGCGGCTGCTGTGGCAGGTCGAATGTCACCAACGCCGCGTCTATCGCATCCATGCTGGTGCCTGATATAAGCCCGATATAGAGGTTGCTCATCGGATGGCCTGGTCGCCTTCTTCGTTGCTGGCCAACTGAGTCCGCGTGATCACGGCGAGCTGCGCCAGCCGAGAGAGGGCTTTGGCTTTGAAGTCGGACAGATAACGACTATCGATGGGCTTAGCATCGGGCAGCGTGATCTTGAGCGCATCCCGCGGCACGCCATTGACGCGGAACTCGTAATGGAGATGGGGGCCCGTTGCCAGCCCGGATTGGCCCACATAGCCGATAGTCTGTCCCTGAGCGACCCGTACCCCGGCATGAATGCCCTTGCGGATGCGGTGCATGTGCCCATAAAGCGTACTGTAACGGTGAGCATGCTGCAGGATAACCGCGTTACCGTAGCCACCCCGGCGGCCGGCGAATACAACCAACCCATCGCCGGCGGCCTGAATCGGAGTTCCGGTGGCCGCCGCAAAATCGGTGCCTTCGTGTGGCCGGCAGACATGGAGGACAGGGTGGCATCTCGATTTGCTGAAGCGGGAACTGATCCGGCGAAAATCCACCGGCGTACGCAAGAAGGCCTTGCGCATGCTTTTGCCCTCCGGTGTGTAGTAACCGCTCCGGCCGCTGGGGTCGGTGTAACGTATGGCGCGGTAACGCTTGCCCTGGTTAGTGAACTCGGCTGCGAGGATCTCTCCGTTGCGGATTTTCTCGCCGTTCTTGTAATACTGCCGGTAAACCAAGGTAAAAGAATCATCACTGCGAACATCGTGGGCGAAATCGATGTCCCAACCAAAGATCCCGGTCAGTTCCATGATCAATTTCTCATCCAGCCCCGCCTTCACCGCGGCTTGGTAGAGTGAGTCGTGGATCACAGCGCTCGCATGAGCGGTCCGACGCTCCAGCTGATGCTCAGTCAGAGTGGCTTGGAAACCGATATCGGTCGAGTCTCCCCGAGCTATCGTCAGGGTCCTGGTTTCGTCGAGCTTCCGGCGCAGTGCGAGCAAGGTGCCGTCGTCACTGATTCGCAACCAAATCTTGTCCCCCGGAAAGAGCTGCGCTAGGGTTCGCGCCGATTCGTCGTCCGCGTGAGTCACGTCGAAGACGTCTTTTGAGTTCAACCCCTGGCGCTTGAGAATCGCCGTGAGGCTATCACCCGATTTAACTCGGACCACATCCCACTTCGCTTGGCTGGTGCTCTCCGGCGTATCGGGCTGTTTGGTGATGGCTTCGTCCGCAGTAGTAGGAGGGTCGAAGGCCGCTGGCATTAGGCTGGGCGTTGCCTTGGGCGAGCGATCTGCTATGGGCGCGACGGTGTTGCGCGGCAATGCTGGGTTGCTCCCATCGCTGGTTGTCCGTTGCAGCTTCGGAATGGGCAGCTCTAGGGTGTGGGCCGCAGCCGTCTCCTCCGGGATCTGGTCTGGGGGTTGTTGCAATGCGTTATGATTTGGAATAGCCCCGGCCTTGTCCTTGGTCGCGAGCAGCAAAGCGAGCGCGGTAAAGGAGGATATCCCGAGAGCGATCCAGTGCCAGCGCCGGAGGCGGGCTGGACGCCGCCTCTTCTGCTTCGGCTTGAAGTCCAGACCGGAAATACGCGATTTGAAAGCCATGTTTTTTTCTACCCGATTATAGTTAGGAAACATTAGTCGCAATATTCAGTGTCGGTCAATTGTCGTACTAAGGTACTAAAGGATGCGTTGCTCACCCAACTGGAATAGGTTGGCGGTTGGGTAGGTAACTGCTGCTGTATGGTTCTCGTTTTCGGTAAAATTCTTGGCTAGTGATCAAGCGATATCCTGAATTTGTGCGGGTTTTGGTAGCGGTGACGGATCGTGCGCGGGAGCAAACTTAAGATGCGGGATTGCGAAGAGGCAATGCAGAGTATCTGCCGTGGCGCGGTGGATATCCTGCCTACCGGGGAGCTCGAAGCACGGCTCGC
>JAGFJL010000017.1 GCA_024102725.1 Nitrococcus mobilis
GCGTAGTCGGCAATTGCCAACTCGCCGCTTTGATCGACGGTGCCGGCCGGATCGTCTGGGCGTGTTTACCCCGCCTCGATGGCGATCCCATATTCTCACGCCTAATCGATGAAACGGATCGCGGCTACTTCGCAATCGAACTGCAGGATCTGGTAGCGGCACGCCAGTACTATGAACGCAACACCGCCGTGCTCTGCACAGAACTTACTGACCGGCATGGCGGAAGCGTGCGTATTACCGATTTCTGCCCACGTTTCCGGCAGTTCGGTCGCTATTTCCGCCCCGCCATGATCATCCGCCGGTTGGAGATCCTGCGTGGAACCCCTGTAATCCGGGTCCGGATCCGGCCGACCGCCGCTTATGGTAGCGAAACGCCGAATATCAACCATGGCAGCAACCACATACGTTACGTGAGCTCCGATTGGATCATCCGGGTCAGCACCGATGCACCGCTGACTCATGTCCTCCAAGAGCAGCCTATGGTATTGGAGACGGACACCACGTTTATCATCGGTCCGGATGAGAGCATCAAAGAATCTTTAATCGAAATGGGCCGCCGCTTCCTAGATCTCACGCGCGAGTACTGGCATGATTGGGCACGCTCGCTTTCCATTCCCTTCGATTGGCAACAGGCGGTGATCCGCTCAGCGATCACCCTAAAGCTTTGCACGTACGAGGACACCGGCGCCGTGATTGCTGCAATCACGATGTCCATCCCCGAAGCCGCCGATAGCGAGCGCAACTGGGATTATCGCTATTGCTGGTTACGGGATGCCTATTTCATGGTGCATGCCATGAACCGCCTCGGCGCGACGCGCACCATGGAAGGCTTTCTTTACTACATCATCAACTTGGTCGTCGGATCTGCGCAGCACCAGTTGCAGCCGCTCTATGGCATCGGCGGCGAGACCCGAATCGAGGAAAAGCCGGTGGACACCTTGACGGGGTACCGCCGAATGGGGCCGGTACGCCTTGGCAATGCCGCTTACACGCAATCCCAGCACGACGTTTATGGCGCCGTCGTCCTTGCGGCCACGCAGGCGTTTTTTGATGAACGTCTGGAACGCCCCGGGGATGAAACCCTGTTTCGTCGACTCGAAATCCTCGGAACGCAGGCGGCTGCGCTCTACGATCAGCCGGATGCCGGCATCTGGGAATACCGCGGCTACAAACGGGTGCATACCTACTCGGCCGTGATGTGCTGGGCCGCCTGTGACCGTTTATCGCGTATCGCCACCCGGCTTGATCTTGAAGCCGATGCGGCGCGCTGGCGGGAGCAAGCCGATTGCATGCATGCTCGGATCTGTCGCGAGGCCTGGGATGATGGCAGAGGCACATTCGTCGACAGCTTCGGCGGTGAGAATATGGACGCCAGCTTGTTACTGCTCCACGAGCTGGATTTTCTGGCCGCCGATGACCCTCGTTTCCTCGGAACGGTGCGCGCCATCGAACAGAACCTACGCCAGGGTGATCATGTTTTCCGCTATAATGGCGCCGATGATTTCGGCTTGCCGACGACGGCGTTCAACATCTGCACATTTTGGTATATCGACGCGCTGCATGCCATAAATCGGCACGACGAAGCCAGGCAGCTGTTCGAAAACATGCTCACTCATCGCACCCATCTCGGACTACTCTCCGAGGATCTGGACATCAAGACCGGCGAGCTATGGGGCAACTTCCCGCAAACCTATAGCATGGTAGGGTTGATCAATTCGGCCTTGCTCTTGAGCAGAGACTGGCAGGAGGCCTTTTGAGGTCGTTAGTGGTTGTCTCGAACCGACTTCCGGAGCTGCGCAGCAACCGACCGCAAGCCGGAGGCCTCGCCATAGCCTTATCGGAGGCGCTCAAGGAGCATACAGCACTGTGGTTCGGCTGGAGCGGAAGAATCAGTAAAAAGACGATTACACGGGCGCGCCTCCAGCACGCCCAAGGAATCGAATTGGCATCCATTCCGCTGAACCGAGCCGACTTCGATGATTACTATCTTGGCTACGCCAACGAGGTATTATGGCCGGTATTCCATTTCAGCTTGGGGGCGATGGATTACCGGCGCAGCTTCGTCGAAGCCTACTATCGCGTCAACCGGCTGTTCGCCGCCGCCTTACAGCCGCTGCTGACCGGCCATGAATTCATTTGGGTGCACGACTACCACCTTATCCCTTTGGGCCGTGAGCTCCGCGCTAGAGGCGTCCAGCAACGGGTCGGTTTCTTTTTGCACACCCCCTTCCCGAGTTACGGTTTAGTGCGTGCCATACCGGACCACCGCCAGCTGCTGAGCGATCTTTGCGCATACGATTTGGTCGGCTTCCAGACCGTTATCGACATGCACGCGTTCACGGAGTCGGTAATCGAGGCTATCGGCGTGCAGCGTGTAACAGATGACCAACTGCGCTTGGGCAACCATCTGCTGCGCACCGGAGTTTACCCTGTTGGTATCGATGTGGACGCAGTCATGGCCACTGCCCATCAAGCTTTGGAGATTCCACGTGTCAAGCGCCTGATCGCCGGCCTCAGGAAACGCCATCTGATCATCGGAGTGGATCGCCTTGATTATTCCAAAGGCTTGCCGCAGCGCTTCCGTGCCTATGAGGCGCTGCTCGCGGATTACCCCAGTCGCCGCAGCGAAACCGTGTTCATACAGATCGCGAGCCCCTCGCGCACGGGCATACCCGAATACGATGAGCTGCGCCGGAATCTGGAAGAGATGGCGGGCCATATTAATGGAGAGCACGCCGAGCTCGACTGGGTCCCGATCCACTACCTCAACCGCACCTTCGACCGGAGCGCGCTCGCTGGCCTCTATCGCACCGCGCGAGTGGGCCTCGTCACCCCGCTGCGCGACGGAATGAACCTGGTTGCTAAGGAGTTCGTCGCGGCGCAGGATCCAGCCGACCCAGGAGTGTTGGTGCTCTCGGAATTAGCTGGCGCCGCCCGTGAACTCGACGATGCGGTCCAGGTGCCCCCCTACGATGTCGACGCGATCGCAAACGGGCTCGACCGGGCCCTCTCCATGCCGCTTGCCGAGCGCAGGCAACGGCATACCCGCATGTTAGAGATCATGCGCAACAATGACCTACATACCTGGCAACGGCGCTTCTTGAACGATTTGTCGGCGCTCAAAGCGTGTAGCAATTGACAGCACGGCCCGCAAACCCAATATAGCGATTATTAACGACACCACTACCGCACCCCGAGCACGACCGTGACCGTCTTCACAGAAACCGATGACCTCGACCGGCTGCTGCGTATTCTTCCCCACCCCCTTCAATCAGCGATCACCGCTTTGCCCAGCGCCGAGTTGCTGGAGATCGTCCTTGACCTGGGACGCCGGCCTCAAGCCCGGCTAATCCATGGTGCCCGCGACCTCGCCCGCGAGCCCGTCACGCGCTTGGATTTAGAGCGGATAACGAGCGCCGTAGGTCCATTCACGGCGGACAACCGGGCCGGCATCGAAGGCACCCTGCATCGTGTGGCCGCGATCCGCAACCGCACCGGCACGGTGGTAGGGCTGACGTTGCGGGTAGGACGGGCGGTGTTTGGAACCATCGACGCCATCCACGAACTGATTGCACAAGGACGCAGCCTGCTTTTACTCGGCCCGCCGGGCATCGGCAAGACCACCCGGCTGCGGGAGATTGCGCGCATACTTGCCGATGAATGCGACCGCCGCGTGATCGTAATCGATACCTCGAATGAGATCGCCGGCGACGGCGACATCCCTCACCCCGGCATCGGGAGCGCCCGACGTATGCAGGTAGCCCATCCCGATCGGCAGCACAGGGTAATGATCGAAGCGGTTGAGAACCATATGCCGGAGGTCATCATAGTCGATGAAATCGGCACGACGGCCGAGGCCGCGGCGGCACGGACCATCGCCGAACGCGGCGTGCAGCTTGTTGGAACCGCACACGGTACGACGCTGGAGAACCTTGTGCTCAACCCAACCCTGGCCGATCTGGTCGGCGGCGTACAGACAGTCACCCTGAGCGATGAAGAGGCGCGTGCTCGCGGCACACAGAAAACCGTCTCGGAACGCCGCGGGCCACCCACATTCGATGCGGTCGTTGAAATCGTCGATCGCGAACGCCTCCTCATCCACCGTGATACCGGTCGGGCGGTAGATGCCATCCTGCGCGGCCTGCCTGCAAACGGCCAACCGCGAGGCGGAAGAGACGTCCCGAGCGAAGCTCAGCAATCAGCGTCACAATCGCAGCCACCAGAGCCCTCCTTGCCCCCGACACTACCGCAGCGCAGCGGCGAGCGCCTCGTGCGCATCTACGTGTACGCCATCAGCCGCGATTCGGTGGAGAAAGTGATTCGCGATCTGCGGCTGAACGCAAGGACAGTAGCGCGGGCCGAACAGGCCGACCTGGCACTCGCCCTGCGCGCCCGCGCGGCCGATCCGCGGCTGCGCCGACTGCTTGAGGCCACCTCAATACCGTTACACCAGGTCAAGCGCAACAGCACCGCGCAAATCCGCCGCCTACTGCGAGATCTATTCAACGTCGTGCCCGGCCTGGAAGAGGAGACTGTTGACGAAGCCGCCCGTGAGGCTGAACATGCCGCCCAACGCGTGCTGGCCCAAGGCATCGCCGTGGAGCTCACCCCCCGATCGGCGCCGATACGCAGAATGCAGCATCGAATCGCCATGCGTCACCGTTTGCTTGCCGAGAGCGCCGGCAACGATCCGCAACGCCGTCTTGTCCTGCATCCCGGCCCAGAAGATTCATACGAGAAGTAGGACGACAGCAAAGCCTCTTTTATATCTTCTCGTGACAGCATGCCAATATCTGACATGGCTCGATGCCATTCGAATAAAGTGCAAAAAGGCAACGTCTCGATGGGCGCAAGCGCAAACCGTAGTAAAGATGTCGATGTCGTCATCGTGGGCGCGGGTGCAGCCGGATTAGCGGCAGGACAAGCACTGCGGCAATGGGGTATCTCCTACCGCATTCTCGAAGCCAGAGAACGGATAGGCGGGCGTGCCTGGACCGAGGCGGCAAGTCTCGGTATCGAATTCGACCGCGGCTGCGCCTGGCTACACTCGGCATGGCACAATCCCCTGCGCGCGTTAGCCGAACGGCACGGATTCACGTTGGCCAAAGACATGGCCACGTGGTTTCATCTTGGAGGGCGGTTCGCCGGCGCCAACGAAGCACAAGCGATCCAGACATTCATCCGGCACCAGTTCCGCGCGGTGATCAAATGCGGTCTACTCGGGCAAGATGTGAGCGCGGCTGAGGTGCTGGACTCGCATCATCCTTGGGCACCTTTGCTCGATTATCTGGTGGCCGCTATCAACGGGGTTGATGCGATTGATTATTCCACTGGCGATGCAGCCGCCGAAGACGATACCGGCGACGATTGGCTGGTCCGTGAAGGCTTGGGCAATCTGGTGCGCCTAGCCGGTGCAGAGCTGATCGTGGAGACTGGCTGCGCAGTCAGCACCATCGATTGGACTCAAACGCCGGTTCGAGTCGTGAGCGAACACGGCCAGCTTCGTGCCAGAACCGCCATCATCACGGTACCGGTGGGCGTGCTGGCCGCAGGAACACCATGCTTTCGCCCACCGCTGCCGGAATGGAAGCAAACGGCACTGGAGGCCATTCCCATGGGGCGCTCCGAGAAGATTGCCTTTCGCTTCGATGGCGAGGTATTCGGCTTGCCAGCCAATACGTATCTCAACGCATCGGATTCCAATGGTGCGTTCGGAGCACACATCCGGCCCTTCGGCGAGTCTGTGGCGATCGTCTATGTCGGTGGCCGCCTCGCCCGAGAAATAGGCGAGTTAAGCGATGCGGATGCAGCCGCCGTCATGCTCGATCGGTTGCAGGGTGTCTTCGGCAACGCCATCGCCGGTAAGCTAATGGCGAGCACCGTCACCGGCTGGTCTCGTGACCGCTGGACTCGAGGCGGGTATTCGGCAGCCCGGCCGGGTCACAACCACCGCCGCCGTGATCTCATGGCTCCGCTCGGAGAGCGGGTTTATTTTGCAGGCGAAGCCACTTCGGCAGCCGCTTTCGCCACCGTTCATGGCGCTTGGCTCAGTGGCTACGATGCAGCACGTCGGGTCGACGCGCAGCTAAGCGGGCGCGCACACTAAGTTCACTATTGAGATTGCTGCACCCCGAGTGCTCCAATCATTCCCTACTCGAGCGGAGGCGCCAAGGTGCTGGACTGGATAACGGATCCACAAGGCTGGGCCGCCCTTATTACTTTGACGGTAATGGAGGTGGTGCTAGGAATCGACAACATCGTCTTCATCTCCATTCTCTCGGATCGTTTGCCACTAAAGCAACAGCCAACCGCGCGCCGGGTCGGCCTATTGCTAGCCATGGGCACCCGGCTCCTACTGCTGCTCTCACTGACCTGGCTGATGCGCCTGACACGGCCGCTGTTTACCCTGTTCGAGGTGACCTTTTCGGGCCAGGATCTAATCTTGCTTGCCGGCGGGCTGTTCTTGATCGGCAAAGCCACACTCGAGGTCCACTCCAGTCTCGAAGGCGAGGAGGAACGAGGGCCGCCGCACACCCCACGCAACGTCGCCGGCTTTACCGCCGTGGTCGCGCAGATTGCCGTGCTCGATATCGTCTTTTCCCTCGATTCGGTGATCACCGCCATCGGCATGGCTGATTATGTCGCGGTCATGGTGATCGCCATCGTCGTTGCGGTACTGGCCATGATGGTGATGGTCGAGGCGATCAGCGCCTTCATACAACGCCATCCGACCATCAAAATGCTGGCTTTATCATTTCTGATCTTGATTGGGATTGCCCTAGTCGGCGAAAGCTTGGATCTGCACATCCCCAAAGGATATATCTATTTCGCCATGGCGTTCTCCGCCGGCGTGGAAATGCTCAACCTGCGACTGCGCCGGGCACGCCCACGGCGCAGCCGCCTTGATATACACCCATAGGCTTGTCGACTCTGGGCACACCTAACAAGAGAGCCGTCTAGCAAATGCTAAAATCATCACCGCCGCCGCGCGGCTACTACCCGTAAACGCAACGCATTGAGCCGAATAAAGCCACTGGCATCCTTTTGGTCGTACGCACCGGCATCATCCTCGAAGGTGGCAATGCTCGGATCGAACAGACTGTCGGATTCGGAACGGCGGCCGATGACCTCTACGCTCCCCTTGTAGAGCTTGAGGCGAACCACTCCATTGACGCTGCGCTGCGTCTCATCGATTAGAGCCTGTAAAGCACGCCGCTCCGGACTCCACCAGTACCCGTTGTAGATGAGCTGGGCATAGCGTGGCATCAGTTCGTCCTTCAGATGCGCCGATTCGCGATCCAGGGTAATAGACTCCATGGCCCGATGCGCCCGTAGCAGAATTGTCCCCCCCGGGGTTTCATAGCAGCCCCGAGATTTCATCCCTACGTAGCGGTTCTCGACGATGTCAGCCCGCCCGATGCCATGCTCCCCGCCCAACGCATTCAACCGCGCCAGAAGCGTTGCCGGGCTGAGCCGCTCCGAGTCGATCGCCACCGCATCCCCCCGCTCAAACGTAAGCTCTATAAAACGGGGCTGCTCGGGGGCACGCTCCGGCGCCACCGTCCAGCGCCACATGCTCTCTTGTGCCGGAGTCCAGGGATCTTCCAAGACGCCGCCCTCATAGGAAATATGGAGCAGGTTCGCATCCATCGAATACGGCGACCCGCCGCCCTTCTTTTTACCTTCGATCGGAATGCCGTGATCTTCGGCATAAGTCAACAATTTTTCCCGCGACAGCAGGTCCCACTCGCGCCACGGCGCAATCACTTTGATATTCGGGTCGAGCCCGTAGTAACCCAATTCGAAGCGAACCTGGTCGTTGCCTTTACCGGTCGCCCCGTGCGCGACCGCATCAGCCCCGCTCTCATGGGCGATCTGCACTTGACGCTTGGCGATCAAGGGGCGAGCGATCGAGGTACCGAGAAGGTACTCCCCTTCATAGAGGGCGTTGGCGCGAAACATTGGAAAAACGAAGTCGCGCACGAACTCTTCACGCAGATCCTCGATATAAACTTGCTTGATGCCGAATGCTTTGGCCTTCGCCCGTGCCGGTTCCAACTCCTCGCCCTGACCCAGATCAGCGGTGAAGGTGACCACTTCACAGCCATAGGTCTCGACCAGCCAATGCAAAATTACCGAGGTATCCAAGCCACCTGAATAGGCGAGCACGACTTTCTTCACGTCACTCATAACCAATCCGACCGCGTAAATATTGTTGGGGGAACCAAATATGGTTTGCCGAGAACGTAAGCCGCCCGGATGGCCGCCTACGAGCCTACAGGGACGTATTCACGGCGTGTCTCGGCAAGCCATCCCGCTTCCCGCCCAGGTCACCGAAGATGATTCCATTACGCACGTCTTAGTTAAGGCCGGCGGTTGCCCTCTCGCATGCGCTTTGCGAAAGCACCCCCATCATCCTGGCTCACCCCGAAGAAATCAAGGCAAGCCCCCGCGTTCTATAATTCCTTCCTTGCCACCACGGGAGCCTCACTATGGACGAGATTATCCTAACTCAACCGGATGACTGGCATGTGCACCTGCGCGACGGTGAACGGCTGGCTACCACCGTTCCCTACAGCGCCCGCTCGTTCGGCCGCGCCATCGTAATGCCAAACCTGCATCCGCCAGTCACCACCACACGGCAGGCCTTGGCCTACCGTGATCGCATCCTGCGGCACGTACCACCGGGCAACGCCTTCGAGCCTCTGATGACGCTGTATCTGACGGAAATGACGACCGGGCGTGAGATCGAACACGCCGCCGCGGCAGCAATCGCCGGAGTCAAGCTCTACCCGGCCCGCGCCACCACCCACTCCGAGGCGGGTGTGAGCGATTTGCGCCGCTGCGACGAAGCCCTCGCCTGTATGCAGGAACAGCATTTACCCTTGCTCATCCATGGCGAGGCCATCACACCGGGCATCGACATCTTCGACCGAGAAACGGTCTTCCTCGAGCGCGAACTGGGACCATTGCTCCAGCGCTACCCGCGGCTCAAAATCGTACTCGAGCATATCACGACAGCAGCGGCGGTAGAGTTCGTGCGCCAAGCACCACCGCGGCTGGCTGCTACCATTACCGCCCACCACCTACTGCTCAATCGCAACGACCTCCTGTTGGGCGGTCTACGCCCACATTATTACTGTCTGCCCGTACTCAAACGAGAGAGCGATCGGGAGGCGCTACTGGAAGCGGCCAGCTCAGGCTCCCCGAAGTTCTTTCTCGGCACCGATAGCGCTCCCCATGCCCAGTCAGCCAAGGAGAACGCCTGCGGCTGTGCGGGCATCTTCACCGCACCGGCCGCGCTCGAGCTCTACGCCGAGGCCTTCGAGCAATCAGGTCGCCTAAGCCATCTGGAGGGGTTTGCTAGCCACTTCGGAGCGGACTTCTACGGTCTGCCACGCAACTCGACCACGGTTCGTTTGCGCCGCGAATCCTGGTCGCTGCCGGCGGCCTATCCTTATGGGCCGGATGTCGTCGTACCCTTGCGCGCGACAAGCACGCTACGCTGGCGATTGCTCTGCTGAATGCTGGTCTGAAACCCCGCCCCCCATGAGCCGACGCAAGCTCCGAGATCACCTGCGCCAGGCACGCCCGGCAATCCTGACCGACTTCTAAAGCCTTGCCTGGTGGCGACCATAACAGTCCGCATGGGCCGCTCATCGCTCCGAAGCAAGCCGGATTCCGCGAGAATCGATCCGCAGTTGCGCACCGACGACAGCGCGCCTACCATGCCAAAATATACTTGTCCGCTGCGGCGGTGCCAGCGGAATGCAGCCAGCTCACTGCCGCGCCAGCACAGGATGAATCGTGTGGATATCCGCAACGAGCCGAGCCAAATATCCGGCTCTGGCATCGCCAAGCGCTTTAGAAGTTTTCTGCCCGTCGTGGTGGACATCGAAACCGGCGGGCTGAACGCGAGCACGGATGCCCTTCTCCAACTCGCTGTGGTGATCGTCCGCATGGACGAGGACAACCGCATATTTCCGGCCGGGACCTATTCCACTCATGTAGAGCCCTTCGACGGTGCCAACATCGACCCCAAGTCCTTGGAGCTCAACCGAATCGATCCGAACCATCCGCTGCGGATGGCTAAATCCGAAGAGGAAGCTCTGCGGCACATCTTTCGACCGATCCGGCGTGAAATCCGCGAGACGGGTTGCACCCGTGCAATCCTGGTGGGCCACAACAGCTGGTTCGATCTATGCTTTCTCAACGCGGCCGTGGCCCGCACCGGAGTACGCCGCAACCCATTTCATCCGTTCACCAGCTTCGATACCGCCACCCTCGGTGGACTGGCCTTCGGTCAAACGGTACTCGCACGGGCGGTTAAAGCAAGTGGGGCGAGCTGGGACGGGCGCGAGGCGCATTCCGCCATTTATGACGCCGAAAAGACGGCGGAGCTCTTCTGCGCCATTGTCAACCGCTGGGACCGGCTCAACGGCTTCCCGGAATACACCGCGCTGGCGTAATGGCTTCGCTCAAGCTACACAGTTAGGGCGTGATACCCCGGCGCGGATGTCAGGGCAACACCGTCATCGATCCGCTACCGCTCGAGCATATCATCAAGCAGGTGAACGGCTGGCGTACGAGCGAAGCCCCAGCGATCCAGGCAAAAACATTATCTGCGTAACTTGAGCTTTCAAGATCGAGTGTTGCTGGCCGGTGATACCTACCGGGGCGTGCTCTTCTTCCCGGTCGGACATCAAAATGACCCGCTAACGAACGGGTTTGCCGTGCTCGATTCTTGGATGGACTGACACGAGGCAGGGCGCGACGCCACCCTTCTTGCACTCTCCGCTCCGAAAGTCGCTGCTATCCCGGCTTGTCGCGCCTGCGCTACCCCGCTTACCAGCGCTACCTCACGCTCTCTATTCCGCCTTGCCCGCGGCCTCCTGCAACTGCCGCTTCAACTCGCCGCTCTGGTAGAGTTCCATGATGATATCACAGCCACCAACCAGCTCCCCATTGATATAGAGCTGCGGAATGGTCGGCCAATTACCGAATTCCTTGATTCCCTGCCGAATGCCTTCATTCTCGAGAACATTGACCGTGGCGTATTGAACGCCGCAGCTGTCCAGGGCCTGCACCGTGCGCATGGAAAAACCACACTCCGGGAACTGGGGGGTCCCCTTCATGTAGAGAATGATCGGATTATCCTCGACCTGCTTGCGGATCGTCTCTTGCACGTTACTCATCGAATTCACCTTGATGCGCTTGTGGCCGCCGTCAACAGCCGATATTTTCTGATGCGCAATTATACTGCCCCACCTTCGCTACAGCAACGCCACTCCACCCCCCTGTTAGCAACAAATAGATTTGTCCGGTTTTGTAGCAAATGAATTGTCCGCCTGTGCTGGCCGTGGTTCCGGCCCTGGAGGGCGTAGCCCGAAGGGGCCGGAACCACGGCGGCGCGCTGCGGGCGG
>JAGFJL010000023.1 GCA_024102725.1 Nitrococcus mobilis
ACGCGCGACCAGGTTGTCGCTGTGCATATGCGGCTCGGCCGGTAGCGAGGCAAGCTCGCAAGCCAGGTAGTGGAAGCGCAGGTACTCATGGCGATCGCCGCCCAGAGCCAGCGCGCGCGGCGCGGCGATGCCGCGCAGGAAGATGACCACCGGCACCACTCGGGTGAGATCGAGCAGCTCCGCGAGATCCAGACAGTAATGGGCCAGGCGGTGGATGGAGAAACGCCGTGGATCGCTCTCTTCCTCTACTACGAAGAGCATCGCCTCACGCCGCCCGTCCGGCCACTCCACCAGCAGCGGCACGTCCAGCTCACGAAACCGCTCCCCTAAGCGCTCCTGGAGTTGTTCCTGGCGCACCGGCAGGATGCGGGTGGCGGGGTCGATGCCGCCGGCCTCCTCAGCCGCGAAGAAACGAAGCGCCTGGTGCGGATAATCCAGGATGAGGTTTTTGAAGTTCTGGTCGTGACTCACAGGCGGCTCTCTCAAGCGAGAAAACAAGGGTTCTGTAGCGAAAATGCGATGGAATCGGCGGGTCGAAGGCGGTTTATCCGGCGCAATACGCTGCGCTATTGCGCCCTACGGTTGCTCACGAGTTGCTGCTCCAGGAGGGTCAGCGCAGCGCCTCATGCAAGGCCGCCTCCCAGTCCGAGCTGCAATCAAGCTGAGACACAATACTACGCTGCACTACAATACCCGCTTTTCACGGGCCGGACAAAATGGCCGCCAGTAGCATGAAACCCAATATAGTGGGTGTCCGCCGACCTGGAAGGCGTGGCCCCAAAACCCTCCGCTCCGTCGACGATGTTGCCGTACTGTCGAAGATGCCGATTCGAGAAACGACTCAACCGAGACGAGCTCCGACATTGTTCTGCTCGGTTTGCTTGACCGCCATGCAGGCCAAAACCTCGGCGGCGTTTCCATCAACATGCGCCGACTTGCCAACGAAATGGCGAAACGTGGAGTGCGGGTGGAAATGATCGTTGCCGAATCCGCGTGCAGACCGGAGTGGCTCGAAGGCATTGATCCGTGCGTCGCGATGTCGCCGCCGTGCTCGATGCGGCGCGCGCCGAGGCTGAACGTCTGCACGGCCCACTGCAGCAGACACCGTTTCTCGCCGCATCATCACAGGTGTTCCACTCTCTTTCTCGGAAGGGTGGACACGTTGTGGTCATTGCTCGGCGGCATGTTCGAGTTGCTTGATAGCCCATGTGTTCAGACTCATTCCGTGTGCTTCTGCAGCCTCAGCTAGACGGCGGTGTTGATCGGGAGTCATTCGTATGTTGAATCTGCCAGAGAAGGGCTTCTCGGGTGACTTGTTTCGTTCCCTGCATACGGCTAGATATGTATTGATTGAGTTCTCGAACTCCTGCTTCAGCTCATCGATGGAGCGGCCATAGAAGTTCACTACATCGCGTAGATTGATAATGCGTCCGTGGAACATCTCTAGCTCTTCGTCGTAGTCGATGCGGGCGATATAGTCGTTATGTCGCATGGTGGTCATTGCCTTTCCTCCTTACGGTTTGATACCGCATAATTTGAGGAAATCCCTTAGGTCCGCGACTGCGCCTTTGTCCATCGTCGGGTTCGGGTGCGGGCGGTGCTGGATGCTTACATGGTCGTTTAGAATGAACGCTACTCGGGAGCCTTCCCGCTCCAGAATCTCAGCGTTTAGTGCTCTCATGAGCGAGATAACATCGGCCCACTTGATGTTCGCGCTAATCGGATGATCGAAGATTGCGCTTAGGGTCCTTTGATGTTTCCGCTTCACGTCTCTATGGTGCCATAATCCGGCACCATGCGCGAGTCCAGACACTACCCGATGGTCAGCTTGTCCTTTGAAGCTCCTCGCGCAGTACACGCTGCAAGGATTCTTCAACAAGCGGATGCGCTGCCTTCCCCAGGTACTCCCGCAGTGCTTCGTTCATCATCGTCATAGCCTTTACCTGCTTCTTCTGCCCGTTGCCTGAACTCTGCGATGATTGTTCTGGTCAAGTCGCAGCGGACACCCAGTTACGCAGCAGCGGCCAGCTCCATTTCCCTCGGAGTAAGGTGATCGAGTGTCGAATGGAGTCGATCGCTGTTGTAGCGCATTGCGACGTACTCAATGACTGCAGCCATGCGCTCGGCGCGGCGTCGATGTAGCCGGACCAGCGGGCAGAAGACCTTGCAGCCCTCGCGGCTCAGATGCCGCTCGGCGCGCAGCACCTCGATCTCCTGGAGCAGCGCCTGGCGCTCCTGTTCTTTGCGCCGTAGAAAGCGCAGCGCAAGCGCCGCCTTCTCCGAAAGCCCCCGCGGGGTGAGCTTGTAGAGGTAGGCGCGCTTGTTCCGGCTGTTACGAGAGGAAGATGGATTCCGGCCTACGCCGGAATGACGAAATTTGAACGTTATTCGATACTTCCAGTAGTTGCCCCACCCAAGGCTGATGGCGAGCGCGGCGGCGAGTTCGCGTTGGGTCATGATCCGGCTTTTGCTCCAGATGCCGCAGCACCTGAAAGCGTAGATCCTCGGGGCGCATGGTTCGGTCTTCCGCGTCGGCTGCTACCCATCTCGGCGGCTCTGTCTGGAGGCGTGCGATACGCTATGTACGTTCAACTGGTGAACACACGTAATTTACACCACAAGTCCGGACCGAAGGCAAGGGGTGCGAGCAAAGTGTGATGGGATTCGGTGCGTCGAAGGCGGATTGTCCGGCGCAATACGCTGCGCTATTGCGCCCTACCGCTGCCTCGTTAGGAATTGGCGCCAAAGAATCAGCGCAGCACCTCTTCCGGGCTTTGAGCCACGAGGATGCGCTCGGACCAAATGAGCAGCGTCTCGGCGTCCGCCGTCTCGATGCGCCGGCGCTGAGCTTCGGTGAGATCACCGAACTTGCGCTCCATCTGACGGATCAGGACAGCAGCCTCGCCCTGCTGCAGGCCTTGCTGCAGGCCTTGCTGCAGGCCCTGCTGAAGGCCCTGCTTCAAACCGCGCTCCGTGAAACGCTCGGCGAATGAGCTCATGGCTTGCACCTCGTCGGGATAGTGTGCCTGAAACACACGCCGCTCATTATCATCCAGCGCGGCATAGATGTCGATGA
>JAGFJL010000047.1 GCA_024102725.1 Nitrococcus mobilis
GGAGAAATGGGTAAAGCGCACCAGGAAGAATTGTTGCTGGCATTCAACCGTGGCGAGATACCCTTGTTATTCATTTCGCCGGAACTAGCCCTCGGGAAGGCAAGGACGTTCCTGCTGGATGCGGCGAGACCCCCAGAGGAGAAGCCGAGTGCCGCACGCGGCCGGTTGATGGCTGTGTTTATCGACGAAGCACATATCGTCGATAGTTGGGGACGCAGTTTCCGGCCCGATTTCCAACGCATCCCGGCGCTAGTGGCGAAGTTGCGAGAGAGTAACTCGCAGCTTAGGGTGCTGGTGCTCTCCGCCACACTGGGAGATCAGGCCCACAAGGAACTACGACGCGGCTATGCGCAAGGTGCATTATTTCTGGCCATAGATGCCCAGGCTGCACGTTACGAACTCGACATGGTCTCTTTGGTCGAGTCCTCCGCGGCCGCTCGGGACAACACTGTCCTTAGGTTGATGGACCGGATACCGCGCCCTTGCGTCCTATACACCACCAAGGTGGATCACGCTCGCATCTTGTTCGATCGGCTTCGGCAGGAGCAAGGTTATCGGCGTCTGGCACTTTTCACCGGCGAGATCGAAGACGCGGCGGAACGTCGGCGCATTGTCCATGCTTGGAGCGAGGACCATATCGATGTAGTGGTCGCTACCTCGGCGTTTGGTCTCGGCATCGACAAGCAGGACGTGCGTGCCGTCGTCCATGCCTGTGTTCCCGAGAGCGCCGCACGTTACTACCAGGAAATCGGTCGTGCCGCCCGCGATGGCCACCAGGCACTCGCACTTTGTGTTTGGCACAAGGAACCAGGTGCGCAATGGAGTGCAAAGGATGATCGCACCCTAGCATACGGTCAGGCAACCCGCCAATGGCTTACGGTCAATAAGGCGGTTGCTCGATGGAAAGCAATTCTGCGGGAAACGAATCGGCCAGGTGGGTACGAAACCCAAGACGGGAAGCAGTTTATGAATGTCCCTCTGGATGCCTTGCGTACTGGCCTTGGGAGCGAGTCATCCGAATACAACAGAAACTGGAACCAGACTCTGCTGAACTTGTTGCAGCGTGCCGGAGTTATCGCCATTCACACAGTCGAGGAAGATGACTATGAAGGACCGGTATGGCGAATCGAAGTAAAGGATTCAAGGATAATGGACGTATCGCCCGAGGGCCAGGGTGTTCTCGAAGACATCTTCTCACTGCGTGATGAGGAAAAGCAGGCGGCACGAGAGGACGTTGATCGCCTAGTGGCAGTGCTTTCCGGCGATACCGACGGTTGTCAGTTGGCTACTTTGTTTGAGGCAGTGGAGGCAGGACATCCCACTGTAGATGAGTGCGGCCGTTGCGACTGGTGCCGGAGTTACGACATACCGCCGCCGACACATGTCACGTTCAAGGGTTTGGCCGACACCTGGCCAGAGCCCATATCCCTGCGAGAAACGCGTCTGCCGGCGGGAATTACCGTCCTCCACCCAAGAGGGCCCATCGATAGCAGCGGATTTGGAAGGCTACTAGCCAATCTGGCTGCTGCCGGTGTAGAGCAGTTCGTTGTGCCTGCAGGGTTCGGTGGAGATGCGGCCAAACGGTTGCGCGCCTTGCCCGTGGTCGCCGGGTGCGTGCTTGAAGACCGTCAGTTGCTCGACCGCTCGGGCTGGGCCATGGCGGGCATGCCGACGGCGATTCTACTCTCCGAGGAGACGCGTCAAGTTGATTCATTGTATCGCCGGTGCGAAGACTGGTTTGCTGCTCATTCGGATCAGCCACTGTTGTTGGTCGCCCCGCGTGGGCTCCACTTGCGCGGTAGACCACTAGAGCAGATAGCCTCGCGCACGGCAGCTTACAGTGAAGAGATATTGAGTAGCTGGGCGTTGCCAGAAGCGGTCAGGCATATCTCTCAGTAGAGAGCAAATTCCAGCCACGAAAGAAGCGCTCGATCGCTGGAATGCTTTGAACGCACTGACGATAAAAGAGACGTAGGAAAAAGGCCGTGGAGATCCATCTGTAATGAGCTTAATGACCGATATCCAGGGGACGCCAGCGCGGGTTTGGTCCCTGGTCAGTCTACTCCGGGCCCACGGCGGCGAGTTGAGCCGCGAGGGCGTAAAGGGCTGGCTCGATCCCTTCGACACGGACACCAAGGGCACAGCCATCTCGAACACCATCCGCGCGGCAGCTAGTCTGGAATTGATTCAATCCGACTCCACTTCATACTCACTGCAATTGAGGTCGGACAAAATGCCCGAAACCCTGATGGGTTTCGCGGACCGTGTCCACACGAAACTCGTGGAGACCCCAGCAGACCAGGGCAACAGCGTGATCCTGGAAGTTTATGCTTGGTTCGTTGCGAACTGCGCCCGGGAGAAGGGGACGACCTGGGTCGAGCGGGAGAGTGCAGATAGCTTGACCGAGAAGATTCGTGTCGCGATCACTCCAGAGGGTCAACCGGGACGCTTCAATTCGACCCGGTACACACGTTGGCGCGATTGGATCGCCTTCACTGGGCTCGGCGTGGATCTACCCATCCCCCGCGGCCAGTCATTCTACCCTTCCGCTACCGTTAGGCTGGACCGTGAACTGGAAGCCTTGCGCCACCGTTTCGGCATCGGGGAACAGGTTCCGGCAGACATGTTCCTGGACGCCTTGGTTCAGCGGATGCCATACCTGGATGGCGGACATCTGTTTCTGGAGGCCGCCGGGCGCATTGGTTGGTCTCCGCCCGCGCGGCAGCTCTCCATTGTTTTCAGTTCCGCGCTTAGGGAGTTGGACGATGAAGGCGTCTTGGAACTCAAGATGCTCGGCGACGCGCCCAACGCCTTTGCGCTCCACCATGACCCGACACACAGGAAACAAGCCTTCGTATCAGTTGTGCTGAATCCGGGCGAGGCGAAAAATGGCTGAACTCCCAACTAAAGCCTGCTGGGAGGCGGAAGATGCACGAATCATTCTGGCGAACGAAGCGCTGGAGCGAAATGATCCTGTATTTCTGGCTACCCACTCTCCGGTCGAAGGCTACCAAGTCGGCGGGAGTCACTCCAGTGACATTACCGAGCACACCGAGCAAGGTTTGCTCGATGCCCTCTCGGCGTCCTCCAACCACCATGCATTCTGCGTAGTGGAAGGAGAGCCCGGATCGGGCAAGTCCCACCTCATCCGCTGGCTTGCGGTTCGCTGGCCCAAGGATGAGTCCCTGCAACCACTCCTCATCCAACGCCTGGACGGTAGCCTTCAGGGGACGCTCCAGCAACTGCAAAGGGCCTTGCCGGAGGAACACCAGCACCTGTTCGAGCAGATCGGTCGTCCACAAGACCGGACCCTGGCTGGGCGCGCGGGCCTGTTTCTCAAGACGCTGGCCCAGTCCTTGCGCCCAAACTTTTTCGTGAATCCACCTGAAGACGCCGAATGGTGTGAGCGATTCGGGCTTGCCGAAATACTGGACGACACAGCCCTCGTCGATCAATGGAAAGCGCCAGAGCGCATCATCGAACTCCTGTCCGGCAAGAAGGGTAAGCGCGACCAGGAACTGGCACGCTTCAATCTCCAGGACATGGCGGAACTCGAGCAGTTGATTCGACCGCTGGGGGCACCGACACCAAGGGCCGTACGATTCAAGAACGAACTGAAAAAAGAGGCTCAGGCGATCCGGCAGTTGGCGCAGCAGGAGTTGGTCAATCCCGCCGCCCAAGAAGACTTGCGGCGCCGCTTCGACTACAGCTACAAACTGGTGGATGCCCTAAACGAGCGCCACAATAGTGCGGTGCAGAACGTCCTGGGCATCTCCACCGACGGCTTGAAGGAGTTGTTCCTGCGTCTACGGCGTGAGTTGCGTGACCGACGCCTAGTGCTGTTGCTGGAGGACATCACCGCCTGGGAGGGTGTGGACCGGCAGTTGATCGACGTGCTGGTCACCAACGTGGAGACACGCCAGGACCAGGACTTGTGTCCCATGATCTCGGTGGTAGGCGTAACGCCGGCCTATTTTCAGAACCGCAGTTTCAAGGCCAACTACACCCAGCGCATCACCCACCACATCAGGCTGGGCGATCCCAGCGACACGCAGAATTACCAAGACGTGTCCGCCCTCCGCGCACCAGAATCGCAGATCGCGTTCGCAGCAAAGTATTTGCGGGCTACCCGGGCCGGCGTGCAACAACTGACCGAATGGGACGGTGGTCCTGACCCTGTGCCGAATCGATGTAACACTTGCCGCCACAAGGATCCGTGTCATCGCGAATTTGGCAATCACGAAGGGGTGGGGCTTTTTCCCTTTACCGAACAGGCCATCATCCGGCTGTACGGACTCTTGCGGGATCCCCAGCATATGGCCACCTACCAGACACCGCGCGGGATGTTACAGGGTGTGCTCTCTCCGACGATGCAGCACCCGCTGGACCTGGAGGCCGGTGAGTATCCCGGCCCTGAGATCGAGACTGACCTGATTCCCGAGGACGAGCGCAAATTGTTCGATCACGGACAGTTGGCGGATGTGCTCGAAGTCCGCATCGACGATAGTAGAATCCGGGAGCGCGTGCGGCGCCTGGTGGCGTATTGGGGCGTGAAGGGTACTACGGCCACGAGCACCTTGGCGGACGGCGAAGGGGCGTTGGTCTACGGAGGCGTTCGGCAGGGAATTTACCAAGCACTCGATCTGCCATGGCTTGGTGATGAAACACCGGGCGGAGTTGTTGCCCCAACACAGCCAGACCCCAATCAGCCAGTGGTGAATTCTCCGACTTCCCCCAATACTGGCGATGGGGGATCCGGCGGAAGTGCAAGGCCCGGACGACAGGATCAAGGGGAAACGGCAAGGCGGCGAATGCCTGACGGACCCCGCCGCATGACCGCCACACAGTTGGTGCGTGTGAAACAGGATATTGGCCGTTGGGTCGAAAGCAAATCGCCCGAACGCCCTACTGAACTGAATCGACTCGCCTACGAAATCTTGGATAGATTGAACTGGACCCATCTGGAAGTGACACCGTGGATTCGGTCACGCGTGTTCACGGAGGATACGGTCATTCTTAGGGATACGAAGCCGGCAAGAGGTCCATACCTGATCCTTGACCGGGAGCCTTGGGTCGCGAAGGGTATCGGGGCGTATCAGGCGTTGCGCGCCGGTACCGACGACATGCCTGACCAGGAGATCGAAAGCTATCGGCGCAACTACGCCACCATACAACGCAAGCTGGGGTCGTTGGTATGTGACAAGGTGAGGGAACGGCTTCCCAGTCTGAAAGGAGGGATAACTTGGGAAATTCTCGGCACCGCTGCTCAGATCCTGCTTGCCAGAGCGTGGTTGCGGGGCAATGTACCCCCCTTAGCCGACAGTTGGGAACAATGGCGGGCTGTGATTCGTGATGAAGGCGAAGCCGTCAGCAATCCGCAGGATCGCGTGGACAGTTGGAGCGCCTTGGTAGATGCCACGGGAGGAAGTCATGGAGTTCTGCGTAAACTTCTACGTCGATCTCTGAATCTTCCGGAGTACCAGCCTGACCCAGAGCAGGATAAGGACACGTCGTTGGCCCACGTGGATTACCAACTCGTTGCTGCATTGGCCAACTCGCCGCAGACCTTCCAAACGCTGCCTCAACCCTCATCGCTTCAGGGGTTGGGTGAAAAGCTCTCAGAACTAAAGCGGTTGGCGGAAATCGCCGGAGAGGTAAACAAGCAACTCAAGAATATCCCGCGCTACGAGACTGAGAGATTGGCTGGTCGCGCAAAGTTCGTGGAGCGTGTGTCGAGAGGTTCTTCCATTCGCCAGCACATTCTGCGGGTAGACAAAGTGGTGGAAGAGATCGCCAGACATTTTCCCAACAACGTTGCAGAACCGGTTCAGGCGTGGCGCAAGGTCAGGCAGGACCTTGAGAACCAAGGTTTTCTCGCGGATGGTGTCGATTGCGCCGGTGCCACTGTCGAACAATTCATGGACCGAGTGTCAGATGGTGATGTTCCAAAACCAGAGGATCGTGCGCAAGCGCTTTCGTGGACCTTGGAGGCACCTGCGAATGCCCTAAGAGTCGCCAATAAGGGATTTGAGGTTGCCGAAGATACCGTCGGTCGTTTGCTTGCGTACGTTGAGGAGTACCTAGAAGGAGCCTCAGGTGGAGGTGGAACGATAGAACAGGTCCGCGAAACGGGGGTGCGTATCCAGCAGGCGGCAGATAAGGCCATTAACGGTCTGGAGGAAGCATCCAATGGCTGAAGCACCCGATCCAGATTCGCTGGAGCGCCTGGAATTGTTGTCCGGGCAAATACAGCGTGCCAAGGACCAGCACCGATTCGGCGACGCGCTAGATGCGGCGGTGCGCGCCGTCGATGATGCCGAGAGTGTAATCTCGCAATTTGAAAAACTCGCCGGATTTTCGGGGTTGGTTAACGGCTTTCTCGATCCATCGGACCGGCAGCATTGCCTTGTCCTTCTGACGCGAGTGCGAACCCTGGGGCAGCAGCTTCCCCAGGTGTCCGACACTGCGACGTTGCAGGATGGGACAACCAAGGTTTCGCAATTGCCGAGTCAGGTCGAGCAGGCCGATGCGATCATAAACCGCGGCTGGAAGGCAAAGATCGACCAGGCATTCGCTGCAACCGGTGAACTCGGCGGTGTCTTGCGGGAGATTCCCGAAACCCGGCAACTGGGCTCGGAAATGGAGGCGATCGCACTCCAGGCAGGGCAGCTCAAGACAGATTTGGAGGACGCTGAAAGAAGCATAGCCCGATTTAAGGCCCTGGTCGCCGAACGGGAAGGCACCACGGACAGCTTGACAAATTTGGGGGCGGGGAAAGAGGTGGTGGACTTCCTGTTCGCCGTGGCGAACCAGTCGGCCACGCTTGAAACCGTAACCGCAGAGGTCCGGAGTTGGCTTGATGAGCGGAATGCGCTTGCACGCTTCAAGGTGGGGTTATAGCCGACCTGGCCGTCTGCTTTTCGAAGTATACCTGGATATTTCCGTCAATCCTATTCGGTGTCTATAGGACATGGCGCACTCGCTGATATTATTGGCCTTGGAGACAAGTCAGGCTGTCAGTCGCTCCAATAATCGCAGACTGACGACTGCCTCTGCCAACGCTGCCGGCATCAGGTCACTACCAGTGTGAAGACACCCTTGACACCCGTCCACACACAGTCGTGCGCTCAACCGATAAACCTGATCCGCCAACCGGGCTTCGGCTCCAAGCGACTCTTCCTGGCTTGCCTCATCCAACCCTTGATAGGCGCTAATAAGCTCAGAAAGCCTGGGAGTTGCAGGGGCGCTGTCTGCCGCAGCGCGGACGACAGCGCTCACCAGTTCCCACTGGGATGCTTCCCTGGCCATGGTATCTCGGAGGCGGGCATCGATTGCGGTTATTTCTCCGTGCAGGCTGTAAAGGTCGAAACGTTGCGTCCCGACAGATTCAGTTCCGTAAAGGAGGCGTAGCACGCTTTGCATCGAACCTTCCTCGACAGCAGATCCGAGCCCCAGTTCCGCCGCTAGTCCGGCCATTTGCTCGGGATTGCGTGGGTCGAGACTGCGCCACTCCTCATGCCGGTGGATTTTCTGGAACGCCTGTTCGATGATGGCGTCTTCCCTTGCGTTCGGGCAGTCGGCGAGTCCACCGCTGGACCAGTCTGCAAGAACTGCTTCGAGATTGTCCACGAACATCCTGGTGGTACCGTCACCATGTGCCCCGTTCTCAGCCACGGTGATGACATCCTCGGCGTCGGCTCCGAACTGTATCGGCAATTTCGCGTGGATTAGTACCTGGCGATCGTCGCCACGACCGTGCAGGACGAATGCTTGCTTGAGCCGGATGCTGAAGCTGTGTACGAGGACGCTGCGCAGGTAGGCCGCGAACTGGTCTTCGGAGCTTACAGCCTCTAGGGCTTGCGCAAAGACATGTTGAAACTTGCGGTTACCCAGGCTGTCGGCAAGGCGGTCCACCCGTCGCTCGGAAAGCAAGGGATGGTAGGCCAGCATATCGGTGAAGGTCTGTTGCAGTAGGTTGCGCAGCGTCTGGCTGTCCCAGCGGCGGACCAAGCCGCGTAGTCTGTCGCGCAGTTCAGGGTGGCCGGCGGCGCTGAATAGCAGGTCGGCGGCGCGGTTTGCTTCGTAGGCGTTGATGCCTGCCGCACGGGCCTGACTGCCGATTAGGTAGCGGAACATCTGACCCCGGTGCCATCGGCCGTCCGGGTGTTCCCGTTGGCGCTCGACTTCCGTCTGGATGAAGTCGGTCAGGTAGGCACTGTTTAAGCGCAGACGTACACCTTCGGTCTGCACCCGATAGCCGTGCAACAACGTCTTGCTGGAGCGGGGATGGATGAAGGTCTGGGTGATGGGAATATCCGGCTGGTCCGGATCCATTAGGCGCAGTTCAACGTCAGCGCCCCAGGTGAGGGACGTCAATGCCAGCCCGGTTTGGTTACCCTCCATGCGGCCGCCGATGTATGCCTCGAAGCGCTCGCCGAAACGTTCGATCCCACGGATTGAGATGGCGTGGCCGCTGTCAGGTTGGGCTTCCACGTACGTGAAAGCGCGTAGGTTCCCTCGGCTCTTGGGATGGACCTTGAGGCCATTGTCGGGCTCGCTGGTGTCAATGCGCTGGACAGCCCTCTTCTCGGCGTCGTAGTACCAATGGGCTGTCCAGCCGGCGCCCAGCATTCTGCCTGCCGTTTCCAGGACCACGCCGTTGGGGTGGCAAACGTTGGGATGGATGTCGGGGCCAACCTCTTCACGTGCCTCTACAGGGAGTTCCCGGAGCAGGGCATCCGGTCCCTTCTTCAACGGGGGTATCTCGAATCCATTGGAGACTTTGTACACCTCGTCGCTAAGCCAGGGCATCCGGCCTGCTCTTGGCGGCAGCCAGTGCAACAGGCTGAAGCCATAACGGCGTGTCATGTTGCCGGGGGTGGCGGCCTCGAAGGCCAGGTTTATTGCTTCGTCCTGCGAGCGGGCTTCGCCCCGTTCGCTCTCAAAGTGCACCGCCAGGGCTGGCAGGTTAGCGGTGGCGAACAGAGTCTTAGCTATCCAGGGAAGGGATTCGCGCAAGTCTCTTAGGGACATGTGCGAACTAAATGATATTGAAACTTCGTCTGTCGCTTGACGCCACAGGTTGTCCAGGCTCTCTGCCTCCAGTTGCCGATAGATCTCGGCACCAAAAATCGTGTGGACAAGGTGTTCGGCGAACTGCTGGGTTTGTTTGTTCAACCTGCTTCGCCCGTCCACGATCGTCAAACCGGTCCTGCCGTGCACGGTCGTGTGGCGGGCGAGGGCATCCAGCAAGGTTGCCAGCACCTGTCCCCGGCGCACGAAGTAGTTGGCCGCGTTGAGGGGGACGTCGAAATGGGCGCTGTCCAGCATCCGTTGGGGGCGGCGGAAGTACCAGGAATCCCGTGGGGAGTAGGGGGAGAGGGTGACGCCGGTGACGGGTCGGTCGTCCACGCCACGGCCGCCTCTGCCCTTGCGCTGGATAAAACTTGCCAGGTTGTTGGGGGCATAGTGCTGGTAGACCAGAGCCATATCCGGATCGTCGTAGCCAACTTCCAGCGAGGAGGTGGTGAAGACGATATCCGAGCTGCGGATCATTTCCTCGACCTTGCCTTTTTCTCCTGCAAAAACTGGGCGTTGGGAGACGATCAGGGCGTTGCCGGGACGGTAACGGCCGCGCGCCGTTACCTGGGCGTTGTCGGTGGCCGCAAAATACCAGCACTCCCCTTCGCGGAAACGGTCGCAGGTGGCGGGCTGGCCGCAGCACTCCCGGCGAGGCTGGCTGTTGCCGAGGTCGTCATCGAACAGACGGGTGCGTAGTGCGGCTAGATGGCGAGCTTCCTCGGCGTCCTGATAGTCACCGTGCAGGCGCTTGAGTTTATCGATGGAGTCAAGGAACACAATGGCACGGTAGCCGCCGTCACGTCCGGTGCGCCGACGCATGCCGTGGGCCAGGCACATCAGACTCTGGATACTGGTTGAGGCGCCGGCGATGTCCTGTCCCCGGGACTCGACCTCCGGCTGGACGAAATAGAAGTATTCGCGGCCGCGCGGGTTCCGCCGACGCTCGCCGGGTTCGGGGCGGAGTTCGACGACTGGGTCGCGGCCGATCAGTTCGCCCCACACCCGAGCGGGATCACCGAGGGTGGCGCTCATGCCGATGGCTAGTGGCCTCGGTTGTTCGGGTCCGTTGATGGCCGATCGTGCCAGCAGGCGACGCAGGGTGTAGCCGACCTGAGCGCCGTGGATATGGGTATAGAGGTGGATCTCGTCGGCCAGGATCGCCCGCGGCGGCGGATGGGGGGCGATGTCGCCGAACAGGGCCCCATAGGCCGGGTTCTGCTGCCACTGGTGCAGGGACTCAGTGACCGGAAGGAAGAAGTCCGGCGGCTGCTGCTGCAAGGCGAGCTTGGAGCCTACCCAGCCGTCGAATGCCCAGGTGCACCGGGTGCAGGCAAGTTGGTCGGCGCCCGCATGTCCCTTGCCCGGATGCAGGTGCAGGTCGCCGTCGCAATCCGGGCAGGCGAAGAAAGGAAAGCGCAATGCGCCGCCAGGGGCGGTGGTCCAGATTCCGCTCAAGTACTCGGGGATGGTCTCGAATTGACCCGGAACCTGCCAGTTCTGCAGCCCCAAGGTAAGGGCGGGCAAGCCGCCGACGTTGGCGAGAGAGGCGAGATAGCCCGTGATGCGCTGGGCCTGATTCGCCGCAAGCCGCACCCGTGGGTAGACGAGTACGGCACGAGTTCCTTGGATGCCTTGCAGGCGGTCGTAGGCGGCACCGGCGATCAGCGGCAGACAGGCCGCCTCGGTCTTCCCGGCCCCTGTATCGGCGGTGATGACGAAGGTGTTGTCATCGCTACGGCCCAGCCAGGCGGGGAAGATGGTGCTCAGGGCGCGCACCTGGAAGCCGGCGAGGGGCGGATCGTCGTGGTTCCAGTGCTTGCGCAGCATGGCCTCCAGGCCATGCAGGACGTGGCGGGCCGTCATGTTTTCGCCGACGCCGTCTTGGATCTCCTGCATGACGGTAGACAGCGAGCGGTCCCGCACCGGCTTGTCGCGGTCCCGCACCTCGACCTTGAGTGAGCGGACCAGGTAGGGACGCCGGTCGGCGTCGCCGACGGCAAAACGCTGTTTAACGTAGCGTACCTCGCGGGCGAGTTCCGCCATGCGGCTACGGATTCTGCCTTCCTCGTCCATCGCTAGGTGGCCGTGGGACTGGAGTCGGCGCAGAGCGTCCGATACCTGGCCCCTGGACGTTTGCAGGCTGGTAGCCAAGTCGGGCAGAGAGGTCCAGCCCTCGTAGATGCCAAAGTTGATGCGCTGGACCTCCTTATCCTCCAGGTGGTTGAGGACCTCGAAGTCCTTGTCGGACAGGGGCTCCTTGGGGGATTCCTCCACATCCTCGGGAGTGGGCGCCTGTTCCAACCACTCCACGGTGGCGGAACCGTTCACTTCCTTGATCTCGACCAGTCCCTCCCGGGCCATGGCTTCGATAACGGGCCAGACGCGGTCGTCGCCCGCGGTGTCCATCCAGACGAAGCGGTGACGGATGACGTTTTCGTAGAAGGAGGCATAGCGCCCGCGGCGTACATGGGTGGTGACCTCCTCCAGGCGGTCCCGCACGGTCTGGGCATCGCCGGGGAAAGGTGGACGGGGCGGGTCCAGGGGCTTGGCGGTCCAGAATGGGCCGAATCGGCCGTGCTTCTGGTTCAGTTGGATGTGGCCCAGGCGTACCAGGTCGCGCAGTTGGCCGAAGGGAACCGGGGACGACAGGTACAGCTTCTTCTTGATCTCGTAGTCGGCTGCGGTGCCATACGGATTCTTGATGGCGATCTCCCGGATGGCGGCCAGCAGTTCTTCCAGTTCTCTGGTGAATTCGGGCAGGGCCTCGGCCGGTTCCTCATCCGGGGCGTCGATGAGGGGCGGCAGTTCGCCGTCCTCGGTGAATCCTCGGACCCGGACGTTGACTGGGACCTTGCGGCCCGTGTTGTCGGTGATGTGAACGGTTCCCACCTCCGCGCTGTCGAACACCAATTCACGCAGGATCTGGGCCGCATCCAGCGTATTTTCATCCGGTGGCACCACGTCCAGGAGGCGGCGGCTGACGATCAGGATCAGCTTGGTCCGGGCGCGGGTGATGGCGACATTTAGCCGTTCCACGCTGAATATAAAGTCCGCCTCGGCCAGGGCGAACTCCGGGTCGGATACTGTGTAGCTGGCGATGATGGCGTCGCGCTCCTTGCCCTGGATCTTGTCCACGGTCTCCACTACGGCGCCGTTCCCGGCCGGGTCGTTGGCAAGGGCGGCGCGGATGGCGGCATTCTGGGCCCGGTGGGGACTGACCATAGCGAGTCGCTCCTGCCACACGGTCGCGGACGGCGTGGCATCTTGAGGCTCTCCGGTTGTCATCGCGGCATGCAGCCGGCGCGTCAGTCGGGCGGCAACCGCGACCTCGAAGGGATTGGATGTACCCGCCGGGGGGCCGTCGTGTAGCAGAACGCAGAGGGGGTACTCGGGATCCAGAGCCAAGCGCTCCCAGTCCGCCAACCCATCGGCCCAGTCCCCGGCGAGTTGCAGGCGCTGGTGTTCAGATGCGTCGGTTGGGCGGTAGCGACCGGGGTAGAACTTGGACTCTGGGAAGCAGGTCAGCGGGGCATTGAGCCGGAAGGTCTCATCCAGCGGGTACTCTGCCACCTCGGCGGACTTGAGAAAGTCGTAGAGGGAGCCGCCGAGACGGCGCCCCTCAATCTCCTGAGTGTGGACGGTCCGCACCGGGGGCAGTTGCTTGTCGTCGCCGGCCACCAGGACGCGGCCGCCGGGGGCAAGCCCGGCTAGCGCCATGAGGCCGTTGCTGACCACCATCTGGGAAGCTTCGTCGATACAGACCAAGTGGAACAGGGGCGAGGTGGGCCCGTCGGTGACGGCCGGTTGCCCGGCATTCAGCAGTTTGTTCAGCGCCCACACCGAGCAGCCGACGATGAGGTGCTCGGTCTGCAGGGCATCCCACGCCTCGGCGGCGGCTTCGCGTTGCCGGAAGGAGATGTGCCGGATGGCAGGGCTGAGCCCGCTGCCCCGCTGGCTGCCCAGGTAGAGCACGTCCGGCGGGGAGGGCACATAGCGCGCCGATTTGGACTGGATGGCATCGAGCAGATTGCCGATGGCGTTCAGCGTAAAGGCGTTGACCAGAATTCGGCAGGGCAGTCCAGCCGCCCGGCGGGCCTGCAGGTAGCCCAGCGCCATCCAAGCCAGCACGTAGGTCTTGCCGGTGCCAGGCGGCCCCTGGATAAGGCCGACGCGTTGCTCGGCCAGCCTGTTCCAGGCGGTGATTTGGGCCTGGCGCAAGGGGAAATCACCTTTCTCGTCGATCTGCGGTTGCGCGAAGTTCTCCAGTCCCTGGCGCCAGAGTCGGTGGTCGTCCTCGGGCAGGGTGCGGGCAAAGACCTGGGGCGCCCTCAGAAACTGGAGTATGTCCGCTCGCACGCTCATTCGGGTGCCTCACCGAGGAACGCCATGAAGTTCGCCGCCCTCCCGGTGGTGAAGTCCTTAAAGGTGCGGTCAAGGAACCAGCCGGCTTCTCCGGTTTCCCGGAGCAGGCGCTGAAAGTCATCGCCCTCGTAAAGCGTGGCAGGGACGTTGACCAGCAGGGTGCCACTATTGGCGAAGTCGGGCCGCTCGGGGGCGATTCGTGCCTCGAAGTTGGGCCAAAACTGGGGGTTGAGCCGGATGTCCGGATTGTCGTCGGTGAGGATGAGGTCGAAATTATTGGATGACAACTCGCTCTCCCGGCTTTCCGGCGGCACGGAAAACAGCATGCCGTATTGGCCCCAATTGGCCTTCCAATGCCTCAAAAGGGTCATCTGGGCGATGCAGCGGGCCCGATCGCGCCGCTGGCTGAAGGGCTGGGCCAGGGAGACCAGGGCCTCCAGCATGCCGGTGCGGTTCTCCAGGAGTTCGAAGGCGTGAAGCAGGTCCAGGTCCACGGCGTTGAGCGGGTCCAGGGTCTGCTGAAAGCGGAAGGGCCGCTTGTTCAGGCGCAGGAAGGCATAGTCACCGCCCTGTTTAAGGGCAGTGGCGTTCTTGTGCATCAGCCACTCGGCCAGCGCGCGCATGGCATCCAGGCGGGCGATGACATCCTGGCGTACCGACTCGGGCTCGATGCGCCCGTCCCGCAGATCGCGACATACGTCGATGGACAGGCGGGACGAGAAGGGGCGGCGGAACGGAGGGTCAGGGGCGTAGGCAGGCGAAAGGGCTGGTTCGGTGTTCGCCAAGGCGCCGGTCACCTGGCGCAGGTCGTAGGCCACCATGACCGGCAATGCATAGACCTGCTCAACTACGCTGCGCAGGGCGGTGGCCGGAAGATGATGGATTCCGCGGAATTCCGGCTCGGGGACCACGTCATCGGGAGGAAACATGCGGATCAGGTGGAGCAGGCCAGTTCGTACCAGCGGATTTTCCAGGTGGCGCGCCACTGCGTACTGCAAGCCGGCGGCCTCCGAAGGCTCATATAAAAAAATGTGGGCCTGGATCTGCTCCGCGGGTGAATCCTCGTGGGCGGTGTTGTGGCGGTCGATGGCCGCCAGGTCCGTGACCAGTTGGCCCAGGACCTTGCACAGCGCTTCGCTCTCCCGTTCCGGGCTTCCAGCGGGCAAGACCTCGACCAGGTATTCGTTGTTCCCACCCTCACTACGCAGGTACCCGAGCGTGATGAGGTTGTCCTCCACCGGATCGACATCGACGACGAGGTAGAGGCCCACGTCCACTCGCGGCGGCATCAGGTAACTGGCGACACCCGGTATGCGCTGGACTTCGCCGGCGACCAGTGCCTGGGCACGCCGCGTCAGCAGTTCAGCCCGTCGGCGCAGCGCCCAACTGCCGGCGCTAGAGGCCCGCAGCCCTCGGGCTTCAGCGAGCTTGCCAACTTTGTCAGTGCCCAGCCGATCTAATGCCCGTTTGGCCTCGTGAGAGACCCCGGCAACCGCCGACACATCCCGTTCCGCAGGCAGAATCCTTTCGTCAATGGACTGGCTGCAATGGCGCAGATACTCACATTGTTCGCACTTGAAATATATATGGAAGAAGGTGTTGTCCCAGGTGGACGACACGATACTCTCCGCAATTACGGGTATCTCGTTGGACAAAAAGTCCGCAACCAGGCGTTGGTAGGGCTCTAGCCGGAATTCCTCGGCGCGGTAGAGGCCATCCTCGCCCTTGCTGCCTGGTGGCAAGCACCAGATCTGGCCGGTTCGATCCAAGACGCCCGGTGCCCTGAGGGCGGCGAGGGTTGATTGAAGCACCAGGCTGTAAAAAGCCACTTGTGCTTTGTGGAAGGTTGTAGCGCGTTGGGTGGCTTTGATGTCGATGATCTGAAAGCGGGGTTCGGAGTCGCCCCGCTCAATCCGAACCAGGTCCGGTAGAGCTCGTCTGACCGTGACGTCTTTGGAGAGTCCGAGTTGTTCTCGCAGTTGACTGTGGGACTCGAGGACCAGCTGGTGTGCATAGGTTTCTGATCGGCGGCCCTTAAGGAACGCCGTGGAGAGATCTTGCGAGAGATAGTCCTCTCCAACGGCTGGGCCCAAAACGCCGACTTCCGCGGCCAAGCGTGATACCACCTTCCGTTCGAACTTGTTGCCCAGTTGGGCCCAGGCCGGAATCACTAGATCCCGCAGGATCGGGATTTCATCGCGCTCTTTCCCGGTGAAGGTATCGTACCGGGTCTTTCGTGGGCAGCGATACTGAAACCAGGATTTGACCGTAGAAGCGCTGAAGGCGAGGGGCATGGGTTACCGCTGAATAAATTCTTATTCCCTTGTCATGGGACACTATACATTAAGGTGACCGGCCGATGACGTATCGTTTTGGGGAAGTTCGCTCGGTACAGTTGACCTGCCCCCGCAATTAGGACCGCGTTCCAGTTAGCTCAGTCCGCTCAGTCAACTACCTCCCAGGGGCAAGATCCCAGGGAGAATTCCTGCCGCCAGTAGGCGGCAAATTCGGCCGGCACCAAATAACCCAGCGCCGAATGCGGTCGCTTTTCATTGTAATCACGTCGCTAGGCCGCGATCTCGGCTCGCGCATGGGCGAGACTCGTAAACCAGTGCTCGTTCAAGCACTCATCCCGTATAAGTTGCACTCCCCGCTCATAGGCCCATTGGTCGAGTGCCTTACCCGTGAACTCCGGCCCCTGGTCGGTTCGGATCGCTTTGGGCACACCCCGGAACCGTACCGCCCGTTCCAGAGAGCGCACCACGTAGGCGCCCGGGATGCTGCAATCGACCACAATGTCGAGTGCCTCCTTGGTGAAGTCATCGGGGCGCTCGGCAGCTCCAGAGGTTCACGATTCACCGCCACACCCTGGCGCCGCCGACGCTTGCGCACCGCCAAGCCTTGCTGCTGATAGTGGCGCAGCACCTTCTTATGGTTGACCACCACGCCTTCGCGCCGTAGCAGCGCGTGAATCCGCCGATACCCGAATCGCCGCCGCTGTTGCGCCAGATCCATGATCCGGCCCCGTAGCGCTTCGTCTGAGGCGCTGGACATGGCCTAATAGCGCAACACTGACCTCGAGATCCCCACAAGCCCGCATGCACTTCGCTCCGAGACGCCGGTGCGCTCGCACATCTCCGCCACCGCCTCACGCTTTGGCTTGTGGAGTCAGTACTTTCCCGACAGCGCTGCCTTCAGTGCCTCGTTATCGAGCATCGACTCGGCCAGCAACTTCTTCAGCCGGGCGTTCTCCGCCTCCAACGATTTGAGCCGCCGGCGCAGATTGCGCGGCGGGCCGGTATATCGGAGCAGACGCTGTACCGCTGGCCGGATGGGTTTCTCAGCGCGGGCAAGCAGGCGATGAACGGCCGTGCCATGCGCAACGAGCAAGCCAAGGCGATCGAACGTCTGCTGGGCGAGCTTGCTGAGCGCAACCAGGTCATCGGCGAGCTCACGGTCGCTAATCGCATTTTAAAAAACCCCCGAAGGCCGGCGGCCTGCCCGGAGAAAGAGAAACTCGGGCCTGCGCTAGACTGAGCGCACTCCGAGGGGAGCGGCCGTTGACTTTTTGGTGGACCACCCCGTTTAAAAACGTGGCCCAGGGACTGTAGCGGACCCGATAGTGGTGACGCGCCTGTGCGATCCCGGTTAGGAAAATGATCCATTCCGCCATCCCGCCCTTCGGAGGATTTTTGCTCGAAGGAGGACAGTGATGGCCAAGACGAAGCGAGGGCGAGGGGCGGTTCGCACGACGAACCTGGCGGTGGTGCATCCGCATGCGGCAGGGCTCGATGTCGGTGCCCGATTCCATGTCGCGGCGGTCGCGCCGGAGCGGGCCGAAGAGCCGGTGAAGAGCTTTGGGAGTTTCACCGACGATCTGCATGCGCTCGTCTCTTGGCTGCAGGGGGCCGGCGTCACGAGCGTGGCGATGGAATCGACCGGAGTGTACTGGATCCCGGTCTACGAGATTCTCGAAGCGAAGGGATTCGAAGTGTTCTTGGCCAACGCGCGGGGACGCAAAGGCGGTGCCTGGGCGGAAGAGCGACGTGAACGACGCGCAGTGGCTCCAGCGGCTGCATCAGTACGGACTGCTGCGCCCGAGCTTCCGGCCGAGCCAGGAGATTGTCGCCCTGCGGGCGTACCTGCGCCATCGCGAGCGGCTGCTCGATTATGCGGGCGCGCACATCCAGCATATTCAGAAAGCGCTCACGCAGATGAACCTCCAACTTCACCACGTCGTGACCGACATCACCGGTGCAACGGGCATACGCATCATTCGTGACATCGTGGCCGGAGAGCGTGACCCGCAGCGCCTCGCCCGGCATCGAGATACCCGCTGCAAGGCTTCGCTCGAGACCATCACCAAGGCGCTGGTGGGGAACTATCAGCCCGAGCATGTCTTTGCGCTGACCCAGTCTTTGGAGCTCTACGACTTCTACCAGCGGCAGGTCGCAAGCTGTGATGTGGCCATCGGGCGGGTGATGGCGGGATTGGTGTTGCCCCGATTTGGTGGAGCCTTCAAAGTGCTCAAATGGAGGGCATCCACTATGACGCAATCCAAATTTGCTATGCGCTATGCGCTATGCGCTATGCGCTATGCGCCGGAGTTTCGCCAGCAGATGGTCGAGCTGGCGCGCGCCGGTCGCAAGCCCCCGGAGCTGGCCAAGGAATTCGGCTGTACCGTTTGGTCGATCAAGCGTTGGCTCAAGCAGGCCGAGCGGGATGCTGGCCGCGGCGATGGCGGGCTGACGAGGGCGGAACGCGAGGAGCTCAGCCGGTTGCGCCGCGAGAATCGCCAGCTGCGCCTTGAGCGGGAAATCCTCTCAAAAGCCGCGGCCTGGTTCGCTCAGGAGACCGCGCCGAATTCGAAGCGCTCTTCGGGTTCGTGAGAGCGAACCGGGCCTGTTATCCGGTGGCGGTGATGTGCCGGGTGCTGAAGGTCTCCGTGAGCGGTTACTACGCTTGGCGAAAGCGCCCGCACTCCAGGCAAGCCGCGCAGGACAGGGCGCTGAGCGCCAGGATCGTGGCCATTTACCGCCACTCCGATGGCACCTATGGGTGTCCACGGATCTACCAGCAGCTGCGCGCCGAGGGCGTGCAGGTGGGACACAACCGCGTCGCACGTCTGATGCGCGTGGCGGGACTGCGCGGGGTGAGTCGCCGGCGGCGTTTTGTCACGACGACGCAGCGCGCCTCCATGGCGGCGCGTCCGGCACCGGATCTGGTACGACGCGACTTCCGTGCCGAAGCGCCCAACCGGCTGTGGGTCGCCGATGTAAGCCATATCCCGACGTGGGAGGGGTTCTTGTATCTGGCGGTCGTTCTCGATGTGTTTAGTCGCCGTATCGTCGGCTGGGCGATGGCGGGGCACCTGCGCACCGAGCTCGTGCTCGCGGCCTTGGAGATGGCCTTTGCACAGCGTCGTCCCGAGGCCGTCATCCATCATTCGGATCAGGGTGCGCAATACACCTCGATTGCTTTCGGCCACCGCTGCAAGGCGCTCGGGGTGCGTCCCTCCATGGGTCGGTCGGAGACTGTTTCGACAACGCCATGGCCGAGAGCTTCTTTGCCAGTCTCGAATGCGAGCTATTGGAAAGGCACCATTTCCGCACCCGCGAGCAAGCGCGCTCGGCCGTGTTCGAATACATCGAAGGTTGGTACAACCGCCGTCGCTTGCATTCTGGGCTTGGCTATCTGTCACCTTCCACCTTCGAGCGGAGGTACTGTACACAGACAACACCACCTTAGAACTTCCAACTCTCCACGAAATCGGGGTAAGTCTACATGTTCCGCTCTCGTTACAACGAGATCAGGCCGCACTGGGCGCTCGTGCCGGTTGACGGCGCCGATCCGGTGACACCGCAGGCCGTCTACGTTCATGGCCACGCCGTACAACTCCCGAAGTGGCAAGGTTGGGCGAAGGCCGCAAGGGCGAAACTACGCGAGATGATCGACGGTGCGCACCTGCCGCTGAGTGCTGTTGAGGAAATCGCCGGAGCGTCATGAGCACTCACACAAACCCAGAACGGTCGTGTCCGGTTGATTTCGGAGCCAAGACATCTTCGGAAAAACGCTTCTTCTTCATGTCCGTCTCCTCGATCAGACGGACTGTACTAACTTTCCGCTGGTCTAGAAATCGGGGGCAGGTATTTGCTGATATAAATCACACGGAGCATAGGCAATTCTCCCGTAGTTGTGCAAGCAACAGTTGTGTTAACTGCATGTAGTCCTTCGGGATGTTCTGAATATCATTCCATGGTCGAGTGAGCCCACTACCAAATTCCCAGACCCCTCTGGTCCAGGCCGTATGCGGCTCCAAGCATTTCAGGTAAGGGGTGAATTCCTCTTCGTTAAATGCGCCAATACGTGCGTGGAGGTACTCCATGACATAGCCCATACTAATTATCCCAGCGCCATGAACAAGCCGGGAGGTTTTAGGCTTGTGGCCTTTCCATGCATAATCGTAGACGTTTTGCACAGCAGCAAAGAAATTGCTGATCAACCGCAACCCCTTTTCGAAACCGTCTTCGTCGCGAGAGAACTCTCGTAGAGCCCCGTCGGAAGCAGAGTTCATGATTACTCTTTGGATTACAGTGTCCTGAATAATACCTTGTGGGTTGGTGTGTTGCTTAATTTGACCGCGCAGCGATGACGCATCGCTATAATTCAAGTATTCAACCATTGCGGCCGCCGCCGCGCGAGATCCCAGACGGTCTGGTAGGTCAGTGACCCCCGGAAGGAGCTCATAAATAAGTTGCTTCGGTAAAGGTCGTGTGTTGTTAATCAAGATGAACTGCTTCCGAAGTTCATCTTGATCTCTGCACAGCAAAGCGGAAACCACCAGTTGAAATTTTGTTTCGATGTCCATTAACGCGGACAAACGCTGCTGTCCGTCAACGACAAATCCAGCCGCGTCGTCCAGGTCGACTGTCAGGGTCGCAACATCGATGGCTCCTTGCTTTATCAGCTTCGCGCCACGTGTGAAAGCCACAACCACAGAATTTGGCAAGAGAGCCTCGCGCCTCGACAGGTACTCGCGAATTTCCTTAATGTGACTTGCGACCTGCGGGCGCTGGAAGCCACTAAGATGACCTTTCTCATCGCGGCCAACCCGATCTATTTTTGCAAAGCGCAGTATCTCGCCCGCAGTAGCGCAAAAGCAGCAGACTTGTACGGAGTCACCCTGGTTAGGAACCAGTGCTGTATAGCGCAGGATATTGGCCATTAGCGAGGACCTGCTTGAGGTATTTGTGAAAAACGTAGAGATTATGAATTCCGCGGCGCTTGTTCCGGTTGCTTGAACGGAACAGTATCGTCTCGACGCCTGCCTGACGGCAGACGTTGCATTCGCACCTCTCCCACTGTCGTGCCTCCAAAGTCCTCTGGTACTGCACTCGTGCTTTTGTCAGCTTCGCGTCAACAGTGGCGCGACTGGAATTGCTGCCGTCAAGCAGTGGCTCTATGTAGCGCAAAACCGCCTCCAGGGTTGGACTGAGACTCATTTCCCTTGAGGCATAGGCTCTAACTGAGGTGAGAGCGTCGGTTTCCAGTTCGAGCAAGTGCTCCAACCGTCTGCGACCTGACCTAACCTGCCGTTGAAGAACAAGATTCTCGTGCACCTGCGGCACCCGCACCGCGCTGTAATACTCCATCTCCCCGTGCGCATTTAGAAAATAGTAGTTTCTTGAACCATCCTTAAAGGCCCGGATGAGAGGAGAACTGGTGTCGAAGCTATCGATTCGATATGGGGCAAACTCGCTGAGTTGGTCCGCCTTCGCAAACCCAAGCAGGTGCAGGGACACATTCGGGTATCGCCCCACCACGTTCATCACAGCGCCTAGCGCCAGGTGGATGCTCTTGGTATTAAGAGGAGCCAATCCGCCGACTGCGATGTAGCGATATCCCATATGCACAAGGCGGCGCGCTGCTTCCGCCATACTGCCCGGCGACCAACCTTGAACAACGCCGATTGGCTGGAACGTCGCATGGTGCCTGCGGTGCTCAAGCAAAAATGACTCAGCCAATTCGAGGGTCAAATCAAACCGTCGGTGAGCTTCCGGTGTGCCGCCGGCAAGGCCGGCTACGCTATGGCGTTCGAAATCGAAAACTATGTGGTCAACGGAGAAACCGTGAGTGAATCCTGCCTCTTCGTAGAATGCAACCGTATCTTCGGGCGTGTATGGTGGATGTTCGAGGCTAGCGTATGAGAAGGCACCACAGTCTCCAAAAATTGGTATGTCTTGGAACCGAGGGTCCTCAAGACGTAGAAAACGGCGTGCTCCAACCCGGCGAAAACGCATCGCTTGGGATTCAGTATACTTACCCTTTATCACATGGTCGCCAACCGTTGTTCTTGAAACTAGGACTCCGTCGTAAGGCAAGCGGTTATGTAATTCGTGGGGGTAAACATCGTCCCAATACGGTTTGCGACCAGGTGCGTTCTCATCGTTGATGAAGTCGTAGTTTGGGTCGACGTAGTCTAAACTATCCGCGAAAATAAATTTCACGCACGCTCCCGTTTTGACGCTTCGTAGTCTAGCTTAATAAGTTGTTCTGATAGTGCTTTCACATGTTTGCTAACGTTTTGTATTTGGTTCCATTCCATTCCCAAGTCTTCCCACACGCCGCTGATCCAGCAGCATTTCGGCTCGATACGCTTGAGCGCGAATCGTATCTCCCTTTCCTGATCGTCGCTTCCTTGAGTTCGCACGATAATGCGGTCCATTAGGGTGCCCATTGCCTTGATGCCAGCCGAGTGAGTTAAGCGACTGTGGGACGGGGGCAGAGCCCACGCCTCTAGAAACGTATCTCGCACGGCAGACCAGTACGTGAGCAGTGTGTTATACATAGCCGTTGTATCGGTGCGCCCCTCACCAACTCCTTTGAATTGAGCGAGTGCGCCTAACGGGCTACCGATGCTGCGCCGGATAACATCGATTAAGGCCGTGTCGACGATGAAATGATCAGTCGTACCGTGGCCGTCGGTCGATGCACGGCGAATACGCTCGTAGAACGGTGAACGGGGGTCGCGATTCAGTATGTTGCACAACTCGCTAGGGAGTCGGCGAACTGCCAAGTCCCTAGGCAGATGGGTATCCACCTCAGGCAGGAGTTCGTTAATCAGTCGCGTTGGCAGCGGTTTGGCCTTGTTGACAAGAATGAACTGCTCACGCTGAGTCTCAAGATCGCCAGCAATAAATGCTACGACCGGCACCGGGAGACCGGTAGATTTACTCTTTGATAGCGCGAGCGAGCGCTGCTGCCCGTCTACGATCCAAGCAACACGGGTACCCTCCTCTCGAAGTGGAATCATCAAGGTACCGGCATGAGCGATGGGGTTAAGTCCATCCGGTTCCCGCCCCCGTGTCTGTTTAAATTCCACTTCCGGCGAGAGCGCCAAGATGATGGCGTTCGGGAACAAGACGTCGCCCGCGTCGAGATATTCAACTATGTTGTTGACGTGATTACGTATCTCTTTGCGCTGGAAGCCCTGTAACGAGGTTTTCTCGTCCCGATGGATGCGGCTGATATCTGCAATACGGACGATGTCCTCACCGGGCATGAAGAAGGCGAAGACTTCTATGCCCCTACCTTGACTCGTCCGAAGGGCACGAACGATGAGCGTGTCTTCGCCGTTTACCACGAGCGTGCCTTCTTCACTTCCCGAAACAACCGGGCAAAGCGCCCTTGTTCGCAAGCAACGCCCTCGCGATCCCGCAATAGACGCAGCATCTGAGAACTCGCACCGCCCGCATCATGCCAGAATTTTTGAATTAGCCTGCGGACGTCTTCATCCCTAACTCGGTTTCGCCTGATCGCGTCCGGTGGGCGCATCTCCTCAAGCACTGCTGCAACCGAACTTGCGTGCACTGAAGCCGGGGCGTCGGGATCCCGAGACCAGATTTCCTCTACGAAATGCCGCGCCGCCCTTGGTGCGAAGTCCGTGCGGGTACCTGGTAATGGACTATCTGGACCATCAAACCGGCCGTCGTATGGCATAGTTACATTAATAAGCTCGGCAGGAATTAACCGACTTCCACTAATAACTCGCAGACGTTGCACGCACCAGCCCGGTAATGTTGCCAACTCCTCGTGGACTAACCCCAGGTATCTGCCAGACAACGCCACTACGACGGTCGCGGCGCTGTGGTCATGAAGCAGTCGCCGCAAGGGTTTAGGCCGTCCACGAACTTGGTTGATTTCATGCCACCAAAGACCAAGTTGCCAGCAGCCGGATCCCGACTGGGATCGATACTCAGCCAAATCGGCAAGTGTAAAGTCATAGGGCGGTACGCGGTCATCCGGTTCGATTAGCCCGAGGCCGGCAGATACCACATAGCAAGGGGCCTCGAATTTTTCTGCCGTTGATTGCGCCTCTTTGAATCCGCGGCCGCAATAAAGCTCCTTCGCTATTACATGCTGTAAGTGGCCCTGCGCCGCGGACCACCATTCCATCGCAAAGCGCCGCATCGAACCATTTACCCTATCCGGCGCGCTGAGACATGTACCCACGCCTCGCCGCTTGCGGTTTGTGCAGTTCGTAACCAGCACCAGCCTGAAGGACCTATCTAGAGAGTTATTGACCACAAACCTGTTGCTTCGCGTGAATAAACGTAGCACAACATACTATGCATGGTCCGCATTAATTGCACGCTCTTAGTAGTCTACTCTTATACATTATTGTAGGCTGATGGTATGAGACCTGCTGTCAAAGGAGGTCGACTAATGAGCCATGCTGAAGGCGGGGCCTTGGTCCTATTTTCGGGTGGGCAGGACTCGACCACCTGCCTCGCTTGGGCGCTTGATCGGTTTCAGCATATCGAAACCGTGGGTTACACGTACGGTCAGCGCCATGAGGTAGAGATGCATGCCGTACCTGTTACCTGGGCGAGCGCTGCTATCGCCATGATTGGGGCTACGGCTGTGAGGAGTGCCCAGCGTGCCAACTGCGGGCCAAGGGCTGGCGGGGCGCTACCAGGCGGCAAAACATGACCTACAGCGTCAAGCATATCTTCTACACGTTGCAAGCCGAGGGTGCGCAGACAGGCCGGCCAGTGGTGTTCTGCCGATTCGCGGGGTGCAATCTCTGGTCGGGGCTGGAACGGGGTCGCGCGAATGCGCGGTGCCGGTTCTGCGATACCGATTTCGTCGGCACCGATGGTGCCGGTGGCGGCAAATTCGATACAGCCGAATCGTTGGCCGCTGCGGTCGCGCCATGCTGGTCGCCGGGCAATGGGCCCGCGCTATGCAGTTTGCAGCGCTGGCGAACCGCTGCTGCAACTCGACCGCCCGCTGATCGATGCGCTGCACGCCGAAGGATTAGATGTGGCGATTGAAACCAATGGCATTCTGCCCGTACCACCGAGTATGGACTGGGTGTGCGTCAGCCCCAAGGCACCCAATGCCCTTATGGTTGAATCCGGCGACGAACTCAAGGTGGTTTATCCGCAGCCAGGCCCCGAAATGGACCGCCTCGCACACCTCCCATTCCGTTACCGCTTTGTGCAGACGATGGATGGTCAACACATCGTCGAGAATACGAGAGCGGCGCTTGAGTTCTGTCTCGCAAACCCTGTTTCGCGGCTGGGCCTCCAAACTCACAAGCAACTCGGAATCGAATGAGCGCCTTCAGCATCTCCCGCCGACTCGAGATCGACGCCGCTCATCGGATTGCGGGTCACGGTTCCAAGTGCCGATACCTGCACGGCCACCGGTATGTCATCGAGGCTTGCTGTATCAGCGCCTCGCTGCACACAAACGGCGCTAAGCGGGGGATGGTGTTGGACTTTGGGTTTCTCAAAGAAGAGATGGCACGCACGATTGATGAGCCCTGCGATCACGGCTTGCTGGTGAGCGTGGACGATCAGGAACTTCTGGCGATGCTTGCTCCGGTCGGGCGAGCTGATGCGTGGGTTACTGAGCTCGAGCGGGAGGTTCGGCGAGCGGGGCACTGCTCCGCCATCGATGGGCGTCTCGGCGGGCTGATCTATGTGCTGGATGCACCGCCGACCGCCGAGGTACTCGCACAGCACTGGTTCCAACAGCTAAAGCCCCGAGTAAATGAGCGCAGTAGCGGTCAAGCACATTTAACGGCGGTTACCGTTTGGGAAACGCCGAATTGCTGGGCTCGGTACGAAGGGCCGGAGGTGGTCCGACACAAGTAAGGTTAAGCGGATCGCCGTCGCAGTGGACCCCTTTTCTTTATGGGGCTGTCTCTAGCCGGTATTTGTCAACGTAGCCGTGAATCGACCCACCATAGCTCGTTCGGATTCAGCACGTGGCTGGCAATTTCCAGCTGATAGGCATCCCGCTCAATGACGATGGCCGGCCACTTCTCGACGGGGCAGGGAGTACGGCCAGCGCCCCGGTGAGCCGGGCAATCCCTGAAGTTATCCTGTGATGGTTGCCCTCCTTGATCTGATAGCCTGCTCTCTATGCCTTTCCGTCATTCCGGCGTAAGCGGGACCAAATTCCGTAGGGAACGGATTTGAACTGCCAGAGCTGGACCCCAGCGACTGGACAGGGATCGAAGCCTGCTAAGTGGAATCTTCTGGCTTAAAGTTCTCGAAAGAGAAGGAGCGGAAGATGACCCGGCGAAAGCGACGTAATCACTCCTCGGCATTCAAGGCGAAGGTGGCACTGGCGGCGTTGAAGGGCGAGCGCACGCTGGCAGAACTGGCCGAGCAGTTCGACGTTCACCCCAATCAGATCCAGGACTGGAAGCGGCGCCTGGTGGAAGGTGCCGAGGACGTGTTCGGTGGCAACGCGGTCAAGGCGCAGCACAACGAGAAGGAGGTAGAGAAGCTCCACGCCAAGATCGGGCAGCTGGCGATGGAGAACGATTTTTTGTCCAACGTGCTCGGGCGCGACCGATGAGCGAGCGCCGAGCCCGAATTCACACCGAGCACGCGTTGGTGAAGACGCGTCGCTGCGCGTTGCTCAATGTGCCACGCTCGAGCGCCTACTACCGGCCCGCGCCGGCCTCGGCACGGGATTTGGCCCTGATGCGGGCCATCGACGAGATCCATCTGCGCTGGCCGTTCTATGGTAGCCGCCGACTGCGCGACGAGATCCAGGGGCAAGGCCACGGGGTCAACCGCAAGCGTGTGCAGCGGCTGATGCGTCAGATGGGGTTGAGAGCGCTGTATCCGCGGCGTCGAACGAGCCGGCCGGGGAAAGCTCACAAGATTTATCCTTACTGCTGCGGGAGCTATCCATCGAGCGGGCGAACCAGGTCTGGGCGAGCGACGTCTGCTATAGCGCGCCCAGCCTCCGGAGGCAGTTGGAGACTGCTGCCGGGGCCTGAGCATGTCTGGAATGCATCTGGAGGATCAAGGAGAGAAATCTGAAGGATGCCTGCTCTTCGCTACGGGAGGGCGTGAGCCGAAGCGGCGGTGACCTGCTGCACGCTGGCAGGGTGACGTAGCCCGTGGGAAACGGGGCGTGAGGCGAAGCCGTTACGCCAAGATGCGCCCCTAGCTAAGCATTGGAAGGTTGAGGAACACGAACCGATTCATCCGCGTCTGTGGGCTGAAATGTCGCCTCCACCTACACGGCTTATCAGGTGGAGTACGCAAGAGGACGTGCAGAGGTAGCGTTCCGTCCTCCCGAACCCGGCGTACATGTAGGTCGTCGGGTGAGTGGCCACGGGGAGTGCGTAGCTAGGCCGTGGCGAGTGCGTACCGACTTGCGGCAAGCAAGGATAAAGACTGCGATCGGCAGCCTCACCAATGCGCTGGAGTCCGGCATGTGGACTGGGGAAGGTCTGTTCGGGATGCAAAGGGAGTGTGGCCCCGATGCCCGGCAGGCTGGCGGAGCCTCCGTAGTAGTCCGAGCTGGGAAGAGCCCGGCACATGGCGCAGGGAGGCAATTCGAGTGGCTTGTGCGGCTGATTAGCTGACCGTAGAGAGGTGAAGACCTTTGATAATCGGTGAAATGCAGCGCAAGTTGGCAACGTGGTCAGCAGCCGAGCCGGAGCGTCGGTTCCACCGGCTGCTACGAGTGATTGCACAGCGGAGCTGGCTGCAAGAGGCGGCGCGTATCACGCTGGCCTCAGGTGGCGCGAATACCGCGGGCATCGACGGAGTAGACAAGCGGACAATGGAGCGTGATCCCCTTCAGCACCTGGAGGCGATCCGCGCCGAGTTGCTCGCGGGGGAGTATCAACCTCTGCCGGCGAGGCGCGTCTATATCCCGAAGGCCAACGGCAAACAGCGACCGCTGGGATTCCGATTTTGCGCGACCGGATCGTGCAGCGCGCGATGCTGATGGCTATGGAGCCGATCTGGGAGAGCGACTTTCATCGTCTCTCTTATGGGTTTCGCCCTGAGCGCAGCGTGCATCACGCGATTCGGACCGTGAAACTTCAGTTGCAGGACGGCAACACGACGGTGGGTCGTTGGGTCATCGAAGGTGATCTGGCGAGCTGCTTCTCAAGGCAGGTCATATCGACAGGGATCTGTTTCAGGCGGCCAGTGCGGGCGTTCCGCAAGGAGGCGTGCTCTCACCACTGCTCTCGAACATCATGCTCCATGAATTCGACCAGTGGGTCGAGCGGCGCTACCTGAGTGGCAAGGCACGCAAGGACCGCTGGGCCTGGAACTTCGGTATCCAGAAACAGCGCCCCATCGCGCTGCGCGAGGGCCGGCAGTGGAAGCCGGCGGTGGCCTACTGCCGTTATGCCGATGACTTCGTCGTCATCGTCAAAGGCACGAAGTCACATGCCGAGGCCATCCGCGAGGAATGCCGCAAGGCCGAGCGCAATGAACTGTCCAAGCTGGTGCAGGTGCTGGTACGGGCTTGGATCAAGAGGTGATTCTGTCATGGGTAGCGGATTCGATAGCATCAAGACCGGCCTGGAAGAGGCCATCGACCACGCCAAGGGTGGCAAAACGCACGCCCGCATCTACCGGCCGGAACCCGTGGACGTGATGGCGCTGCGCCGGCGCCTCGGTATGACACAGGAGCAGTTTGCGGCGCGCTTCGGCGTCTCCGTAGCGACGCTACGTCACTGGGAACGTGGAGATCGTGTTCCCCACGGGCCAGCCTTGGTGCTGCTCAATCTGATTGACCGCGAACCGCAGGCTGTGATGCGGGCGCTCGGTTGAAAATAACGCTGTAGCTGTCGCCATCCCAGCCACCCGCTCGCCATGCTCGGACGTGACGGTCGCAACCGACCCAAAGGCGCCATTCCCCATCATCAGACCTGCGCCTCAGAGCCGCTCGCAGTTGCGCTCGGTCCACGTGTCAGGAGCCACCCGCAAAAGGCCATCGATTCATTCTCGGATGGCGGCACGCGTAGCTTCCGTGACCCCGAATAGCCCAGGCCGTTAGGTCTTAGATTGGATCACTGTTGCCCGAGGCAGAGGATCGTCATTGTGCATGACGTCGCGGACGCGTAGACGGACCAAGTCGCAGCTTCGAAGCTTGCTGTCGATACGGTCTCTTGGGACGCGGCCCGTCAGCGGCTGGACCAGCGTCGGCGCTCTGTCGATCGGTGGAATGGGCGCCGTTCACGCAACAGGCTGGATCCTTGGTCCCGACCCGGCAACGGTCGCGGGAAACGAGCACACTGATCCCCACCATCGCGCTGGTTGAGCTCGTCAGGGAGCCGCACAGCGGTTGTTTGCCCGTTGTCCTCATGTAAGCTCTCCACCCCGGTAACGGTATACACGTCAGTGATGACGGCGGGCAGAAAGCAAGCACCGGGGCCGCTCGAGGATTAGTGCTGTTCGCCACCACGGTGCTACTCGGCCGTGACCTGCGCACGCAACGCGGTGCGCGCCTGCTCGGGCGACATCGAGTTGAACTCCTTGGCCACCAGCTGGACGCCCGTGATACCCGCGGAACCGTCAGAGGCGAGCCACACCGCGGCCGGAGCGATGACCTCGGGAGCCGACCACGGAGCATGCGCCTTGATGTAGTCCGGCATCTTGTTCGGCCCGAACAGGTGGGTGTCGACCATGCCTCCGGGCGTGAGGCAGTTCACCCGTACCTGCCGCTTGGCAGTCTCTGCGGCGGCGATTCTGACCAGCACGTCCACGCAGGCCTTGCTCACCGCGTAGAAGCCCGAACCCGTCCCGGCGCTGCGCCCGAGCTTCGAGCCGATGGCGATGAAGCTCGCACCTGCCTGCATGACCGGCAGCGCGGCCTTCATACACAGCCATACGCCGATTGCGTTGACGCGGAACAGCTGCTCGACGACGTCGAGGTCGTAGGTCTCCAGCGTGGTCATGGGCTTGTCCGTCAGCCCGGGGAGCGCAGTGCCCGCATTGGCCACAAAGACATCCAGGTGTCCGAGCCGGTCGACGGTGGTGCGCACCAGCCTGTCGACCTGGGCCTCGTCAGTGACATCGGTCGGCACGACTTCGGCCCGTGCGGACCTGCCTGCCGGCACGCGGTGGCCACGCGGTCCAGGTCATCGCGCGTGCGGGCGGCGAGCACGACTGCGGCCCCTTCGGCGGCGAATCCGGCAACAATAGCCTCGCCGAGACCTCGACTCGCGCCGGTGACGACCGCGACTTTACCATCCAGCTTGCCCATAAGGTATCCCTTCGCACGATGAACGACCTGCACCCCGGCTCAGTTTGTCTTGCGATTCCGGGGCTCCACCGGTTTTTGGCCCAAGAGGCGTGCTGCCCCCCTGTGAGGGGGGTCAAACGAGAGCCGATCAACCGCAACCACAGTTAGGAGAAGGCCAAAAGTCCTGAAAAGGTCAAGTGCCTATCACTCACCACTTCCATCTGCAACGAATCGAGTCCAGCGTGAACCAGTTGCCTTTGGTGCGGCCCCTCTCTCGGTCAGCACATTGAGCAGCAGATGACGCCGGACTGAGCCTGGTGCTCAGCCCGCCGCGCCTTCTAACCCCGCCCTAGGGCACGGCGACTTCCGGCGCACCCCAGTAATCGAGTGCCCGCGCAAGGTATGAATCAGAGCCTCATCCGCAATGCGGAGGGCATCGCTTTTCGGCCCGCTTTGAATGCATCGAGGAGTCCGGCCTCATGTGACCGCGAGATCGGCCTTGTATAGCCCGCGAGTCTTGGTGTTGCAAAGAGGACATTTCTTCACGCCCTGAGCAAAATAGGGGTCAACCGTACTTTTGATCCAGTCGATGGGGTTCAACACAGACAGTAATGTCCCCCAGAAGCTCTTCGTCGAGCATTTGTAGCATAGGTAATGGTCTGAGGCGCACATCAAGCCGGACGCCCGGCCCTCCTTGATGTGATGATCCTTGCCGCAGCGGTCGCATCGACGCATGATTTCGGCCATATCGTCTGGCCTCACTTTGTCTTGCTATGTGGGGGTTTGCGCTGGCTCACACGGGCTGCTGCGGCGATGCAGACGCTCCGACAGCCGATTGTCCGCTCGCCTCAACGGCACCGTTCTGGGCGCGCCGGAACTCCAGCGGTGCGCGTATTCGTGGGATGGGAGTGCTCACAGAACCCGTGCCACGCACCACAAGAGTGCCATAGTTTAATAGGCGTCCGAGCATGCCCTGACTGATGTTGAGGCTCTCGACCTTACTGTGATTGAGCTCTACGGTGTGACGCCCGATAAAGCCGAACTTCGCGATCACGCGCTGATTGTTCACTGCCAGTTCGTTGGAGCTGTAGCTGAGCACTGCTCGCAAGACCAGCAAACCTCCGATGATTAGGACAGATATCCCAAAGTCACTCAATTTGCTACCGCCGCCGGAGACGATGAAATAGAGGCCGAATACACAGACGATTGTCGACACCGCAAAAACAATAGGGTGTTGGTGCCCCCGATGTATCAACCGCTCACCGTCCATAAGATTATTACCGATATACGCCATTGCCGCAGCCACTTTCTTGTTGTTTGGTAAATCACTTTGCTTTAAGCCTGTGTTTAGCACAGATTTTATCTCACGTAACTTAGTAAAGGGTGCTGCAGAGTCAGGGGTACCGCCGGTAGGGTCATGGGTGCGGCCGCTCCTGGCCGTATGCCGCCATATCCGCGGGTGCGGCTGGGGCACGCGCTCAGTTGCTAGGCAACCCTGGAGGCGCGTGAATTACCACGCTCGTCGTAGGATTCCACAGCTTCATCCGCCGTCATTGTGAACAAGCCAGTACATCGCTACGTGGCGCTGCGTTTCCGGCCTATCCGGGCTTCAATGCTAGGTGACAACGGTCACTTACGATACACGCAGGTGTCAGCTATGGCTTCCGGAACCGCGGCGATGCCGCCGTGCGACTTGATGTATGCCCAGTCCTTTGCCGACATAGGTGCTCCGGCGTCGCAGTAGGTCAGCCATGCTGAGGCAATGGGCGCATCCTCAACCCCACCCTGATCTGATCCGTCTATGGCCTGTTCAGGCTGTGCACCCTCGTTCTGACTGCTGTGTACTGGCGACACGCCAGCCGTTTGCGGTCGGCGCACCCGCGCCGACGGTCCGAGTTCACGCCGCCGCCCACTAAGCGCATGGCGGTAATTACCCACCCGGGCGACGACTGTGTGGGGGTCGAGGTCTATCCACTCGACTCGCGCATACAGGTCGCGTCGGCCACTCTCCAGCGCTCGCATCGGCTTGACAACAACCTCTTCCGGTACCTCGGGCTGCGCCGCGCAGCCGGTGAGAACGGACAGCGCGTTTGCGGCGATAGCGAGTGCGGCGAGGTAGCGGGTATGGCAAGTCATGATCCTGGCTCCAGCGATGCAAGGTGATCAGGCCATGCTAGCCAAGCCAACGGATCACTTGGCCAGGAAACACCCCTTCGTATGGTCACGGTTTGCACGCCCGTGCCGACGCTCGCCGGGGCACCATGGGTGCATGCTGAGGCAGCTTCTCTCCCTCCGGCTCCGCCGCCCCGTCCTGATTGACGAGGAGGACACGCCGCGTTATCCGCCGTTTATGCGCGGACTGCCGGCCAGCTCGGTGGACAAGCTGCTCACCAGTCAGGACGAGCTCATTGGCCGATTGCGGCAGGCCGTCGGCGTCTCCGACAGGCTCTTCAATGGCGTGTACCAACCGCTGATTCGGCGCTACGCGGCTTACGTCCACCTCCTGCCGGCAAGTGAGGCGCATCATCATCGCGGTGCCGGCGGGCTGTTGCGTCACGGCTTGGAGGTAGCGCTGTGGGCGGTGCAGGGCGCCGATCGGGTGATGTTCGCAATGGGCGAGACGCCGGCCCGGCGCCGCGAGCTGGAGCCGCGCTGGCGTTGCGGGGTGTTTCTTGCCGCGCTAGCGCATGATCTCGGCAAGCCGCTCTCCGATGTGCGGATTATAGATGAGAGCGGTCGCCACGAGTGGGGCGGGCAGGGTGAGGATCTGGCCGAGTGGCTCGGTCGCATCGGCGCCCGACGCTACTTCCTCCAATGGCGCACCCGGCGCCACCAGCGCCACGAATCGCTCACGCCGCTCGTACTGCCGCACATCATCCCGCGAGCCACCTTGGACTACCTCCAGACCGCCGGCCCCGAACTCTATGAGCAGATTCTGTTCTCGATCAGCTCGCGCGACTTCCAGGCTCGCGACCAGGAGCACAACCTAATCTTTAAGCTGGTGCGCGAGGCCGATCAGCACAGCACGCGCAAGGACATCGGCGATCCGGTGGCGGCGGGGCTGCCGGGTGCGCTCGGCGTGCCGCTGGAGCGCTACCTGATGGATGCCATGCGCCGGCTCGTGCGCGAGCGGCGGTGGCTGTGCAATCAGCCGGGTGCACGGCTGTGGGTAATCGCCGACAGTCTGTTCGTAGTCTGGCCCGCCGGCGCCGACGACATCGTGCGCGCGCTCGCCAGGGACAAGGCGCCCGGCATCCCGCGCCACCCCGACAGCCTTGCCGATGTGCTGCTCGACCGGGGACTCGCGGTCGCCTTCGAGGAGACCGGCCAGCGTGCACGGATGTGGCCGATCCAGCCTGCACCCCTGCGTGAACGCAATCCCGGCGTAGTGCTGCATGCCTTGCGGCTCGATGCCAATGCCGGCGTATTCGACGAGCGACCGGCGTCGGTCGAGGGCCGCCTGGGCATTGATCTGCTGGACGACGTATCACCGGCGGCCACCGAGTCCCGGACCGACGCCCAGGAGGCGCCAACCAGCGAGCAGGACAATGTGTCGCACCCGTACGCTGGCGCGGGTGACCTGGAGGAACCAAACCCGGCGGAAGCCGAGACCGCCGGTGCCGCGTCGGGGTCGGGCGAACGGCATAACGACGAGCAATCGCCGACGAACGAGCTAGGCAGCTTGCAGCGCGTAGCACACATGCCATCCACGCGAGAGTCCGAGTCGGGCATCGACAGGCCGAGCCCGACCAACCGCCGGAGACGGCCCGGCAGCACGGGCCCCGCGCAAACTTCCGACTGGGCACCCGAGCCTGGCCACAGCCCGCCAACAGGGAGCAACGCCAATGAAGCAACTCGATCGAGCACCGCAGCCCGGCGGCCCGAAGCGCCCACTAAAGCGCCGTCAGAAGTGGCCGCCGGATCGCAATCGGCACGCCAGAGCCCCGCGGAGCAAGCCCGAGACGCCGCGGACGCCCGGGACTGGTTCGCCCGCCGCGGGCACGCCGGAGCGATAATCGGAGCGCTTGCCGAGGACTTCGCCGACGGCGCCAAACGTTGGGGCGAGCATGGCGTGTACATGCGCGATGGCGCCGTCGCCATCCGCCACCCGGAGGGATGGGCCGGCGCGGGCGTGGCTGGAAAAGAGATACTGCCGCTGCTCGTCGAAGCCGGCTGGGTGGCGATCGATCCGTTTCAGCCGATGAAGAAGGTCCGCGAGGTCGAAGGCTTTACCGGGCTAAAGGGCGCGAGCCGGCAATCAGCGCTGGTGCTTATCGACGAAGTGAGCGCCAGGGTTATTGAGATTGCCGGGGCCACCGCTGCTCCGTCTGCCACAGCCGCGCGAACACGGCCGACAGGCCCGGCGCCGACCAAGGCCCGGACGTTTCCCGCGACTTCCGCGAGCAAGGGGAGGGCGCCGCGTGCGGCAAGCAGCCGTCCGGCGCGTGTTGAGCCGCTCACCAGTGATGCCGTGTTGGCGGCACTTCATGACCTGATAGAGGCGGACGTCCCGAGCCTGGCACATCGGCGTGACGGCGAGCGTCTGCGCATTCCTTATGCCGAGGCCGTTACGGCGATAGCCTTGCGGCTCGGCCTCTCGCGCTCCAAGGCGATGCAGGCGCTAAGCGGTCTGCGCGCCGGCGAGGGTGAGCGTGAGATTGTCATCCCGGCTCGCCGAGCACGGCGAGCGCGCCCGCCTACGGACGGGTGATGCCGGACTCGCTCGGGAACACTCCGTCTGGCGTCGGCCGTTTCGCCCCTTGCACGTATGTGGCATTCCCTAGACTGGTGCCTCAAGTGAGAAAACACCACTGGAGCACCCGTGAGCACCGCGACCCAACGCTACGAGTTTCCCTGGCGTCCCAACTACGAACGCATCAGCGCGCTTGGCTGGGCGGCGGGCACGGTCGCCAGCGCCGCCATCTGGGCGCACGCAACGCTGCCGACAGCGCCGTTCGCGTTGATGACCAGTCTCGGCGCGGTGATGTGCATCCTGCGCGCCGGGCAGGCGCTGCGTCAGAGCCACCGCTTCGCCCAGCTGCGGAACACTAAAGCTTTGACGATCACTCGTGCCAAGCTGCAACGCATTCTGGCTCGCCGTCTTGAACGGCTCCGGCCAGGGCGCGGTCTCGCTCGCCACCGCGATATTGTCTGGTTAGGACGCGGCTTTAACTGGCGCGCCGAGCACGCCCAGCTCGCCCACGAGGTCCGCCAGGCGGGCCTTGAATCAAATCTCAAGTCGGTGCGTGACGAGAACGATCCGTACAAGGTGGGCGCCCACTGGATACACGGGCTGGCCCGCGAGAAGCCGGTCGAGGCGCCGCTTGGTATCCTCTCCGGTCAAACGCTGATCGTCGGCACCACTGGCGCCGGCAAAACGCGCGCGTTCGAGACGTTGATCACTCAGGCGGTGCTGCGCGGCGAGCCCGTAATCGTGCTCGACCCCAAGGGTGATAAGGATCTCTGCGAGACGATGCGCCGTGCCTACGAGCACGTGGGTCAGGCCGGAAAGTTCGTTTACTTCCACCCCGCGCATCCGGAAACCAGCGCGCGCATCGACCCGCTGCACAACTGGAACCGACCCACCGAGCTGGCTTCGCGGATCGCCGCAATCATCGCCTCCGAGGGCAGCATGGACCCGTTCGTGGCGTTCTCCTGGAAGGCACTGAACGATGTGGTCCAGGGGCTGCTGGCGATCGACTCGCGCCCGAACCTCGTCTCGCTGCGCCAGTACATCGAAGGCGGGGTGGAGACGCTAGTTGCCGAGGCGCTGCGACGCTTTCTGGACGAGCACGACGAGGGCTGGGCGGAGGGCATTCGCTCGCGTTTGGGCAAGGTGCGACAGCGCGGTGGCGAGACGAGTGTGATCGTTGACTACTACAAGGAGCGCACCCACGGCTCGCGCCCGGCCATTACGCCCTCGCAGGCGCTCAACGGTCTGGTGGGCTCCTACGAGCATAACCGCGAGCACTTCCAGAAGATGATCGCCACCTTGGTGCCCACGATGTCGATGCTCACCAGCGGCGATCTCACCGGCCTTCTCTCGCCGGCACCGGACCCGGACGATCCGCGTCCGATCACGAACATGACCAAGATCATCAATGCGGGGCAGGGCGCCTACGTCGGCCTCGACTCGCTGGCCGACTCGACGGTGGCGAGCGCCATCGGCTCGATTCTGATGGCTGATCTCACCGCGGTCGCCGCCGACCGCTACAACTACGGTGTCTCCGATGTCGGCATCAACGTCTACCTGGACGAGGCCGCCGAGGTCATCAACCAGCCGACCATCATGCTGTTGAACAAGGGTCGCGGCGGCAAGTTTTGCCTGACCATCGCCACGCAGACTTTCGCCGACTTCGCGGCCCGCCTCGGCAACGAAGCCAAGGCGCGTCAGGTGCTGGGCAACACCAACAACCTGATCGCGTTGCGCACTATTGATGCGGAGACACAGAAATACGTGGAAGAACAGCTCGACGAGGTGGCTCTGACCACCCTCTCGCGCGACTACCGCACCTCCGCGGGCGTCGACGAGCCGACCGCCTTCGACGGCGCCTACTCGGAGTCCATCAAGTCGGAGACCGGTGCGCTGTTCGCCGCGAGCATGCTGGGCAAGCTGCCCAACATGCACTACCTGGCACGGCTGACCGGCGGGCGCATCGTCAAGGGGCGCTTCCCGATACTGCAATAGAGATGCTCCCATGAGGCGACAGACCAATTCCGAGCTCACCCTGTCCGCGGCCGCTCGCCACGCCGCCCGTCGCGCTCGCGTGCTCACGCGCCACCATCATCTGCTCACGACCTGCCCGCCGGCCGCCGCGGTCATCAACCGGGTGGCCGGTTGCCTGGGCGAGGAGCTGTGCCCGCCGGGTGAAGGCGAACCGCTGCTGGTGCGCTGCTGGAGGCTTGGCGCCCGGCGTCTGCGCGCCGCTGAGCGCAGGCCCGGCACCAACGACCCCGGCTACCTTGTTATCGCACTTCAAACTGTGCTGACTCCGCTCGATGCGGCGCTGAGGCTTCGCGTCGCCGCGCCCGATGGCGCTATCTGGGTGCCTGAGGACGAGCGGTGCTGGGAGTACTGGCGAGAACGTCACCCCGGAGCGCTTCAGTTTACTGCCTGCGAGCCGGTCGATCCGGATGCCCACAACGAGCGCCTCGTGCGGCTCGAACGCTGGGCGCTCGGCCCGCGGTTCACGCACAGCATCAAGGCAACGGCGGGATGGCCCAACGTCACGGCCACGGAATAGCGGTTGGTCTCTTTATCACCGGCGCGATCGTTATCGAGCTGGCGGTGCTTCTGCTGTTCGTGCCCAGTGCGCGGGTTGCTCAATACAATGCCAACGAGCGCGCGGCCGTGGCCGCCGATCTGGGGCTGAGTGCCGAAGCCCGCGTGCGAGCAAACGCGAAAACCTGGTACCGGGTGACACTGATCGAGCCTGGGTTTGTCGCCGCGCTAAATGAATATCTGTTCCAGGCCGGATCGCCGAAGTCAGTGACCGACTACAGCGCGACGAACTATGTGCGCGACCGCCTCGCTACGTTCTGGCGCTCGATCTATGCGGTCTACTACCGCCTCGCGCTCATCTGGCTGTGGGTCCCCTATCTGCTCCCCCTCATCCTCCCGACGCTGATCGATGCCGTCCAGGCGCGGCGCGTGCGCCAGTGGCGCTTCAGCTATGTCTCACCGCTCATACGCGCGCTGGCCACGAAGACGAAGTGGCTGATCGCCACTACGCTCGGCGCGGCGCTGTTGCTCCCGCTGCACGTGCCGGCGCTAGCCTACCCTTTTCTGTTCGGTGTGCTGATGCTGGCGAACTGGGTGTGGGTGGCGAACTTGCAGAAGAGGATTTAGGAACTAGGGCGCCGTCGAACGCGCCATAATAGCCGTTCCGCTACGCCGGGCCTTGAGCCAGCGAAGAGAGGGCAGTGCCGACTTCGCCCAGAGTTTCCCGTCACGCAAGCAGGCGCTGATTGCCGCTGTCTGTCAGAGCCCTGCCGAGCTCGAATATGTGAGCTGGGTGGGACGCATCATGATTATCTACGAGTTGCCGCTCCCCGATGCGGCCGATGCGCGCGATCAATCAGGCCGCGCTGCGCTGCCCGGCTAGCGTGCGCTCGGTGCGCGATCCGTGTTCAGCATGACGCCGGCCTGCATAGCATACGGCCCTCGAGTCCCAAAACCCCGCACCAGCACCGCCGTGTTTCGGCCCTTATACCGGGTGGGCACGCGTGATACTGGCTCGCACCGCCTATTCGACCGCCACCGGAGGCAGGCCCGTGAGCCAGCAGGACATGCCATTGCCCAGAACCCTCGATGATCCGCCTCAGCTCATTCTCTGGAGCGCCGACGAGCTGATACCGCTCATGAGCTGTATCGGCATCGGCATTCTCACCGCGCATTTCTTCCTCATGCTTGCGGTAGGCATCGTGCTCTGGCGGTTGTTGCGCCGCTACAAGGATAGCCGCCCGGACGGCTATCTGCTGCACATGGTCTACTGGACCGGCCTGCCTATCGGAAAGTCGCGGGTGTTCCCGAACCCGTTTCGCCGCCACTGGCACGGGTGAGGGGGTAGCCATGGACTTTGGCAAGTTCAAGATCCGCCTCAGTAGCTCTCAGACCGAAAACCGTTGGCTGCGTTGGGTAGCGCTGGGGCTGCTGGTGGCCAACGTCGTGTTGGCCGTGGCCGTATTCTCCGTGCGCACCGTGGTGACGATCCAGCCGCCCGGGCTCAACGAGGCCGTTCGTATCACACAGAACGAGGCCAACGCTGCCTATAAGAAGGCGTGGGGCCTATTCGTCGCCAACCTGCTCGGCAACGTCAAGCCCGGCAGCGCGGACTTCATCGTCGCCGCACTCACACCGCTTCTCGCCTCCGATCTCTATCGCCCGGTGGTCGACGCCATCCGCAACCAGGCGGCGAAGATCGACCGGGCACGGGTGGCGACGACGTTCACCGCCCACAAGGTGCTCTACGACCCCAAGACCGACACGGTCTACGTCAGAGGTCGCCAGACCAGCGCCGGCCCCGGCTCCGATTCGGTCACCGACGATCGCACCTATGAGCTGGTCGTCTCGATCCGCGGCTACAAGCCCGTGATCTCCGAATTCAAGGTCTACTCTGAGGCGCCGCGTCTGGAGGAAAATTCATAATGGTGCGATCCCGTCCGAATCGCTCCCGCGCGATTGCCTTCGCCGCGTTGCTCGCTATCCCCGGTGCCGCCACGGCGGGCGGTGCCACGCCCGCCGTCGGGAGCGGAACCGTGGAGAGCCCGGAGTTGCCCGACGTCACGCTTCCCGCGGTCGAAACGCGAGAGCCGCCGACATCCACGTCCGCCCCCGACACGGGCGAGGATCACGCGCAGCCAATGACGCAGACGCGCCAGACGCTCGTGCTCGTTCCAGGTGCCAATCAGATCATCCCCATCGCCAGGGGGCATCTCAATCGGATCATCACGCCTTTCGCCCACCCGGTAGTGCACACGACCTCGCGGGCGAAGATCAGCGCCGTGGCTAACGTGCTCTACGTCGCCACCCAGGCCGAGGCTCCAACCGCGCTGTATGTCAGCCCGCGGGGCCACCAGGACGTGGCGCTCTCACTGACTCTTCTGCCGCGCTCAATCCCGCCGCGCGTGCTCCGACTGCGCCTTGCCGATAGGGCGGCCGCCGCGACGGGGCAGGCGTACCAAAGCGCACCCCGTGCCGGTGACTGGGAGCGTGCCAGCCCCTATGTGGAGACCATCGAGTCGGCGCTGCGCCGGCTTGCCCTTGGCAAGGTACCGCCGGGCTATGGGATGCGGTCCTGGCGAGCGGGCGACCCCGCGATGGCCTGCGTGGAGCCCGGCATCGATGTGGAGGCCGGCCAGACGCTGCCGGGCTCAAGTCTCATCCTGCTGGTGGGCGTGGCCACGAATAGAACCGATGAGCGCCTAGAAATTGACGAGGCAAGCTGCCGCTACCCGGGGCTGCTGGCGGTGGCGGCCTGGCCGCGGGCGAGTCTGGCGCCCGGCGAGCACACCGAGCTCTATATGGTGGTGCGCCGCCCCTCCGAGGCCCGGGAAACCCGGGCGCGCCCGTCACTCATCGACCCCAATGAGGCCGACCATGAGTGAGCGCGATTCCGGCAATTTCCTGAGCCGCCGGTGGCAGGCGCTTTCGCCCGGCCACCAGCGACTGCTGATCATTGGCCTGGTAGGCACCGTCGCCGTGGTAATAGTTTACCTGTTCGTGACCGCGACGCCTTCGGCGCGCGGCACCGACCCACGGGATCAGGTCGTCGAGCACATCCTGATCGGCACGGACACGCGCGAGCTCGGCATCGGTGGGCTCAATAACCGCACTCGCGGGCTGGAGAAGGCCGTGCACGATCTGCGCGGCCAGCTCGGCGAGCTGTCCGCCGAGATGGAGCGGACCAGCGACGAGGCGGTGAATGCCGATGAGCTGGCCGATCAGCTCTATGAGCTGCGCAAGACGCTCGACGACGAGGACACCACGGCCGGCGCGTCCACCCCCGCACCCGAGCCGGCCAGGGCGCCAACGAGGCCGGAGACAACGCCCTCGGACATCTGGAAAAAGCCCGCACCACTTGCCCTGGATCAGGACACGGCGCGCGAGAGCGTGAGCGCAGGAGCAGGGGAGACGCCCGAGGCCGAAATGAAGCCGCTCAAGATCCGCGTGATCGGCAACGACGAGCCGGCACAGGCGGACGAGCAGGGCAAGGATGGGCGCCAGGGTGTATATATCCCGGCCGCCAGCATCATCTCCGGGGTGCTGATCACCGGCATGGAGGCGCCGACCAATAACGCCGCGCAGACGCAGCCGTTCCCCGCGCTCGTGCGGGTGAAAAAGGACGCCATTCTGCCCAACCGCTACCGGCTCGACGTGCGCGAGTGCTTCATCATCGCAAGCGGCTACGGCAGCCTCTCCGCCGAGCGGGCGTACCTGCGTGCCGAGGTACTGTCGTGCGTGCGCAGCGACGGCGGGGTGATCGAGGTATCCCTGAATGCCTACGCAGTCGGCGAGGACGGCAAGGTCGGCCTGCGCGGGCGGGTGGTCTCCAAGCAGGGTCAAATGCTCGCCAAATCGCTCGCCGCTGGCTTCTTCTCGGGCATGAGCCAAGTCTTTGGCCAGGTGCCGGTTCCCACCATCCAGACCAACGGCAGGAACGCCGTGCAGTACCAGAAGGTCCTCAGCTCTGACTCGCTGACCGCCGGGGCCGTGCGGGGCGCGAGCACGGCCCTCGACCGGCTCGCCGAGTTCTACCTGGACATGGCAGAGAACATCTTCCCCGTGATCGAGATCAACGCCAATCGCCGGGCGGATTTCGTCATCACGGAAGGCACGCGGCTGCGCGCGGTTTCGCCGCAACAAACCGCCCGGCAGGGTGGCGCAAGGCGGTCAGCAAAAAAAGTGAAACGCCCACGTGCTCGCCGTGTATTTCAGCACTTGGAGGCGACCAGGAATCAGTAGGCTCGCCATTATTATGAACATTCGAGATACAACGGCCCTGGTGCCCCGCCGCTCTCGCCGCGGTCTGGCCGCCGCTGCCGTCGCCGCCAGCGTGAGCATCGGGCTGGCGCACGCCGGCGAGAAGGCCGTGCCGCAGCAGGTGCTCGAACGCCTGTTAAACGGCCAGGGGCCGGACACCGTGCATCGACTACCCACAGCCGGCGGTATTACCGCTGTGGAGGCCGGCGGCAATCTCTACATCCTCTCGGCCAACGGGCGTTTCCTGCTCGATGGCACGTTGCGTGATCTCTGGCATAACGGCCGCGTGCTCGACTCGAGCGCCGACATCGAGCGCTATGCGCTGCGCCTGGACCTGGACGCGCTGGAGATCGACTTCTCAAAGCTCGTGACAGTGTATCTCGGCGCGGGCTCGCACCAGGTCACCGTGTTCGTATCGCCCGGCTGCCCGGCTTGTGCGAAGGCACTCGACGCGCTCGCCGCCATGGGCGATCGCTACACCGCCCGAGTGGTCGTGGTGCCGCGCCGGGACGCGGTCGCCGCAGTGCGCCGTATCGACTGCGCCGCC
>JAGFJL010000064.1 GCA_024102725.1 Nitrococcus mobilis
TCGCCGGCTATCGCGGCCGGCCCGCGGCAGACCGGGAGGCGATCTTCCGGGTACTCATCGAGATAATTCGGCCCTATCCGAGGGATCTCGAGGAGGAGACCGACTGATATGAAGGGCCGGGGACTCGGGGCCAAGCTTCTGGACAAGCTCATCCGCAACCTGCGTTCGCACGGCCTTGGACACGTCGTGGGCGAGGGGTTCGCGGGCAACGAGCGAATGCTCGCCCTAGGCCGTGTTCACATTTAAGCGAGCCAGAGCACGATGCATGCACACCTGACCATGGCAGCAAAATGGGCGGCGAGTTTCTCGTACCGGGTCGCTATCCGGCGGAACTGCTTGAGCCGGTTGAAGAAGCGCTCCACCAGATTGCGCGCCTTGTAGCGATGCCGATCATAGTCCCGTGGCATCTTTCGATTGGAGCGAGGCGGAATGACGGCCTCGGCCTGTTGCGCTTCAATGTGCTCGACCAAGGCGTTGCAGTCATAGCCCTTATCGGCGATCACCGCCTGCGCGCCTGGAGTTTGCTCGAGTACGGCGAAGGCTTGGGTGATATCGGCCTGCTCGGCGCCGGTGAGCGTAAAGCCAAGGGGGTTGCCGAGCGCATCGACGATGCCGTGGAGTTTGGTGGCGAATCCGCCGCGAGAGCGGCCCAGAGCCTGCGGGCCGTGTTTTTTTGGGCGCCTGCGGCGTGTTGGTGGGCACGCACTGCCGTGCTGTCGAGCATGACTTCTTTGAGATCCCGATCGTCACCGAAGGCTCGGAAGATCCGCTCCCAGACCCCGTCTCTGGCCCAACGCGCAAAGCGGACATATGTGGTGTGCCAGTTTGCCCAGCTCTGGGGGCAGATCGCGCCAGGGCGCACCGGTGCGCGCGATCCACAGCACGGCTTCCAAAAACAAGCGATTGTCTTTGGCAGTCACGCCCCGATCGGAGGCTTTGCCGGGCAACAAGTCCTTGATCCGCTCCCATTGGTCGTCTCGTAGTACTCGCCGTTCCATCTGGCCAAGTCCATCAACAGCTTGGAACGGTAGATTAAACCAAATTGTGAACACGTCCTAGTTCCACGCTGGGCGAAGGACGCGAAGACGCTTCACCCGATCAATGCTCGGGCAGAATCCGTTGCCAGCAGCGGCGTATTCCGCCTGGCATTTCGCTCAGGGCGCACATTGATCCCGGCTAACGGATTCTACGAGTGGAAGCGAACCGAGCACGGTAAGCAGCCATACTATGTCTACCGGGCCGATGGACTGCCCATGTGGTTCGCCGGTGTGTCCGACACGTGGAAAGGCGGGGAAGAGCCGCTGACGACGTGCGCCATCATCACCACGGAGGCGAACGACACCATGCGGGCAATCCACAACCGCATGCCGGTCGTTTTATTCGAGGAGCACTGGGACCGCTGGATCGCCCCAGAGAACCAGGATACGGAGTCACTCCGAGGCTTGCTCAAGGCCTGTGACCCGCAGCGGATCAAAGCGCACCCTGTCAGCCGTATCGTGAACACGCCCATGAACGACCGCGAGCCCCTCATAGAGCCGGTAAAAGCGATTGGATAGCAGAGCGGCGTCCCCGGCTTTGATGCTCTTCACAAGAGTTCTGAATACGGCGGCCGGCCCTGAGGACGCCCAATTTCGCGGTGTCGGTAACGCTGCGATGTGCTTCCTAGCAGCAGATCTCCACCTTTTCAGTTGCACCGGGCCGAAGGAGGTCGTGCGTTTCTACGCGGAGCATTTTGGATCCGTGATCGAGGCGTTGGCCTCGCTCAATGCCGACGGGCAGGGGACGCTCAAGACTGACCGGACGCAGCTATGGTCCGACCACAACCGGGCCACGGACGGCAGCATTCACGTGATAGGCGAAATCCTGGAAGTGTTTGCGACGCGAGCCTGAAACGCCGAGAAGAGCAGCGCGTCTCACAACCCGAGCGAGTTCCAGGCTGCGTCCAGAGATCGCCGAAGCTGCGTGCCGGCTCGGACGCTGGTGCAGCGGGTTTGGTGGTGGCACATCACCTCACGACTGGTGAACGGTAGGTTAATGATTAGCCTCGAAGGGGGTGCGACGACATCCAACCGCCATTAGAGCAGAACCTCTTTTACGGGGCGCCTGGCGGAACGTGCGATCAACGGACCATAGCCAAACCGCAGGAGCAGTTGGGGGATACCTCGGACGTTTGCTACACGGGCCAGGCCCGTCCTGAGTTCAGGCACTTCGATCGGCTGACTTAGAAAGGATGCACGAACGTCTTGCGCGGTGCAGGCGAGAAGCACCAGTGCAAGCGCGCGTCCCGTCGCAAGCCATTCCTCTACAGTGTCGGTAGCTGTATAGAAAAGGCCTAATGCAGTTGATCGCGCGATCTTCTTCTTGTCGTGCACCGCCTCCATCTCGCTAATGTTATAGCGGCGTACCCCCGCCGCACCGGGTGATGAAAGCGCATCGGGCATACCCACGCCCTCAC
>JAGFJL010000100.1 GCA_024102725.1 Nitrococcus mobilis
TCCGCCCGCAGCGCGCCGCCGTGGTTCCGGCCCCTTCGGGCTACGCCCTCCAGGGCCGGAACCACGGCCAGCACAGGCGGACAATTCATTTGCTACAAAACCGGACAAATCTATTTGTTGCTAACACACTGGGATGCGCAAACGCCGGCGGCGGCCGGGCCACGTTGGACGATTCGGCCCTATCGGTAAAGCGCCATGTTCTCCTTGAGGATTTTAGGCGTGACGAAGATCAGCAGTTCGCTATTGTTGTTGACGCGCACAGTGTTGCGGAACAGCCAGCCCAGCAGCGGCAGTTCGCCGAAGAAGGGCACGCGGGTTATCGTTCGGTTCTTGGTCCGCTCGTATACGCCGCCCAGCACGATGGTCTCGCCGTTGTTTACCAGCACCTGGGTGCCTACGGCCTGGGTATTGATCGCCGGGCCTGCCGTGGTTTGCTCGCCGCGGCTGTCCTTGGTGACCTGCAAGTCGAGCAGGATTCGATCGTCGGGGGTGATTTGCGGTGTGACGGTGAGCCCGAGCACCGCCTCCTTGAACTGAACGCTGGTGGCACCGCTGGAGGTGGCTTGTTGGAAGGGGATTTGCACACCCTGCTTGATGTAGGCCTCCTTTTGGTTGGTCGTGATCACGCGCGGGCTGGAGATGACATCCCCGCGGTTCTCGTTTTCCATGGCGGAGAGCTCAAGCTGGAGCAGATAGCTGCCGATTTTGCCCACCGCGAGTCCGACCGAGCCGGCCGCCGCGGTCACCGGTAGATCGACCAGCAGCCCCTCGTTGCCGCTGCCGGCTGGCACCTCGAAGCCTGTTGACTGACCAAAGTTGACGTCACCGGGCAGCTTGCCGCCGATGACTGCGCCTTTGCCATCGCCCGCGAGGTTGCCTTGGTCGCGGCTGTAGCCGAAGCGCACGCCCAGTTCATTGGTGAAATCATCGTTGGCGATGACCACCCGTGATTCGATGAGCACCTGGCGCACCGGGATGTCGAGCTTGCTCACCAGCCGCCGGATGTCATCCAGGTTCTGCTCGGTATCACGGATGATGAGCGTGTTGGTGCGCTCATCGACGTTGACCGTGCCACGTTCCGAGAGCAGAGAGCGGCCCTTCTGGCCGCCGCCCAGGATGAGCTGGGCGAGGTCTTGGGCCTTGGCGTAATTGACCTGAAGGAACTCCGAATGCAAGGGGGCGAGCTGCTGGATTTGCTGCTTGGCTTGCAGCTCCAGCTTCTCGCGGGCGGCGATCTCCGCCGCCGGTGCCACGAGCATAACGTTGCCGGTCTGGCGTTTGCCGAGGCCCTTGGTCTTGAGGATGATATCCAACGCCTGGTCCCACGGCACATTCTGCAACCGCAGCGTAATGTTGCCTGTGACGCTGTCACTGACCACCAGGTTGGTGCCGGTGAAATCCGCGAGCAATTGCAGCACCGAGCGCACGGCGATGTCCTGGAAGTTCAGTGACAAACGCTCACCGGTGTATTGGAAAGTCTTTTTTTCCTGCTGCTTTTTCTCTGCCGTGGAGATCGGTTTGATCTCGATGGTGAACGTGTTGTCGGCTTGATAGGCGATCTGATCGTAGGTGCCGCTCGGCGTGATGGTGATGCGTGCCGAGTCTCCGCGCTGAGTCGTGGCGATGGTTTGCACCGGCGTGGCGAAATCGGTGACATCGAGGCGGCGCTGTAGCCGTTCCGGCACTTTCGTGCGCATGAAATTGGCCACCACCTTCCCGCCTTCCTGGCGCACATCCACGGCGGCGGAGGGGTCGGAGAAGTTGACTACGATTTTGCCCGCGCCACCGGCGCCGCGCTGAAAGTCGATTTTGGTGATCCGATTTTCGCTTGCGCCCGCCGCGCCCGAGGAGTTGGGGGATTGCGCCGCGCTTATCATGGCCGTGGGCTGTTGCAGCAGAATGTGGAATTTGTTGCCATCCACCTGGGTCATATAGGGGACCATCTGCGAGAGCGCGATGACCACACGCGTGCGGTTGCCGGCCTCGGCGGTGGTGACCGAGTTGATCGCGCCGATGCCGATCTCCACGCTGCGCTGCGCGAGCGCGCTGCGGGTACCCATGAAATCGAGAGCGATGCGGGCCGGGTTGCTGGTTTTGAAGCTTTGCGGCGGTGCTACCGGCTGGTCGAGCGTAAGCGTGAGTTCGACCCGATTACCCGGCAAGGCCGAATAATCGAGCTGGCGCAGAACGTTTTCCGCCGCTTGCGCGCCTTGGGCCGCGCCGATGAGCAACAGCAGCATGGGCAGCAGCAGCCAGGCGACAGGCGAAACGAACGCTCTTGTCGATATCATCCTCATGGTCCCCCCCAATCCTTGGTGCTTGTTCATTTTGTGCGGCGCCGAACTGTCAATCGTTCATTGCCAACGATCCTTCGTGCCGCAACCAGCCCCCTTGTTGATCGGGGATAAGTTCGGTGAGCTCGATCGATCGAGGCGAGATGGCGACCACACGGCCGTAATGCTGGCCCAGGTGGTTGCCGTTTTGTACGCGATGGATCGTTCCGCCGGGATCGCGGATGAGCGCCCAGAGCTGATCGCCGCGCCGTAAGGTGCCCACGAACGCCAGCGAGTCCAAGGGGTACTCCTCCAGCGCCTCTTTGGGCCGGGTGGGATCCGGCCTTGGCCCGGATTGTATGCGGTTTGCCGTTTGTTCCGGCTCGCCGAAAGCCAGGGGAGCAAATGGGTCACGCGCTGCCGTATCCGGATAGTTGAAGGTGGCAAACGGCTTCATTTCGGGAAGCGCGGCGATTGGTCCTCCAGGTCGTTGCTTTACCTCCTGGAGGTAGCTGCGCAGGTCGCGCATGTCTTGGGAACAGCCCGCCGATAAAGCAATGATCGGTAACATGAGGATTGCGCGTGCGGTGGCGAGGCGGTTGCGGCGGCCTAGCAATGAGCTCATCGGTTAGCGCCCTCTTCCAGGTACCAGTAGGTCTTAGCGCTCAACGCCATGCTTAGCGGCGTGCCTTGCCTCTTATTCGGCCCGGTGCGAGCGGGGCCGTTTCGGTTGATGCTAATGTTGTGCAGGGTGACGATCCGCGGCAGGTTCGCCACCGCACTGACGAAATGGGCGAATTCTTGATAGGTGCCACGAACTCGGATCGATACTGGGAGCTCGGCGTAGAATTCCTTGTGAATGGATTGGTGCGGCTTGAAAAGTTCGAACTCCAGCCCGCTGGCCAAGCCGGTTTGGGAAATGTCCACCAGCAACTTCGCCACCTCGGCCTGGCTGGGCAGCTGCCGCAGCATGGCCCCAAAAGAGGCCTCCATGTCCTTGAGCTGCTTTTGATAAGCGCCTAGGTTGGCGGCGATGCGTTGTTTTTGCTCGAATTGCTTTTTCAGTTCGGTCTCGCGGGCGCGGGCCTGCTCGAGTTGTTCCCATTGATGTTGCCAGTCGAAATACCACCCCGCCGCGAGCACCAGTGAAAATACGACGAGCATCGCCGCGAGCTTGACGGGCAGCGGCCAGCGCCCGGGTTGATTGAGATCGAGCTCACGCAACTCGGCGAGGTTCATCAACTTCCCCCCTGCGCGATTTTGCTCGCCGCCGGGCTGGTTTGCTGCACGGCTAACGTGAAGTTGCTGGTCCGAAATCCGTTGTGGTCTTTTACCTCGATGACTTTCAAGTCCGGGTCGGTTAGCCAGCGCGAGCCGTCCAGGTTCTCCATATAGTTGGAAACTCGAGCATTGGATTCAGCCATTCCGGTTATAGTGATATGGCTGTCTTGCTCTTTGATGCTGGTCAGGTAGAGACCGTCGGGGAGGGTCGTTACGAACTGATGGAATAGATGCACGATCTGGGGCCGCCCCTGCTGGAGCTTCTGAATCACCTCCATCCGGGCAATCAACCGCTTCTTGGTCGCTTCGAGCTTGCGGATTTTGACGATTTTTTTATCTAGCTGGGCGATTTCCGCCTTTAAGAATTGATTGCGATCGTGCTGGTAGTCGATCCGGCCGTTGAGCTCGGTATGGGTAATCAGCCATACGCCAGCGCCGAGTAGCACCGAGGTCGCCAGCATGCCGTAGAAGATACGCTCGCGCCGCTTGCGCAGCTCTTCGCGCCAGGGCAATAGATTAATATGTATCGCCATCTCAATGGTAACTCCTCAAGGCCAGCCCGCACGCAATCATCAGTGATGGCGCGTCTTCGGTCAGGCTCTGCGGCGGCACCCTGGAGGAGACGGTCATCCGGCCGAACGGGTTCGCCACGGTGGTGGGGGCGGCGGTGTGCTCCTCGATCACCTCGGTGGCGCCGACAATCGCGGCACAACCACCGGCGAGCAGGATATGATCCACGCTGTTGTGTTGGCTGGCACCAAAGAAGAACTGCAGTGATCGGGCCACTTGTTGGGCCATATTTTCTTTGAACGGCTCGAGGACTTCTGCTTCATAGCTATCGGGCAGTCCGCCTCGGCGCTTATTGGTGTCGGCTTGTTCGTAGGACATGCCGTAGCAGCGCATGATCTCTTCTGTGAGCTGGCGGCCCCCGAAGGCCTGGTCACGGGTGTAGACGATGCGCTCGTTTTCGAACACGGTCAGCGTGGTCATGGTGGCGCCGATATCCACTACGGCCACCGTCCTGGGTTCGTCGCCCGGCAGGTCAGGGGCGATGAGCCGGAACGCCTTTTCCATGGCGTAGCTTTCGACATCGACGATTTTCGTCTTCAGACCCGCCGCTTCGAGCGCGTCGACGCGGATGTCGACGTTTTCGCTGCGCGAGGCCACCAGCAGCACGTCCACCTCTTCCGGGTTGTGTGCCGATGTCCCGATCACCTGGAAATCGAGGTTGACCTCCTCCAGCGGATAAGGGATGTTCTGATCGGCTTGCAGGTTGACCTGAGCTTCCATGTCGTCAGTGCCGAGATGGGCGGGGAGGGTCAGTGTCTTGCTGATGGCTGAGGAGCTGGAAACGGCAACGGCGGCCTCTTTGACTTTCGTCTGAGCGCGTTTGAGCGCGGCGCGTACACTCTCCGAGACGGCCTCCAAGTTGGTGATGTTTTTCTCCACTACGGCATTTTGCGGCAGTGGCTCGATCGCATAGCTTTCTACTCGTAAGCGCTCTGTATTCAGCCGGCGCAACTCGATGAGCTTGACTGCCGTGGAGCTGATATCGATGCCGAGCAAAGGCGAGCCTTGCTTGCGGAAGAATGTGGTCAGCTGTTGCGTATTGAGTCTCATCCCGCACCTATCCATTGCACGCAGCGCGCTCCAAGCCGATCGCGGTTGCGTGGCGAATTCGCGATGTTTCCGGGGTAAATCGATGGGATGTTGCAGGTGTTATACTGGCGTTCGTTTGGAGTTGATATACCGCCGCTAACGATGAAACGCCTGTTGCGCATCCCGGCCTACCTCCTTGCCAGCCTGTCGTTATTGATCCTGCTAGGCTGCATCGCAGCCGGAGTCGGTTATTTCGCGTTCGCGCCGAGTTTGCCTTCGGTGAAAACCCTTAAGGATGTAGACTTCCAGGTGCCATTGCGGATATTCACCGCCGATGGCACATTGATCGCCGCCTATGGCGCGAAAAAACGCCTCCCGGTACATTACGACGAGTTGCCTCAAGACCTGATCAACGCTGTTATCGCTGCCGAGGATCAGCGGTTTTTCGAACACCCGGGAGTAGACTACCAAGGGATTCTCCGGGCGATCTGGTACCTAGTTCGCACTGGTGAAAAAGGCCCGGGTGGCAGCACCATTACCATGCAAGTCGCCCGGAACTTTTTCCTCACCCGAGAACGCTCCTTCATTCGGAAAGCCAAAGAGATCCTCCTGGCGCTGAGAATCGATCGTGAGCTCAGCAAACAGGAGATCCTCGAGCTCTATCTGAACAAGATTTATCTGGGTCACCATGCTTATGGCGTGGGTGCAGCCGCCGAGATTTATTACGGCAAATCGCCGTCGGACTTGACACTGGCGCAGCTGGCGATGATCGCGGGTCTGCCCAAAGCACCATCGGCCTTCAATCCCATTACCGATGAAAACCGCGCCTTGATCCGGCGCAGTTATGTGCTCGGCCGGATGCGCGCCATGGGTTTCCTCGACGAGGCCCGCTATCGGCAGGCCATGGCCGCTCCCATTACGGCCACGCTGCACGGCGCCGATTATGAGGTAGAGGCCCACTATTTGGCGGAGATGGCGCGGGCGGTCGTGACCGAGCGGTTTGGCGAGGAGGCGGCTTATTCCAAGGGCTACCGCGTATATACCACCGTGCAGAGCAAGCCCCAGCAAATAGCGCTGCGGGCGCTGCGCAAAGCACTTTATCAATATGACGAACGGCATGGTTACCGGGGGCCGGTGGATCACATCGCGCTTGGAAAAGCCTGGGTGCCGCGCGATTGGCGGGAACGGCTCGCTGGCTATCCTGAGGTCGCCGATCTCCATAACGCCCTGGTGCTCGGGGTTGGCAAGAGTGGCGTGAAACTCGTCAGCGAAGACCGGGCGGAGCCTTGGCTGCTGTCCTGGGGCGGGATTCGCTGGGCGGCCCGCAACCGCCGCGCCAACCCAAACGAGCGCCTGGCTGCGGTTACCGAGGTGCTCGAGCGAGGTGATGTCATCCGCGTCCGGATCACTGACGCCGGCCCGAGGTTGGCCGAAGTGCCCGAGGTGCAGGGCGCGCTGCTCTCCATTGCACCCTCTGACGGGCGTATTATCGCGCTCGTGGGTGGTTATGATTTCGGGCTCAGTAAATTCAACCGCGTGACTCAGGCGCAGCGCCAACCGGGCTCGAGCTTCAAGCCTTTTATTTATTCGGCGGCCTTGCACGCGGGCTTCACGCCGGCCACATTGATCAATGACGCACCGGTTGTGTTCCAGGATGCGGCGCTGGAGGATACCTGGCGCCCGCAGAATTACAGCGGCCGCTTCTTTGGTCCGACGCGTCTGCGCGAGGCGCTTGTCCATTCGCGCAATCTGGTCTCGATTCGAATTCTGCAGCAGGTCGGTATCGCACCGACGATTAAATACCTGCAACGCTTTGGCTTCACGCCCGAGCAGCTGCCGCGCAATCTGTCACTGGCGCTTGGCAGTGCCAATGTGACTTTATTGGAACTCGCTCGCGGCTATAGCGTTTTCGCCAACGGCGGCTTTCGAATCCGACCTTATTTCATTCAACGAATCGTCGACGACAACGGACATGTTCTTTTCGAAGCCCATCCGGCCGTAGCCTGTTCGGATTGCATTGAGCCACAAAGCCGTCCGCCCACCCACGCGGCGCTGCCGAGCGCGGCGGCTGCGGCGCACGGCAGGCGAACATACCCGGCGCCCCGGGCGATATCGGCAGCCAATGCTTACTTGTTGACTACGATGTTGCAGGATGCGATACATCGGGGAACGGGTCGTAAGGCTTTGGCATTGGGTCGCTCCGATCTTGCGGGCAAGACGGGAACCACCAACGATCAGCGAGATGCTTGGTTTTCGGGTTTCAATCCGGCTCTGGTGACCACCGTATGGGTCGGTTTCGATCGCCTGCAACCGCTGGGGCGCAACGAGACGGGTGCCAAGGCCGCACTTCCCATGTGGATGGCTTATATGGATGGTGTCTTGCAGGGGGTTCCAGAGCAGCCGCTCGCGCAACCACCGGGTTTGGTAACGGTGCGCATTGATTCGAGGACGGGTTTGATGACGACACCTGACAATCCCGATGCCATGTTCGAGACCTTCCGGGCCGGCAGGCTGCCCGCGCGTGAGTCCCAAACAGTCGACGGCGCGACCGGCGGGGATCGAATTCCACAGTCTGCGCAGTCGCTATTTTAATCGACGAGGTCTGACCATGCCACGCCGCGGCAACGCACGCGACAGCCGCATGCGCGAGCGCTTGATACAGCTGGCGGCTCGCCTGATGGCGGAAGAAGGGATCCGCGATTTTCATCTCGCCAAGCGCAAAGCCGCGGATCGATTGGGTGCCCCGGATACCCGCAATTTGCCGCAAAATCGCGAAATCCAGGCGGCGTTGACCGATTATCAGCGGCTTTTTGGTGGTGCGGCCCAGGCCCGGCAGCTGCGTCGCTTGAGGGGGGTGGCGCTGGAAGCTATGGAGTTTTTCGCGCGTTTCCAACCCCGTTTAGTCGGCTCGGTGTTGGAGGGTACGGCGGATGCGCATTCCGACATCAACCTCCATGTATTTGCCGACACGCCGGAGGAGATCGCCTTGTTTCTCATGGAGCAACATATTCCTTTTGAGGAGGATTGGCGCCGCCTGCGCTTCAGTGGGTCGGACGATTATGTGTTTCTGCCAGTCTACCGCTTCGTAGCCGATGAGACGCGCATTGATCTCACCGTGTTCGGCCGCCTGGGACTGCGGCAATCCCCGCGTAGCTATACGGACGGCCAACCCATGCGACGGGCCAATCGAGCCGCCGTGCGCCGGCTATTGCAAGAGCCGCGCTAAGCCAAGCGCTCTAACACCGTGCCGAAGCCAATGCTTTGTTTCCAGGGGGTTCGCCGGCAGGGCGAGGGTGGGCGAAGCCTCCCGGGATGATCAGCCTGAGCGCCGGTGCAGTGGCACATAGTCGCGCTTGCTCGGTCCAGCATAGAGCTGGCGCGGACGACCGATGCGCTGCTCGGGATCGGTAACCAGCTCCATCCACTGAGCGAGCCACCCCGGCGTACGGCCGATTGCGAACATTACCGTGAAAAACTCGGTCGGGATACCCAGTGCCCGGTAGATGATGCCCGAATAGAAATCAACATTGGGATAGAGCTTGCGTTCGACGAAATAATCATCCGCTAGGGCGATCTCCTCGAGCCGCATTGCCAACTCGAGCTGCGGATCATTGTAGATACCCAGCTCGTCCAGTACCTCGTGGCACGTTTTGCGGATGATGCTGGCGCGGGGGTCATAATGCTTGTAGACCCGATGTCCGAACCCCATCAGCCGGAATGGATCATCCTTGTCCTTGGCCTTGTCGATGTAGTGGGGCACCTGTTTTACGTCGCCGATCTCCTTGAGCATGTTCAGAACGGCCTCATTGGCTCCGCCGTGCGCCGGACCCCAGAGGGCCGCACAGCCGGCCGCGACGGCGGCGAACGGGTTCGTTCCCGTGCTGCCAGTGAGGCGGATGGTGGAAGCGCTGGCATTTTGCTCGTGGTCGGCGTGTAGGATTAGCAGCTGGTCTAGTGCGCGTTCTGCCACCGGGTTGATTTCGAACTCTTCGGAGGGCCGGGAGAAGAGCATGTTGAGGAGATTGCCGCAGTAGCTCAGGCGATTTTGTGGATAGACGAACGGCTCACCCAGCATGTGTTTGAAGGCCGCGGCGGAGATGGTCGGCATTTTGGCGAAGATTCGATAGGCGCAAAGCATCCGGTTGTATGGGTCGCTGACATCGACGGTATCATGGTAGAAAGCCGATAGAGAGCCGACCACCCCCGTTAACATCGCCATTGGATGGGCATTGTAGTGGAAGCCGTTGAAAAAGTTCTTCAAGCTCTCGTTGACCATCGTGTGGTGGGTTATCGCGCGGTTGAATGCATCCAACTCACGTTTGCTCGGCAATTCGCCATGTAGCAGCAGATAAGCCACCTCGAGAAAAGAGCTCTGCTCGGCCAACTGATCGATCGGATAACCGCGATACCATAGCTCGCCCTGATCGCCGCCGATGTATGTGATATCGCTGCGACAGCTGGCTGTGGAGGTGAATCCGGGATCGTAGGTGAAATACCCCATTTCTTTATAGAGGTCTTTGATATCGATTACAGCCGGTCCGTGCGTTGCCTCGCGTACGGGAAAGTCCACGCTCTTGCCCGTGGCATTATCGGTAATCGTGACGGTTTTCTGGGACATAAGTTGCTCTCCTGCATAGAGCTCGAGCATAGCCTGCGAAGCCTGGAGCCGAGTGCGTTTGCCGTTGATGATCCGTAGCGGGCTGCTATAGACGGGCGGATTCAAGCGTTAGCTGCATCAGATCATGGCGGTTGCTGTGGCTCGCCGCCGCTCTCCCCCCTAATAAGCCTTCTCGGTAAACGATCGGGCCGTTTATGCGCGGTTATGCAAATTCACCGGCGTTATGCAGGTGGCGGGTGAGGCTTCATGAGCTCGTGGCACAGATTGCCATAATCAAGAAGAATTTACTCACTCGCAATCGTGCTCCAGGTGGTTGGGGTTGATGAAGATGCATGGGGCCCTCAAGAAAGATCTATTGTGATCCGCTCGCCCACGGCCCTTCGACACGTCCAGCCCTGGAGTAGTCGAAGGGTCCGGCATGAACTGAATTTTCAGAGCTTGCATGAGGAAGAGACGGCGGAAGATAGCGGGCTATCCTCGTCTCTTCGGGCCGGGTCGATGCAGCACGGTGCCCCGCTGCAACGTAGGCCGCGCGGGGCTGGGGCGGGGTTGGATCGAAGCAACAGCTCGCCAGACAAGCGTTGTAACGGCTATTTATTCTTGCCGGCGTTGCCGTAGCGCTTGCGGAACTGATCCACGCGGCCACCACTGCTGGCTACGCGTTGTTTACCGGTAAAAAACGGATGGCTCTTGCTCGATACTTCGACCTTGCATAATGGGTATTCTTTGCCGTCCTTCCATTTGATCGTTTCCTTCGTGCGCAGCGTGGAGCGAGTGAGGAACACGAAGTCGGAAGAAAGATCCTGGAACACGACAGGGCGATATTCGGGGTGGATGCCTTTTTTCATTGAGCTGCCTCCTAATGCTCGTTGATGAGGCCACCGTATGCAGCCACCAGGCTGCAAGGCGCGTCATCATAGACTCGGCTGGTAATGGAAGGCAACCGCCGATCGAATAGGGTGGCTATGACGGCTCGGGTTCGCTCCGAGTCGGTTCGCGGGATCGATCGGCTGAGCCTGCCTGATCTGGTCGACGAAAGAGAAGAATTTTTGCCGAGCGCAGCGCTTGCCGGGTATCGCGCGCCGGGGGGCATGGCCCCGTAAGAATCTGCATTAGACCCCTTGGCCCAGCGAAAGCCTCCCACATCAGCTGCGAGAGCCTCTGACAGGCAAGCAGGGGCGTGCTCGAGCTCTGCCGGACGCGATCTACCCGCCATTGTAGGCAACGTAACCGCTGGCGTCGCCCGACGGGTTGCGCCTTGATAAAGGAATCCAGCATGGCACGTCGCCGTGCCTCGAAACCTTGCGGATCATGTCTAGCAAGGCTTGACCACTCGTCGAAGTCAATGGTGAAGCACCGTTCGCTGTCCATGGGCAGAAGCACTCGTAAAGATCAACCCGCCAGACCGTGCCACAAGTATAGGCGGCACCCCGTTGGCAGGCACTACTCGATAGCGTGCCTGGTGGGTAATGAAGTGCACCGTAGAATGGTCGTGCGCAGTTCAGCCAATGTTCCCTGGCCCGGCTAATCCCGACAGGGGTTGAGAGGATCAAACCGGGTGATACGATCGAGACGAATCTCAAGCCGGCCCCCGTCCATGCCCTTGGCGATCAAGTACTCCTCATGGCTGCGAGTTACTAAATTCCGCGGCCATAGCGCCGCGAGGCGGCGTGTCCCATCGCTGTCTCGCCAACCGATGCGCAGCATTCGGCGCCGCAGGATGGCTAATTCCAGTTCAGCATATATTTTGCAGGCGACGGGGCGGTAATCGGTCATAAGAAAGAGCTTAGAGCAATCATCCGGTGTGTGTCACGGAGCGTTAGAGAAGGAGGAAATGGCATTGTCCGCCTATATAGTCGCCAAATCGCTTCACATTACCTTGGTTACCGCCACTTTCTTGTCCTTTACGGCGCGCGGAGTATGGATGCTATACGACTCGCCCTTACTCAGCCGGCGTTGGGTGCGCGTGTTACCCCATGCCATAGACGCCGTGGTATTGGTAAGCGGCCTGTACCTGGCCGTTGCGTTTTATGAGTTCCCGCTGACCTATCATCCCTGGATCATCGCCAAGCTGATCGGGTTGCTCGCCTACGTTGTGCTCGGTACGATCGCCCTGAAGCGCGGGCGGACCAAGCGGGTACGTGTCGCCGCCTTCGTCGGCTCTTTGCTGTTGTTTGGCTGCATTGTGTTCGTAGCGATAACCAAGATGCCCTAACGGAGAACAGCCGCTGATAGTAGGCAATCCGCTCGCCGTTGGTAGCTGCGCTCAGTCTGGTGGTAGGAAACAGCTAAGCAGATCGTTCAAAAACCGCATGCCCAGCGCGGTGGGTCGTACGCGATCATCCGCCGTGATAGCGAGCCAACCGCGGTTGCGGGCATCGTTGACCGCGGCCTCGAACCGGCTCCAGGGCAAACCGGTTCGTGCCGTACAAAGCCGGCGTGGTATTCCCTCCGGTAGCCGCAAGGCGTTCATCATGAACTCCAGCACCACATCCTGTGCGCTGAGTTGGTGTGAAGCTGTCACGGTTTCTCCGGCGGCCACCTTCCTTATATACGCCATCGGTTGCGCCAACTTTTCGTAGCGGATGATCTTACCCTTGTCAAAGTCGGTCACTTTGCCATGTGCCCCGGCACCGATGCCGAGGTAGTCACCGAAGGTCCAGTAATTGAGATTATGCCGGCAGCGGCGATCTCGGCGTGCATAGGCTGATACCTCATAGTGCTGATAGCCTGCGCCGGCGAGCCGTGTTTGGCAGTCGATCTGCATCGCATAGATTGCATCATCTTCGGGGAGTGCGGGGGGGCGTGCCGCAAACGCCGTATTGGGCTCCAGCGTGAGCTGGTAGTGCGAGATATGTGGTGGCGCCAGCGCAATGGCCTGGGCGATGTCCGCGACAGCCGCCCGCAGGCTCTGATTGGGCAATCCATACATGAGATCGATGTTGAAGTTGTCGAAACCGGCCGCATGGGCGGTCTCGACCGCTGCGATCGCGGCTTGCGGCCCATGGATGCGCCCGAGACGGCGTAGGCTGTCCGCTTGGAAGCTTTGTACGCCAATGGACAAACGGTTTACGCCGGTGCAGCGAAAGTCCTCGAAGCGGGCCTGGTCCACACTCCCAGGGTTGGCCTCTAAAGTGATTTCGCAGTCGGCGGCAATCCATAGATGCTGCTGCAGCCCTTCGAGCAGTCGTGCGAGGGCCGCTGGTGGAAACAAACTGGGGGTTCCGCCGCCCAAAAACACGGAACTGATCGCGCGCCCATGGGTGTGCTCGATCTCTCTGAGTATATCGGCGAGCAGCGCATCCACGTAGGCTGTTGCCGGTAGCTCGCCGCGCAGGGCGTGTGAGTTGAAGTCGCAATACGGGCATTTGCGCACGCACCATGGCAGGTGGACGTAGAGTGCAAGGGGCGGGGAGGTAGTGAAGCGGAACACGGCTTCAGCCCTCGTGGCGGAGGGCCTCGAGCAACGCCCGCAGCGCTTGACCTCGATGGCTGATGCGATTTTTGGTTTGCGTTTCCAGCTCCGCTGCCGTGCACTCGAGCTTCGGCAGATAGAACAACGGATCGTAACCGAAGCCGTTCGTCCCGCGCGGGTGTTCGATGATTTGTCCCTCCCACGTGCCGCGGCAGATGAGTGGATCCGGGTCGCGCGAGTGCCGCAGATAGGCAATGATGCAGATATAACGGGCCTTACGCTCGCTTGCCGGGGTGTCGATGAGCTCATCGAGCAGGCGCCGATTATTGGCGGCATCGTCGGCGTTCTCACCGGCATAGCGGGCCGAGTAGATGCCCGGCTCGCCGGCAAGGGCCTCGACTTCGAGGCCGGAGTCGTCGGCGATTGCGGCACGGCCGGTGTGCTCGCAGGCGTGTCGTGCCTTGATAAGAGCGTTTTCGATGAAAGTTAACCCGGTCTCCGCTACGCTGGGCACGCAGTAGAAGGGCTGGGGTATCAGCTCGATACTCATGCCTCGTAGCAAGGCTTGCATCTCCTGCGCCTTGCCGGAGTTGTTGCTGGCCAGGACGATCCGATGCATGCGCGCTAGGCTTCCAGCGCTTGGCGTTGCGCCTCAATCAGGCCGCGGATTCCTTCTTCCGCCAGATCGATCATTTGCCCCAGTTCGACACGCCGGAAGGCGTGGCCCTCGGCGGTGCCTTGGATTTCGATGAGCGCACCTACCTCGTTCATGACGATGTTCATGTCGGTCTCCGCCTCGGCATCCTCAGCGTAGTCCAAATCGAGTACCACCTTGCCACGATAGATTCCCACGGACACGGCAGCCACATGACCGAACAGGGGGGGGCGCTTGAGCAAGCCTTTCTTGGTAAGACTTTGCAGAGCGTCCGCCAAGGCGACATAGCCTCCCGTAATGGCGGCGGTGCGGGTGCCGCCATCGGCTTGCAGGACATCGCAGTCGATGATGATCCGGCGCTCGCCTAACGCCTGTAAATCGATCGCCGCGCGCAGCGAACGACCGATCAAGCGCTGGATTTCAATGGTTCGGCCTTGTTGGCGTCCCCGCACGGCCTCGCGTTCGTTGCGGCTCTGGGTCGCGCGCGGGAGCATTGCGTACTCGGCCGTTATCCAACCCTGACCAGTAGTGCGCAGCCAGGGCGGTACACGCTCTTCGACAGAGGCGTTGCAGAGGATTTTAGTGTCGCCGAACTCCACCAAAGCAGAGCCTTCTGCATGCTTGGTGAAGTGGCGAGTAATACGCACGGCCCGCATTTCGTGGTTGTGGCGGCCGCTGGGGCGCATGGCTTTCCTCGTGCCGATCTCCAGTTTGGAGAAACAGCCTAGCACAGCAGTGGACGGCGCGGGAGCGGCGTTTTCCTTGCGGCGCCATTGCGCGTAACATTTTGGTCTCATCCCGCAGGGAGAGACGCGATGATTCGCAGCATGACCGCGTTTGCGCGCCGGGAGTGGCAGAGCGGCGAAGGCAAGCTCGTCTGGGAGATACGCTCCGTTAATCACCGCTATCTGGATATCCGGGTGCACCTGCCCGAAGAGCTGCGCTCGCTCGAGCCGGCATTACGTGAACGGCTGGGGCGCCGTCTGGGCCGAGGTAAGATCGAGTGTACTTTGCGTTACCGCCCGAGCATTGATGCGGCTAATGCACTACGGATTAATTGGCCCTATGCCGAGCAAGTCATTGCCGGTTGTCTTTCGCTTGGACGCCTGCTCCCGCAGGCGGCGCCGATTTCGCCGCTCGAGTTGCTGCGGCTGCCCGGTGTGCTGCGGGAAGGCGAGTCCGATCTGCAGCCGGTCGCCGAAGCCGCGCTCGAGTTGCTGGAGGTGGCTTTGGGTGAGTTGTTGAGCATGCGGGAGAGGGAAGGCGAGCGGCTTGCGGCAATGCTGCACGAACGAGCGGGACAGATACGCGAGCTGACGCGGGAAGTCCAGTATAGGCGTCCCACGGTCGTGCGAGCGGCCCAGGAGCGGCTGTGCGCGCGCATCGAGGCGTTCAAGGCGAGCGCCGACCCCGCTCGTTTAGAGCAGGAGTTGGTGTTGATTGCGCAGCGGTTGGACGTCGACGAGGAATTAGAGCGTCTGCTCAGCCACATCGAGGAGGTAGAGCAAGTGCTGCGGCAGAATGAGCCGAAGGGCAGACGGTTGGATTTTCTGATGCAAGAACTCAACCGGGAGGCCAATACGCTGGCGTCGAAGTCATCGGATACCGCGACCACTCGTGCGGCGGTGACGATAAAGGTGCTCATCGATCAGATGCGCGAGCAGGTGCAGAATATAGAATAGCGCTGGCCGCGTCGGTTCGAAGACGAAACGGCGGCCGTGGGTGTGGTATTTTGCGTGATTTGATTTGCACGCTGCGGGTTGGACAAGGGAGCCGCGTCAACGGGCCTTGCTTTGGCATCCAGACACGGTGTGTGTCGCTTTGCTCCGAGCTCGGCGGGTGTAAGTGAGCGGCGGATGCCGGCGAATACCCGGTTTCAGGCAGAAGGCATGACTGGAATATTGTATATCGTGTCTGCCCCGTCTGGTGGAGGCAAGACGAGCCTGCTACGTGCTCTGAGCCAGAGCGAGCCAGGGATGGTCGTTTCGATCTCGCATACCACGCGCCGCCGCCGCCCGGGGGAGCGCGAGGGGGTGGATTATCATTTCATGGAGGATGCGGCCTTCGAACGAATGGCTGCGGCCGGTGAATTTCTAGAGTACGCGCGTGTGTTCGATCATTATTACGCGACGGCGCGTGCGGCGGTTGAGCAGGCGCTTGGCCGCGGCCAAGATGTCTTGCTCGATATCGATTGGCAAGGCGCACGGCAGGTTCGTGCGGCTATGCCCGAGGCGGTTTCCATCTTCATATTGCCGCCTTCGCGCGCGGAGTTGGAGCATCGGTTGCGCACTCGTGCCCAAGATAGCGATGTCGTGATTGCGGGGCGGATGCAAGCCGCCGTCGAGGAGATGGCCCACTATGTTGAGTATGATTACCTCGTGATCAACGATCACTTCGAGCAGGCGCTGGCGGACTTGCGCGCGATCGTTCATGCGCGGCGCCTGCAACGCAGGGTGCAGGCGCCGCGTTGGGCTGGGATGCTGGACGAATTGCTGCGTCGAGATGACCTCTGGTAGAGGAGGATTGGTCCCGGCTCGATCCCTCGAGGCCATAAGGCTTGGAGCGCAAGGATTGTGGAATCGCTATGTGGCCATTTAGGGGCTCGGCGTGGGTGATCGCATTTTGCATATGGCGTGGAGTACAAATCGGTGGTCAGCTCACTTTCATCGGCAACCAGCTTGTGACTAGAATAAGTTAGGTGTGTTACGTCCGGAATCTCGGGAGGATGCGAGCGCATGGCGCGAGTAACGGTAGAGGACTGTTTGGAGCATATCGGCAATCGCTTCGAGCTTGTCTTGGCGGCCACTCGGCGCGCCCGGCAGATAGCGCGCGGGGCTCAGCCGCATGTAGATTGGGAGAATGACAAGCCTACCGTCGTGGCTTTGCGCGAGATCGCCGAGCGTTATGTGACGGCGGATATCTTGCATGCAGACGAACTGCCCAAGCCGGAGTTCGATCTGAGCGAGGATGCCGTGGAAGCTCGCCCGGATTAGGTTAGGCAATCGATCATGGCTCAGGGCGATGCGGTAGTCTACGAACAGCGCACCGGGTGCGAACTCCCGACGCAAGCGGCTGATTTGTGTGCTTTGCTGGCAAGCTACATGGATTCCGGCGAAGTGCGACGCGTTGTTGAAGCCTACCGATTCGCAGCCTTGGCGCATAAAGATCAGCGCCGTCTCACGGGTGAGCCATACATCACGCATCCATTGGCGGTGGCAAAGATTCTGGCCGAGATGCGTCTTGAGGTGGAGAGCATCGTGGCGGCCCTCCTGCATGATGTCATCGAAGATACGCCCACGGCCAAAGTTGAGATTGCTACCCGTTTCGGTGATCAGGTGGCCGAGTTGGTCGATGGGGTGAGCAAGCTGACCCAAATCGACTTCGGTAGCAAAGCGGAGGCGCAGGCCGAGAACTTCCGTAAAATGTTTTTGGCCATGGCGCAGGATATCCGGGTGATCCTGATCAAGCTGGCGGATCGCCTGCATAATATGCGTACCATCTGGGTAATGCCGGCGCACAAACGTTGGCGAATCGCGCGCGAGACGCTGGAAATCTATGCCCCAATCGCTCAGCGCTTGGGTATCAACGCGTTACGGGTGGAGCTCGAAGATCTAGGCTTTGCCACACTCTACCCTATGCGCTACCGGGTGCTGAAAGAGAAGCTGCGGCATCAGCGAGGATCTCGCTCCGAGATCGTCAGCAAAATCGGACACACATTGGAGGAGCGTCTGGCCGAGGCCGGTATCCCGGGCCGTGTGGTTGGGCGGGAGAAGCATCTTTGGGGCATTTACCAGAAGATGCGTGCCAAGCATGGCAATTTCCATAACATTTTCGACGTCTATGGCTTTCGCGTCACAGTGGATACCGTAAGCACCTGCTATCAAGTGCTGGGCATGCTGCACGGCCTATACAAGCCATTACCTGGGCGCATCAAGGACTACATAGCGATACCCAAGGCGAATGGTTACCAGTCTTTGCATACCACGTTGCTGGGTCCGCGCCGTATCCATCTCGAAGTTCAGATCCGCACAGTCGAAATGGATAAGGTGGCCGAGGCCGGGATTGCCGCTCATTGGCTCTACAAGGGCAATACTGGCGCCAGCAACGTGGCTCATACTCGGGCGCGGGAGTGGCTGCGCGGCCTGCTGGAGATGCAGCGCAACGCCGGTAATTCATTGGAATTTATTGAAAACGTCAAGATCGATTTACTGCCCGATGAGGTCTATGTGTTCACCCCCAGTGGCGAGATCATGGAATTGCCACGTGGCGCCACGGTGGTGGATTTCGCCTATACGGTGCACTCCCATATCGGGGACAGTTGCATTGCGGCCATGGTCGACCACCGCCTGACGCCATTGCGTACCTTGCTGGAGACAGGGCAAACCGTGGAGATCATCACGGCACCGGCCGCTCGGCCGAATCCGGCGTGGCTGGATTTCGTCGTCACCGCCAAGGCCCGGACGGCCATTCGCCACAGCCTCAAACGCCTCAAGGGCGAGGAGGCCGTCAACTTGGGGCGCCGTTTGGTAGGGCAGGCGTTGGATGCCTTGGCTGTGAAGCTCGAGGATCTGCCCGAAGCCTGGATCAAAGAGGCGGTGGAGGCGTTTGGCACGGAGAGTCTCGACGACTTGTTGGAGCAAGTGGGGCTGGGTCAGCGCATGCCTTGGCTGGTCGCGCAGCGGCTTTCCAGGGTCAGTGCCGAAGCGATCGAGGCGCTCGGTGTGGAAAAGCATGGGCGTGCTACCGCACCGCTCATGGTCCGCGCTACCGAGGGTGCGGTCATTACCTTCGCGCGTTGTTGTCGCCCCATACCCGGTGATTCGATCGTCGGTTTTGCTAGCTCCGGGCGTGGCGTGGTGGTGCATCATCAGGGCTGTCACAATATTCGCGAATATCGCAATCATCCGGAGAAATGGCTCGACGTCCAATGGGACAAAGAGGTCGCAGGGGAGTTTCCGGTCGCCGTCGCCGTCGATGTGGTCAATCGCTGTGGCGTACTCGCCGATGTGGCCGCCACGGTTTCCGATCTCGATTCTAACATCAAAGCGGTGGATATCGATGAAAAGGACGGGGTAATTGCCACTATCCGGCTCGTGCTTATGGTGCGTGATCGGCTGCATTTGGCTCGACTCATGCGCCGATTGCGTATGCTTAACACCGTGCTGAGGATCACCCGCCGCAGAGGCTAGAGCGAATCCGATTTGCGAGCGCCGAGAGTTGCTATGGGCTGATTGAGGAGCCATCATGGGTCGCGAGATTATTCATACCGACAATGCGCCGAGCGCCATCGGCCCGTATGCGCAGGCGGTGCGCGTGGGTGAGACGGTTTACCTGTCGGGCCAGATTCCTCTGGACCCTCTGACCATGGAACTGGTGGCTGGCGATATCGCGACCCAGACCCGGCGCGTCTTCGATAATCTTCGCGCCGTTTGTCAAGGAGCGGGTGGCGATCTTGCTGATATTGTCAAACTCACCATTTACCTCACGGACTTGAGTCATTTCGCTCGAGTCAATGAAATCATGAGCGAGTACTTTCGGGAACCCTACCCGGCTCGAGCCGCCGTCGGAGTCGCTGCTCTGCCGCGTGCGGCGGCCGTAGAGATGGAGGCCATAGTGAGCCTCTCTGGTTAGCCACCGGGTCAGGACACGCATGAGTACCGCGGCGGGTGTGCTCGACGCTGCGTTTACCGATTGGGAGGGTCTAGACCCGCGGCGAGCCGCACGGTTGGCGCGGCTGGGCATCCGCAGGGTCGAGGATCTGTTATTTCATTTACCGTTGCGCTACGAAGATTGGTCCAGGATCCTTCCTCTGGGTCATGTCCGCCCAGGGCAGAGCGCGTTGGTTGCAGGCGTCGTAGAACTCACCGAGGTGGTAGGAGGGCGTCGCCGGCGGCTGCTGTGCCGGATCAACGATGGGACCGGCCGTCTGACTCTACAATTCTTTCATTTCTATCCGAACCAGCGGAAGAGACTCCAAACAGGGGTACGGTTGTTATGCTACGGCGAGGTGCGGTCAGGGCCCGCGGGCCTGCGGATGACCCATCCGCAATGGCGAGTGTTCGCTCCAGGCCGCCCCGTCTCCGGCGAAAAAGGACTCAGACCCATATACCCCTCAACCGAAGGTCTGGATCAAACTTCCTTGCGTTGTCTGATACGCCGCGCGCTTGAGGAGGCGATGGCTGGGCGCATGGGGGGTGAGCTGTTGCCACGCCGGTTGCGTGAAGAGCTTGGGCTGCCCGAGCTGATTGAGGCACTGCGCCTCCTGCATGCGCCGCCGTCTACTGCCCCGGTGAACGAGCTCATGGCGCGGCGGCACCCCGCAGTGCGCCGGATTATCCTCGAAGAGCTGTTGGCACATCGTCTGAGCTTGCTGCGATTGCGCAGCCGGCGGCAACTCGCCAAGCCGGCGCCGAAGCTCCAGGGGACAGGCGCGCTCTTAGAAGCGTGGCTTGCTCGTTTGCCGTTTCGGCTTACTTTGGCCCAGCGCCGCGTTATGCGGGAGGTGGCTAGGGATATGAGGCAGTCCCGCCCCATGTTGCGATTGGTGCAAGGGGATGTCGGTTGCGGCAAAACGGTGATTGCCGCCTTGGCGGCGTTGACCACCGTGGAGGCCGGCTGGCAGGTGGCGTTTATGGCACCGACGGAGCTGCTCGCGGAGCAACATTATCGTACCTTTCGGCGTTGGTTGGCCCCACTCGGAGTTGAAACAGCCTGGTTGACCGGTCGGCTGGCGGCCAGTGGCCGGCGCGAGCATATCAAGCGCCTGGCAAGCGGCGAGATACGCGTGGTCATGGGGACACATGCGCTGTTTCAAGATCAGGTGGTTTTTCACCGCCTGGGTTTGGCCATTGTCGATGAGCAACATCGTTTTGGCGTACATCAGCGGCTCGCCTTGAAGAACAAAAGCGGCGTGGAGGCGGTTCAGCCGCATCAACTCATAATGACGGCGACCCCCATTCCACGCACTTTGGCCATGACAGCTTATGCCGATCTCGACGTCTCGGTGATCGATGAGCTGCCCCCGGGCCGTAAGCCTGTAACTACGGTTGCTATCTCCGATGCCAGGCGGGAGCAGGTGATCGAGCGTATTCGGCATGCCTGTGCCGAGGGGCGACAGGCTTATTGGGTATGCACCCGGGTGGAGGAATCCGAGGCATGCCAAGCGGAAGCGGCTGAGGTGAGTGCGCAGCGGTTGCGCGAGAGTCTGCCGGAGCTGCGGGTGGGCCTCGTGCATGGCCGAATGAAAGGCGTGGAGAAAGAGGCGGTCATGGCGGGTTTCGAGGCTGGAGAGTTGCAACTGCTGGTTGCGACCACGGTAATCGAGGTCGGTGTCGATGTGCCTAACGCCAGCCTTATGATCATCGAGAACGCCGAGCGGCTTGGCCTTGCACAACTGCATCAGTTGCGCGGCCGCATAGGACGCGGGACAGCTGCGAGCAGCTGCGTGCTCATGTACCATGGCCCGTTAAGCCAGACCGCGCAGGCTCGTCTTGCGATCCTGCGCTACACCCAGGATGGGTTTCGGATCGCGCAGCGCGATTTGGAGCTGCGCGGTCCCGGAGAGTTGCTCGGTACCCGTCAGACCGGCGAGCTGCACTACCGGGTAGCGGATTTGCGGCGCGATGCCGATCTTTTGCCGGACGTGCGGCGTTGGGCGGCCATATTGCTTCGGGACTGTCCGGATCGGGTCGATGCGCTGATTACACGGTGGGTCGGCGAGGGTGAACGTTACGCTCGAGTGTGAGATCGATTTGGTTCGCAGCTAAGCAGCGGGCAAACGAGGACGAATCGAGGCAATGGGTGAATCGAGCTGTCCATAAGTGGCGGCCGCGCCGGTTACCGTTGCAGCGCAGGGCGCTGCCGTTGCTGCGTCGGTGGTTGGACGAGCCGGGTTCATTGACGCGGCGCATACGCCGCAGTTGCCCGGGCTGCTTTTATGTCGAAGTCTTATGCGAACGGTGGGGCTCGCCATTTTTGGATGAAGCCCGCCGTCTCGGTCTGCGGCATAAAAATCGGGTTTGGCTGCGCGAGGTTTTGTTATGCTGTGGTGACAGTGCGTGGGTCTATGGCCGCAGCGTCATCCCCAGGCAGACCCTGCAGGGGCGCCTGCGCGGGTTGCAGCGGCTGGGCCGGCAACCGCTTGGTAGCGTCCTGTTCAAGCGTTATCCGCTAAGCCGCGGGAAGATCGAGATCGCGCGTCTGGCCGCGGACGACGGTCTGTACCGTCAGGTGGTGCGGAGCGTTGCGGTCGCGCCAGGTTGCTGGGTCCGGCGGTCGGTTTTTCACGTCGCCGAGCACCCGTTATTGGTGACCGAAGTATTTTTACCGGCGTTGGTGGCTCGTGCCGCTGGTGGCGGGTCATCCTAAGTCGGCGGGTGCATTTAATGGAGCAGATGACAAGCGCTCTCTTGGATCGCGCCGTTCAGTATGCGCGGCTGGCTCGGCTGCATCGTCCGATCGGCAACTTTTTACTGCTCTGGCCCATGTTGTGGGCTTTGTGGATTGCGGCCGCCGGGCGGCCCGATCCTCGGGTGCTGGGTGTTTTCTTGCTCGGCGTGCTGGTGATGCGGGCGGCCGGTTGTGTGATCAACGACTATGCCGACCGCCACTTCGACGGCCGGGTCAAGCGCACCCGTGATCGCCCCATGGCGATCGGCGCGGTCCGCGTACAGGAGGCGGTGCCATTATTCATACTGTTGTGTCTGGCTGCATTCGCCCTGGTTCTGCTGATGAACCGGCTGACTATTTATCTTTCGGTCGTGGCTGTAGTGCTGGCAGCCACTTACCCGTTCATGAAACGTTATACGCACCTGCCGCAAGTGTACCTCGGCGTTGCCTTTGGTTGGGCGGTTCCCATGGCCTTTGCGGCGCAGACCGGCAGCGTGCCGGCCATAGGCTGGTTGATTTTCCTCTCAGCCGTGATCTGGGCGGGCATTTACGATACCGAGTACGCCATGGTGGATCGGGATGACGATCTGAGAATCGGTCTCAAGTCCACGGCAACCCTGCTAGGCCGGCATGACCGTGTCGCAATCGGCTTGCTGCAATTGCTAATGACCGCCCTGCTGGTTTGGATCGGTGTCTTAGTGCACCTTGGATTGGTCTTTTGGCTCGCGCTGATACTGGCTACGCTGCTATTCGGTTATCAACAGTACTTGATCCGTGACCGTCGTCGTACGGAATGCTTCCGTGCCTTTCTCAACAACAACATTTACGGCGGCGTGATTTTTATGGGGATCGCCTTGCATTACCTATCGAGCTGAGGAGTGCGTGCCATAACCCAGATTTCGACCTGTTCGGCCCCGGCTTGGCGTAGTGTTTTGGCCAGTTCGGTCACGGTCGCGCCGGTGGTTAAAACATCGTCGATCACGGCCACATGGGCCGGTACGTGGCGTGCTGTTACTTGGAACGCCCCGCGCGTGTTACTCCGGCGTTCGCTTCTGTCGAGGCCGGTTTGTGCGGCTGTTGCGCGGCGGCGGCGTACCATTTGCGGAGCGAGCGGGGCATCTAGTCGGCGAGCGAGTTCAAGCGCCTGATTAAAACCCCGTTGGCGTAGTCGCTGTGGGTGCAGGGGAACGGGTATCACCGCGTCGGGCACCGTTACGTGCCGCCGCTGCAGATAATCGGCCAGCAAATCACCCAGGCACCGGGCTGCGGCAAGATCACTCCCATACTTCAGAGCCTTGAGCAAGGCGTCGATGGGATGGCAATAGCGAAACGGGGCATGAACGCGTCGGAAAGGCGGGGGCTGGCGCAAGCAATCGCCGCAAAGCCGCCTCGCGCCGGTGTTAGTAAGCGGCAACGCGCATTGCCGGCACTGCGCATCCAGCCAGGGCAGCTCCGCGGTGCATGGCTCGCAAAGCTCCAGCCCGTCTACCCCCGGCGCGGCACAAAAGCGGCAACGCATGGGGTAGAGCCGCGTATGGACACGATTTAGCCATCGGTAAACCCATGACGGGGAATGACGGTTGACAGTTAACGCGGCCACGCTACCATCGCTTATACGCAAATTTTAGTTTCACACTCGAAGAATAACCCCATTACGCTGGAGAACCGAGCCGATGGCAGCGAGCGAGGGTGCAGATATACGCCACGACTGGCGGCACAGCGAGATCGAGGAACTGCTCGGGCAAGCCTTCAACGATCTGCTGTTCCAAGCCCAGGAGATCCATCGGCGCTATTTTGACCCGAATGAGCTTCAGGTGTGTACGCTGCAAAGCATTAAAACCGGCGGCTGCCCGGAGGACTGTAAATATTGCCCCCAGAGTATCCGTCACCCTGCCGGCGTCGAATCTGAACCGCTCATGAGCCTCGAGGCGGTGCTCGCCGCAGCACGCAGGGCGCGTGCAGTCGGTGCGACGCGGTTCTGCATGGGAGCAGCTTGGCGGCGCCCGAAAGACCGGGATCTAACGCGTGTCATCGAAATGGTAGGGGCGATCAAAGCCTTGGGGATGGAGACCTGCGCCACCCTAGGTATGCTCACCGCTGAGCAGGCGCAGCGCCTGCAAATGGCGGGACTCGACTACTACAATCACAACATCGACACTTCGCCCGAGCACTATCCCAGCGTCATCACGACCCGAACCTATCGAGATCGTCTTGAGACTTTGGCGCATGTTCGAGCCGCTGGAATCAAGCTCTGCTGCGGTGGCATCATCGGCATGGGCGAGAGCCGTGCCGACCGCGCGGGTATGCTCCGTACCTTGGCGAATCTTCCGGAACACCCGCAGAGCGTGCCGATCAATCAACTCATCCAAGTCCCGGGTACGCCATTGTACGGCGCGCCGGCGGTGGAGCCGTTTGAGATGGTTCGCATAATTGCGGTCAGTCGTATCCTCATGCCGAAGGCATGGATTCGGTTATCCGCCGGGCGCTGCGAGATGAGTGACGAGACGCAGGCTCTGTGCTTCTTGGCTGGTGCCAATAGCATTTTCTACGGTGAGCGCTTGCTCACCACCGATAATCCCGCAGAGCAACACGATCGGGCCTTGTTCGCCAAGCTCGGGTTGCGCTTTCAGGTGCGTTCGGAGCCTGCTCGGTCAGCATGCGAGGCGGCCGGCGAGAGGATTCGGAGGCCGACCTGATGGAGCCGGCTCGGCAGTGCCTGGACAAACGGCTGCTGCGGCGCTCCTTCAATGCCGCAGCGGCTAGCTACGATGCGGCGGCCGTACTGCAGCGGGAGACCGGCAAGCGTTTGATCGAACGCCTCGAGCTGGTCCGATTGAACCCGCGCTGGATCCTGGATATCGGGGCGGGCACCGGAGCTACGACGCGTCAGTTGATGCAGCGCTATCCACGCGCGCGCTTTATCGCGCTTGATATCGCTCCCGCAATGCTGCGCCGGGCCCGCCGCCGCGCTCCTCTGCTACAGCGGTTGCGCTGTGCCTGTGCCGATGCCGAGTCGCTTCCCTTTGCCGCGGGTAGCTTCGATCTCGTTTTCTCCAATCTTACTCTCCAGTGGGTCAACGATCCGGAGCGAGTCTTTCGTGAAGTCCAGCGGGTGCTGCGGCCGAATGGGTTGCTGCTGTTCACCAGTTTGGGTCCGGACACTTTGAAAGAGCTGCGCCAATCTTGGGAATGTGTCGATGGCTATGTGCACGTGAACCGATTCGTCGATATGCACGAGGTGGGCGATGCAGTGGTGCGGGCGCGCTTGGCCGATCCGGTCATGGAGATGGAATATTTTACCCTGACCTACCGCAGTGCGCGCGATCTGGTGCACGAGCTCAAAGCCCTTGGCGCTCACAACGTTGTCGTTGGCCGTAACACGGGGCTGACCGGACGCCGGCGGTGGTTTGCCATGGAGGCTGCGTATGAGCGTTTGCGCGCCGCTGAGGGGTTGTTGCCCGCGACCTACGAAGTGATCTACGGCCATGCCTGGGGTACGCCGCCTGCCCGCCCGAGGGTGGATCGCTCGAGCGCGATCCGCATCCCGCTGACCGAGATCGGGAGGCGTCGATTTAGAGCGCGCTGACGGCCGTTGGCTTGCCTAGCGGGCCTTTACAAGCATCGGCGATGCCGCTAAGGTTGTTTTTGGGTTGCAGGCTCAATAAAATGCCCCGCAACTTGGAGTAACCGCGTGCAGCTGAAGTAGGCGCTTACCGCCTCCTCGGGAGGTGGAGGGTCATGGTTGCGACACAGTACGATGAGAAGGACGGATCGTGGTGCCTTATTTTGCGCCCAAACGTCGCGTTATCCTGGCGGCAGGCAAAGTTGTTCCTATTGTTTACGGCAGGCGTTTGTTTCGCCACGGCGGGCGTGTTTGCCTTGATGGGCATGTGGCTGATCCTGCCGTTTGCCGGATTGGAGATCGGGGCGTTGACGTTGGCGCTCATCATCACGGCGCAGCGGGCGTATGACACCGAGGTCGTGCATGTTTCGGAGTCCAAGGTCAAAATCGATAAAGGGCGGCGCCGGCCGGAGCGGCATTGGAGTTTCGATCGGCTGTGGAGCGAGGTGATCCTGGCCGTGCCGGGACACCCCTGGTACCCGACGCGCTTGGCAGTGCGTTCGCGGGGTGAGCAGGTCGAGTTGGGTCGTTTCCTCGCCGACGAGGAGCGGGCCCAGGTGGCCGGGGAGCTCCGGCGCCGGATCGGTCCTATGGCGGGGCCGGGCGGCCCTATCACGAGACTAAGAATCGGTCCGGCCGCGCGTGAGGACGGGACTGCCCACCGCAAGGCCTAATGAAAGGCTAGTGTAAATTTAAGATTACTTTCTAAAAGTTAACTTTCAGACGGGATGCCGCGGTGTTTTGAACCGCACGCGTTCAAAGTAGCGTTGTGAGTTTTTTTGTCTTGTTTAGGGCAAGCCTTACTGATGATTCACCTTTCGGGGAGGTTGCAGAGGATGAAATGGGATAAACGACTGGTCGCGGTTACCTCGGGCCTTACAGGGGGACTGGCGCTTGCCGCGACCCCGGCGTGGGCAGGACTCGGGGAGTTGAACCTGCCGTATGGCGTAACGAGCATTGCCCACATGAACTACGATTTGAACATGCTCGTGCTTTGGATCACGATTTTTATCGGTATCATCGTTTTCGGGGCGATGGGGTATTCGATGTATCATCATCGTAAATCCCAGGGAGCCACCGCCGCTCAGTTTCACCACAATACGACTATAGAAATCGTCTGGACCGTGATTCCATTGCTTATCCTGGTCGGTATGGCGATCGCCGCGACCCGGGGATTGGTGCTGATGTACGATACCGATAACGCCGATATGGACATCAAAGTCACCGGTTATCAATGGCAATGGCGCTATGACTATCTCGGCGAAGGGGTCAGCTTCTACAGCAAGCTCGACGAGCAGAGCAATCAAGCCCGGGAGCTGGGATCCTCGCTGCAGCCGGAGCGGGTGGATAATTATCTGCGCAATGTGGATAAGCCGCTGGTGGTGCCGATCAACACCAAGATCCGTTTCCTGATCACCGCTGAGGACGTGATCCATGCTTGGTGGGTACCGGAATTCGGCTGGAAAATGGACGCCATACCTGGATTCGTAAACAAAGCGTGGGCGAAGATCGAGCAGCCCGGTGTGTATCGGGGGCAGTGCGCCGAGCTTTGTGGGCGTGACCATGCTTTCATGCCGATCGTGGTGATAGCTAAGACTCCGGAGGAGTACAAGAAGTGGCTGGCCGAGGAGAAAAAGCGCCAGGGCGCCGCCGAAGGCGCTGAGCAGGCCGCCGCCGAACCCTCGCCTGCAGTCGATGTAGCTCAGACTCAAAGCTGATATTGACCAGCGTGGCCTCTGCCGCAGCGGTAATGCTATGCGGCTTTCCGTGAAGCGGTGGCGACGTGGTTAAGAGGTTTTTCCGATGTTAAGGAAATCGTGCCGAGGAGGTTTCAGATGAGTGCTGTTGACCACGCGGAGGCCCACCATCACGACGGGCCCGAGCCGGGGCTCTTGCGGTGGGTTTTTACGACCAACCATAAAGATATTGGTACTTTGTACCTACTGTTTTCGTTGCTGATGTTCTTCGTCGGCGGCGCGATGGCGTTGATCATTCGGGCGGAGCTTTTCCAGCCGGGAATGCAGCTGGTCGATCCGTATTTCTTCAATGAGATGACCACCTTGCACGGACTGGTCATGATTTTCGGCGCTATCATGCCGGGCTTCGTCGGGCTCGCCAACTGGCAAGTGCCGATGATGCTCGGGGCGCCGGATATGGCGTTGCCTCGGTTGAACAACTGGAGCTTCTGGCTGCTGCCGTTCGCTTTCACCCTGCTGTTGTCCACTCTGTTTATGCCCGGTGGCGGGCCGGCCGGCGGTTGGACGATGTATCCCCCGCTGATGCTGGAGACGGGGCAAGCGTTCCCGTTCGTGATCTTCGCAGTCCATTTGATGGGCATGTCTTCGATCTTGGGAGCGATCAACATCATTGCAACCATCTTCAACATGCGGGCGCCTGGGCTGACGTTGATGATGATGCCGATGTTCGTGTGGACCTGGCTCATCACTGCTTTCCTGCTGATCGCCGCAATGCCGGTGCTCGCGGGTGCGGTCACGATGCTGCTCACCGATCAGTATTTCGGCACTCACTTCTTTAATGCCGCCGGCGGTGGCGACCCCGTGATGTATCAGCACATCTTCTGGTTCTTCGGGCATCCCGAGGTGTACATCATGATCCTGCCGGCGTTTGGGATTATCTCTCAGATCATTCCGACGTTCGCTCGCAAGCCGTTGTTCGGCTACGCTTCGATGGTCTATGCGACTGCCTCGATCGCGTTCCTGTCGTTTATCGTCTGGGCGCATCATATGTTCACCGTCGGCATGCCGCTCGCCGGTGAGCTGTTTTTCATGTACGCAACCATGTTGATCGCGGTGCCAACCGGGGTGAAGGTATTCAATTGGGTAGCCACCATGTGGCAAGGCGCTATGACCTTCGAGACCCCGATGCTGTTTGCTTTGGCGTTCGTGATTTTGTTCTCCATCGGTGGTTTCTCGGGGTTGATGCTGGCGATCGCCTCGGTCGACTTCCAATATCAGGACGGCTATTTCGTGGTCGCGCATTTCCACTACGTGCTTGTCACGGGCGCGGCGTTTGCGATTATCGCGGCTGCGTATTACTGGCTGCCGAAATGGACCGGTAACATGTACGACGAGCAGCTCGGCAAGCTGCACTTCTGGCTGTCCTTGGTGTCGGTGAACGTGCTTTATTTCCCCCAGCATTTCGTGGGCTTGGCCGGTATGCCGCGGCGCATTCCGGACTATGCGGTCCAATTCACCGAGTGGAACATGGTCTCCACAGTCGGCGCCTTTGTCTTCGGTTTCTCCCAGCTGATTTTCGCTTGGATCGTTATCAAGGCGATTCGCGGCGGGGTCAAAGCCGAAGGCAGAAGCTGGGAAGGTGCTCATGGGATGGAGTGGGAACTGCCCTCACCGGCTCCCTACCACAGCTTCCAGACACCGCCTGATATCAGCAAGGTCATGGCGAGTGGGGATGCGCATTCTTAATCGCGCGGACTTTTGATTCGGGCATGTGTAAAGCCCGGCGACTGCAGCGCAGGGTCGCCGGGCTTGCCGGATGAGACGATGAAAACGATGTCACAGCAGATGGATTCCGAGGAACGCAGGCGCAAGGTTCGACGCACCGTGATCATTTTGTCCGTCGTTGCCTTTGCGATTTACATCGCGTTTTATTTGGAACGCATATTCTACTAGTCGGTAGATACTATGACAGCCGATTAGCGCTGCGTTTTCTCGGCTGACGGCTGCATGCACCGATTATGGCGGCATCAAAATAACGGGTCTTACGGAGGTGTTTTGAAAATGGCTGCAACACACGGTGGCTACTACTTACCCCATGGAAGCCATTGGCCTATCACGGGTAGTATCGCCTTGTTTACGCTGGCGGTGGGCACGGCTTCGTATTTCCAAGGTGCGGGCTGGGGGCCGTGGCTGATGCTAATCGGCTTCGCAATCCTGATCTTCATGATGTTCGGTTGGCTCGGAACCGTAATCGGTGAAAGCGTAGCCGGCTCCTACAATGAGCAAGTCGACCGGTCGTTCCGCTGGGGGATGTCCTGGTTTATCTTCTCGGAAGTGATGTTTTTCGGCGCCTTTTTCGGCGCGCTGTACTATGCGCGGATTTTCTCGGTGCCGTGGCTTGGTGGCGCTGACGTGGAGACCAGTCAACTGCTGTGGGATGGGCTCAGTCTCAATTGGCCCACGGCAGGACCCGGCTATGCGGATTTCGAATTCGAATATATGCCTGCATGGCCGATCCCGACGATCAATACCATTCTCCTGCTGAGCTCCGGCGTTACCATCACGATCGCCCATCATGCGCTGAAAGCGGCGGATCGCACCAAGCTGGTCCAGTATATGTGGGCAACCGTGGCCTTGGGTGCGACCTTCTTGATGTTCCAGGCCTATGAGTTCTACGAGGCTTGGCATCATATGAACCTGACGCTGCACACCGGTGTCTATGGTTCGACCTTCTTTATGTTGACTGGTTTCCATGGTTTCCATGTAACCATTGGAACGATCATGCTGATCGTGATCACGCTGCGTTGTATGAAGGGCCATTTCACACCTGAGAATCATTTTGGCTTCGAAGGCGTGGCCTGGTATTGGCATTTCGTCGATGTCGTCTGGCTTGGCCTGTATATCTTTGTCTACGTATTGGTTTAGTAGGCTAACGGGCTCTGGTTTACCGGCAGAACGCCAGTGAACATCAAAATAAGTATCAGTGCGAACAGCACCACTGACAACGTGATGCGCAGGGTCAGAGATTGGAGCATTCTGCGGGACTGGCTGCGGTCTCGGACCAGGAAAAAGCCCGCGGACATGAGGCTGATGAAAATGGCGATTAGGGTGATGACGATTCCTACCTTGATCAATAGAACGACCATTTGAAGCTCCTGTGCTTTGGCATCATGAGTTGGCAATTATAGGTGATTAGGGCAGTAGTGGGCATCGACAACCGGCTGGCGGGCAATGCGAATCGGTTCTTACGAATTCCGTCCGGGTTTCGTACCCACGTTAGCAGTGGTGCTCGTGCTGCCACTGCTGGCTGCCCTCGGTTTTTGGCAGCTCGATCGAGCGAAAGAAACCCAAGCTTATTTAGATAGTTTACACGCTGGCCGCAAGGCAGCGGCCATTGATCTGAACACGGCAGTGCCCGAGTACTCGGTGGCTCAGCACCGTGTCGCGACGGCGCGCGGCCGATATGACAGCACACACCAGTTCTTGCTTGATAATCAAGTCCACGATGGGCGTGTCGGCTACCATGTCCTTACTCCTTTGCGGTTGAGCGATGCTGGTATAGCCATTCTAGTCGACCGCGGCTGGGTAGCCGCGCCGTTTGATAGGAAGATCCTCCCCGCTGTCGGCGTGCCGGAGACCGAACGCGATGTCAACGGGGTGATAGACAAGGGCCCCTCGGTGGCCGTCAGGCTAGGACAAGCCTATGTAGGCACAGGCAGTTGGCCGCGGCGGATCGGATATGTAGACTTCTCGTATATCGCGCAAGCCCTGCCTTACCAGGTAGCACCCTATCTTATCCGGCTCGATCCGCATGCGGCGGATGGTTTTGTCCGCGTGCCGCCGAAACCCGCCATGGGGCCGGAGAAAAATCTGGGCTATGCGGCGCAGTGGTTCGCCATGGCGACCGCGGTAGTAATTATCTATCTCTTAGTCAATCTAAAGCGCCGAGTTAATGACAACTGATATCGAGTCCACATCATCAGGGCAGGTTCGACGTCGTGCCCGTATACAAATTTTAATTATTGCAGGGCTTTTCGCGGGTCCCATGTTATTGGCGTGGCTACTCTTTACGATGGGCTTGCGACCGAGCGGTACGACCAACCACGGCAAGTTGCTGCAACCTCCGCAAGCAATGGCACCAAGCGACTGGACGACTCGATCAGGGAAACCGTTCGGCCGTGCCGATCTGCTCGGCTATTGGAATCTGCTCTTGGTCGTGGATGGGCGCTGCGAGCGAGTTTGCCTGGAATCGTTGGATCTGCTGCGTCGCCTGCGCCTAGCCCTTGGAGCGAATGCCGATCGGGTGCATCTGCTGCTGCTGCAGCCGCAAGAGGCCCCCGCGCCTGACTTGCCCGAGGTCTCGCAGCCTGTTGTATTCGAATTGCTTGCGCCCAACGCGCGAATCGCTTCCTTGTTAGCGAAGCGCGCGGGCACGGCTGAGGGGGAACCGGGAGTGTTCATCATCGACTATCGTGCTTTTAATATGATGACCTACCCTGTGCCGTTAGACGGCAGTGGCATGCTTGATGATATGGAACATTTGTTAAAGGTTTCCAACCGTCAAGTTGAACGCAATCAGCAACAATCCCAGGACCTTTAAACGATGACTGCAAGCCAGACGATGACTGTGAACCCAACGATGACTGCCAGGCGAGCGACGGCGGCAAACCCGTGGTTTTATCGCGTCTCGCTACTAGCGACGTTGCTCGCGCTCGGTGTGGTAGTGCTCGGCGCGTACGTGCGCCTAAGCGATGCCGGGCTCGGTTGCCCCGATTGGCCCGGTTGTTACGGTCATCTGACGGTGCCGGAGAGCCCGGCCGCGCAGCAGGCGGCGCAGGCTGCCTATCCACACCGTCCACTCGAGGCGGCCAAAGGTTGGAAGGAGATGATCCATCGGTATTTCGCCGGTACTCTTGGGCTGCTGATTCTCGGCTTGGCGGTTGCTGCTTGGCGCAAGCGCAAGGTCTCGGGCTATCCATTGGTCATTCCGCTGCTTTTAGTCGGCCTGGTGGTATTTCAGGCGTTGCTGGGTATGTGGACCGTGACTTGGCAGCTCAAGCCGGTGGTCGTGCTCGCGCATCTGCTCGGTGGATTGACGATCGTCTCATTGCTGTGGTGGCAAGTCTTGCGAATGAAACGCTCCGGCGAGAGTTCGAGTGGGCTTGCTCCGAAATTTTGGCTAAAAGCGGCTTTGATGCTCGGCTTGGTTCTCGTGGTAGCGCAGATCGCACTTGGCGGCTGGACGAGTTCCAATTACGCGGCGCTGGCATGCAATCAGTTTCCGGCTTGCCATAACGGGCAGATTTGGCCTGATGCTGATTTCCGTGAGGGTTTCGTTTTGTGGCGCGGACTCGGTATCAACTACGAATACGGTGTGCTCGAGGCGCCGGCGCGAGTTGCTATCCATTTGGTACACCGATTGGGCGCCGTAATCGTCGCCGTGTTCACCCTCGTATTGGCAGTCGCTCTCTGGCGCTGGGTGCCCGGGCGTGCCGCCACATGGAGCGCCGCGGTGCTCGCGCTTTTGGTGACCGCTCAATTTATTCTGGGGGTGAGCAACGTCCTGTTCGGCTTGCCCCTTCCGGTAGCGGTGGCACATAATGCTGGAGCTGCGCTGCTACTTTTGACGTTTGTGACACTTAATCACCTCATCAGACCGGTGCATGCATCATGAGTAGAAGTATCTCTATCACATGGTTTGAGCCAGCCCGCCAGCATTTGATTCGCCATTGGCGCGATTATTACGAATTGTGCAAGCCTGGGGTCGTCGCTCTTATGGTCTTTACGGCGATCGTTGGGATGTTGGTGGCAAGTCCGGGCGAGGTGCCTTGGCGGGCATTGACTTTGGGCAGCCTCGGGATCGCTTTAGCGGCTGGTTCAGCTGCCGCGATCAACCATATGGTCGACCAGCATGTGGATGGTCAAATGTGGCGGACCAAGCGTCGGCCGCTGCCGACCGCGCGCATTCGAACCCGCCACGCCGTCGTCTTTGCCGGTCTGTTGGGGATCAGTGGGCTTGGCATTCTCTACTTGTTCATCAATCCGCTCACCGCGTTTTTGACATTTCTATCGCTGATTGGCTATGCGTTTATTTACACGCTCTATCTCAAACGGGCGACGCCGCAGAACATAGTTATCGGTGGTGCAGCCGGTGCGGCACCTCCCATGTTAGGCTGGACGGCCGTTACCGGATCGATCGATCCGAATTCACTGCTCTTGTTTCTCATTATCTTTGTCTGGACACCGCCGCATTTTTGGGCCCTTGCCATTCATCGGCGCGAAGATTACGCCAAGGTCAATATTCCCATGTTGCCGGTAACTCACGGTGACCGTTATACGCGATGGAACGTGCTTTTTTATACCGTTCTGTTGGTGGCGGTAAGCGCTTTGCCTTTTGTCACAGGACTTGGCGGACTCATTTACCTGACCGGTGCGATGATCATGGGTGGGATTTATCTTTATTATGGTGTGGCCATGCTGGTTTCGTCAGATAAATCACTGCCCATGAAGTCATTTGGCTTCTCCATAATTTATCTGATGGCAATCTTTGCTATTTTGTTATTCGATCGGTATTTGCCCTACATCAAATTGGCGTTGTCCTGAGTGGATGCCTTGGCAACCGCGCGACCTGGTAGGGTGGGGTAACCCGATGGAGATGAACGGCTGCGACGCTTCGGAAAGCTTTCTATCATGCTGCGACCGACCACTGGACGGTCGGTCGTTGCACTGCGGGTTAAAAGCTTAATCGGCCCGATTGGTAGAGTAGGGCGGGAGAACTTCATTTGGTGCCGCTCCCGCGTTTGGAGCGCGGCTACCCCAGCGGGTTATTAGGGGGCATCTGAATTTATTCGTCACACCGACGGAGGCCGGTGTACAGGCTCTTGATTTTACTTGATTACGCAAAAACCCTCCCTATTTTAATCCTCCCTGTTTTGCGCCTCCGGGTCAGCCGACCAGCTAATGAAGAGTTTTCCTAGTTTGACTTGATTACGTGACGTTGCTCTTGTTGAGGCCGCAATTAGCCTGTTCCAGTACGCGCTCAGCGCGGTAACTCGAACGGACTAAAGGGCCGGATACAACTTCCAGAAAGCCCTTGCTCAACCCTAGACGACGATATTGTTCGAATTCAGCGGGCGTAACGTAGCGCTGCACCGGTAAATGGTTGACAGTTGGGCGCAGGTATTGTCCGAAGGTGACGATGTCTACCCCCGCGGCTCGGAGTTCATCCATGGTTTCCAGGATCTCGGTGTCTGTCTCACCGAGACCCAACATTAAGCTAGTTTTTGTCAGCACCTTGGGGTAATGCCGCTTGACATACGCCAGGATGCTCAACGTGATCTCGTAGCTGGCGCGCGGATCGCGGACCGGGTGGGTTAGCCGCTTGACCGTCTCGACGTTTTGCGCAAACACATCGATATCGGTGCTGGCTACCAGCGCGATATGCTCCGGTACTCCCTTGAAATCAGGTGTTAGAATTTCGATTGCGGTTTTTGGATTGCGTTGTTTGATTCGCCGGACGCAGTCCGCGTAGTGTGAGGCACCACCATCGGGTAAATCGTCTCGGTCCACTGAGGTGAGCACGACGTATTTAAGGTCCATGAGCTGCACCGTTTCAGCGGCTAGCCGCGGTTCATCCGGGTTGAGCTGGCCGCGCGGGTTGCCGGTGTCCACGGCGCAGAAGCGGCAGGCGCGTGTACACACATCGCCCATCAACATCAGGGTGGCGGTGCCATTGCCCCAACATTCGGCGATGTTAGGGCACATGGATTCCTCGCACACCGTAGCCAGGCGGTGATCGCGAACGATTTGTTTAACTCGCTGATAGCCTTCGCCCATAGGTATCCGTACTCGCAGCCAACTCGGTTTGTCGCCACGTGGGATCGCCGCAGCGCGGCGATCCACTTTGAGCCCGTTTTTGATGGCACGAATGCCATTGGGCTTAGCGATTTTGGTCCCGCTTACGACGATGGGGATGCCCTTGAGGTTGCTCATGGTATGGAAATCTCTATTTCGCTTCGTTCGAACGCCCGCAGCCAACAGCGATCGATAGGCACGACAGTACCACAAATAATTGTGTAGCGATTTAGGCCGGGTTCGATCAAGGCATGAGCCCACACAACGGGGCTGCTCGCCGGTCGCCCGCTTTCTAGGCAATATTCAATCTTTGCCGTAGGAGTTGCTCATAACGTCGAACCATTCACAGTGGGCTTTATCGGCGTTCTTGCGCCAACGTTCGACCTGTTCCCGCGAGTACTCCTCGCGCAATTGCTCGTCACTGACCGGGCGTGGGTCGAATTCGCGCTCCTGGCGATCGGTGTCGTGGTTCGTACTCATAAGGAGATTACCCCCCCATGCTGGTGTAGTAATCAGTTATACTGTCGGCGGTTGATAGTTTGGGATAATGAAATTACGTTGTCCGTAAGCCTATGACTACTGCAGCAATGAGCGTCCAGTACGATGTCGATCTCGATTTGCGTGGGCTCAACTGTCCTTTGCCGATCCTACGGACGAAAAAGCAGCTCGTCACCATGCTCAACGGGCAGGTAGTTCGCGTGCGGGCTACCGACCCTCACTCGGTGATCGATTTTACCGCTTTCTGCATCAAAACCGGGCACGAGCTCGTGGATCATTGGCGGCAGGAGGATGAATTTTACTTCCTCGTGCGCAAGTGTACTGCAAACTAGCTGGGATAGAGAGTTTCGGTGAGGCACTTCGGCTGCTCGCATGCCGGCCCCAGGCATGCTTGCACGTCTTCCCAAAGACGTAAGTTCCTCGTGAGATTGGTTAGAATGCACGCACGCGACCTTGCCCAGCCGTTCATCACTGACAGATGGGAGCGTCAGCGCGTGCAGCGACTTACACTCTACTACATGCCGGGCTCGGGCTCAGTGTTCCATAAGTCGCCTCAGCAGGGATTCGAACCCGAGTGCGAGGCGCCGTGTTATTCGTTCGCGCGGCCGAAAACGCAGACTTATGAGCTCCATCGTGTCCAGCCGGGTCAGAATAAAATCGTCGCTGGTGCCTAGCTCATCCACGAGCCCGAGTTCGCGGGCACGCTCGCCGAGCCAATATTCACCGGTTGCGATCCGGTTGATCTCGACGTTAGGCCGATAACGAGCGATGTGGTCCTTGAACGATTGATGGACCTCCGCCAACTCTTCTCGAAACTTTGCCCGAGCAGCATCCGTATTTTCCCCGAATAGGGTAAGTGTCCGCTTGAATTCGCCGGCGGTATGCAGCTCGAAATCTACCTCGTGCTTCTTGAGCACGCGGTGGAAATTGGGCACTTGGGCAATTACCCCGATGGAGCCAACGATCGCGAAGGGTGCGGCAATGAGGCGGTCGGCAACGCTCGCCATCAAATAGCCCCCACTGGCTGCCACGCGGTCGATGCTTACGGTGAGATGAATCCCCCGTTCGCGTAGCCGGATAAGCTGCGAGGCGGCTAACCCATAATTATGCACCAATCCTCCCGTGCTCTCCAGCCGCAGCAAAACCCTATCCTGGGGCCGGGCTGCTGTTAAAATGGCACTGATCTCCTCACGCAAGCTCTCTGTTGCGCTTGCCCGGAGATCTCCTCGGAAGTCCAGGATGAACAGCCGAGGGCGGTCGCTTGTATCTTTGCTGCCGGCTTGGCGGGTAGTCGCGGCGCGTTTTTTCCAGCGCCATGCAGGGCGGTGTGGGGTAAGTGCGCCTTCGATACGCTCGACCCTATCCCGATAGCGATCGTTGAGACGACTCAGCTCCAGACGGTCTCTGGAACGGTTACGACCGCGCATGGCCGTTGCGGCGGCGGTGCCGATTACGACGAGCAGTGCGAGCACCAAGGTGGCTGTCTTTGCTAGAAAAAGGCCGTAATCGTACAAAAATTCCATGGGCTTCGTTCCTGCTCCGTTAGGCGTTTACAGTAAATGATGACCCGTTGTTTGCCATAATGATAGGTGGCAGGCACATTTGTTCATTGCGGCCCGTCTTTGACTGGACAGCGTTGGCGGATTCATCGCTATGAAGGTGCAACCTTTTCACTACGGCGGCCGGGAGGTGATGACCTTACGGCAGCTCGATCAGCTCAATGGCGTGCCTAAAGGCACGAGTTTCCGGGCTTTCAAGCGCGTGCGGCCTTACCTGGAAGAGGGAATGGATTTTTTCTGTCTGACCGCACATGAGCATTCGAAGCTGTCAGAGGCGTTGCGTCAATCGGGCGCGCTTTACCGTACGAGTGTCAGTATGGTGTTGGTTACACGCCGCGGATATGAACGGATGCAGCAGGGTATATAACGCATGTTATGATAAATAAAGTAAACGATTCCGTCGAAAGATAAGCAAGCTGCGGCTATACGGTCGACCGTTGACGATAGGCGAGTGTATGCCGTGGCGGCAGGTAAGCATAACTAAGGAGGCCGTTTTATGTCGTTACGAATCGGTGATACCGCTCCCAATTTCACCGCCGAGACCACCGAAGGCACCATTGACTTCCATCAATGGATCGGTGACCACTGGGCGGTGCTCTACTCGCATCCAGCGGACTTCACACCGGTATGCACCACGGAGCTGGGATGCACGGCCAAGCTCAAGCCAGAGTTCGATAAGCGCAATACTAAAGTAATCGCGGTGAGCGTGGACTCAGTAGAGGACCATCGCCGTTGGATCGACGACATCAACGACACCCAGCAGACCACGGTCAACTTTCCAATCATCGGTGATCAGGATCGCAAAGTCGCTGAGCTCTACGAGATGATCCACCCCAATGCCAGTGACACCGTACCGGTTCGATCGGTGTTTTTTATCGATCCAAATAAAAAAATCCGGGCGATGATTACCTACCCACCGGCTACCGGGCGTAATTTCCAGGAAATCCTGCGGGTGATCGATGCCCTTCAGCTCACCGATAATCACAAAGTGGCCACTCCAGTGGATTGGAAGGACGGTGATGATTGCGTGATCCTTCCGAGCATCTCGGACGAACAGGCCAAGTCACAGTTTCCAAAGGGTTGGAAGACATTACGCGCGTATCTGCGTTTGACGCCGCAGCCCAATAAGTAATAGCCCTGGAGCTTGTTCCGGAAGACGCCGCGACTCGGTGCCGGCGTCTTCTTTTTGAACTTCACGAATTCTTTCGGGGGGGCAATCACAGGCAATGTGGCTGGTTTTTACCGCTGCCGCTTGATCCTAAAGTGCAACCTTTATCCAGTAGGCTGCACCGAGGTGGCGAGTAAGCTCCCCTAGGATAGGGTTAGATGCCGTAGTTCCGCCACCTCAGTTGATCAGTTGATCGGCCCGCATGTGATTGCGCTGTGCCCGTCTGACTGCTTGTATGGGTGGTTTCAGATCTCGAAGGAGCATCTGATTTATTCGTCACACCGGCGAAGACCGGTGTCCAGACTGTTGATTTTACTGGGTTACGCAAACCATTCCTGGTTTGCGTCCTCTGGGCCAGCTGCAGCTTTCAAATCCGTTCCTGCGGATTTGTCCGGCTTCGCCAGAATGGCGAGGAGGTAATTGATATAAGGGTTCCCTAAACTGTCGGGTCCCCGACGATTGATCGTTGCTGTTATCGAGTTCGGTAAACGAGCCGTTTTGTTTGCATATTTCGGCCAGGGGCTCCGGAGTGACCCGCCATGGTGTTCCTATAGAGCGAGACAAACCCTGCTGCACTGTATGAGCTGCCGCTGCTCACCGCTCGGCAGGCAAACAAACGTACTTTGAGGTAAGCCAATGTCGCATTATCAAAAAATAGAGCAAGTGCCTGGCCAACAAATATGGGTTGAAACTTGGAGTTGGTGTGATTCTCGCTCACCGTGTGTACCCCTTATCTATACGAGTCTAGGTGGTGAAGTCAATATTTGGACCGTGAGACCTAAAGAACGTAAACCAATGCCAATGTGGATAAAGGTGTTGTGCGCTGTTCCGGGGGTTTATTTTTTTTGGTGGGTTACAAGCTGGATCAATAAAACCATAATGGAGAAGAATCGCTACAAAGCCGAGATCGTAATCAGGGTTCGTAACTCTTATTGTGATGATTCCGGGAAAGAAATCGTCCCACGAACCAATATCCGCTCGGCAGCTAACCCTTACACTCAAGAAGAGTGGGCTATTGGCTTATTTTATCCTCGCAAGCCGCGGCTCGGAGATCAGGCGACACCTGTTGCATCGATCCAAACCGAGGCAGAGGTATTTATTGGTCCGTATACGTTTCACCATACTACTTGGCAGGGTGCATCTAGCCGCGCCCGTGAAGCTTCCAAGAGCTAACTGTTAGCAAGAGATTTTGTGAAATTGGCCCAAGGCAATTTATACGCCCAACTGTGTTAGCCTGGACTTCCCTGTTCGACCTGTAATGAAAGATAGCTGGTATCGTACCGGTTTTACCGCAGGGGCATTCCGATTTTAGGAAGGCTTGCTCAGTAGTGGTACGCTGCTTATTGTAAGCGTTGGTGCTCGCGCAAATCTTTATTGGTAACAGCGCTCATGGAATCTGCATAAAGCTCGATGGACGAGGATCCCCCCACATGAGCGATACGCGTGTGCCTCGGCAACCCCCTCAAGCTCGTATGGTTCCCAGCACAGCTTTGGGAGGGCGTCTGCGCAGTCTGCGGCAGATCTTGTTGGAAGGAGGGCCGGGGTTTTGTCAATTTGGCATCAACAATGCATGCAATGCAGGTTGCGAGTTCTGCAGCTTCAACATCGATGCGTTGCCCAAAGCCGCATGGCGCTTTGTGCCGCTGGCTGCGGCGCGCCACGCGATCGATATTCTGGTGCGCCACGGTATGCGCTATTTGGTGATTACCGGCGGCGAGCCCATGCTCCATCCGGATCTTTACGCCATCATGGCGCATGCCCGGGCACAGGGTATGGTAATCATACTGGTTACCAACGGTTCACGTCTGAATGCCCAGAGCATTCAGGCACTCACGGATAACGGTTTATCGAGCATCATTATCTCCATAGATGCAGCCTCGGCTGAAGCCCATGAAGCAAACCGCAAGCTGACTCGGGTTTGCGCACGTATACAACAGGCCAACCAGGTGTTGCGGCGGTTCAAGATTCAGAGCACCGCGTCGGTTACGATGAGCCGATTGATAGATGATTATCAGGCGCTGCCCGCGTTCCTGGAGAGCCTGGGCTTCTCGAGTGTGACTTTCTCTTATCCTCTGACTACTCTGGGCTCAAGCTTTTTAGGTTATGCCGATTCCGGTCTCGTCACCTATTCCACCGATGAGCTCTTCGCCGCCTTCGAGCAGGTAAAGCGGCTGAAATCCCGTATGCACGTGCTCAATCCCACCGCCTCCATCAAGGACATGCAACGGTTCTTGCGCAAGCAACCCCAACGCTTTTCTTGCCTGGGTGGCTACAAATATTTTTATCTCGATTGGCAGCTTATGCTCTGGCGCTGTCATTACTGGGAAAAACCACTGTGTTCCATCTTCGAATTCGACGATTCTTACCGGGTTCGCGACGGCTGCACCCGCTGTATGATCGACTGTTACCGGGACGCTTCGGTCATGCAGCATGTGGCGGTGGCGGTCTCCGATTCCATCGATGAGGCGCGCCACGGGCGTTTGCGGCAGGCAGCGAGGCGCCTTTTCAATCGCGATAGCTTGGATTCCATACGCGCGGTGGCGCAGAGCGTGCGCTGGATTCGGCATATTTAGGGCCGAAGTACCCGTCCGGCCTCGGTTGCGAGAATGATTTCTAAGGCGTTCGTTTTAGCAAGGGATTCGGCTGCTAGCGGGTACCGTAATGGCCCAGCACTCCGTGTCAGCGCCGAGGGGCGTGGCAAGGGCCTTCAGTTATTGGCGTTACGGGTAGCCAGCAAGCGGCGGCCCTCCATGATTTGCCAGGTCAGCAGTGCCGGTAGGCCGATAAGCAAAATGCGTACCCGTTTGACCAGTGACAATGCAAGACCCAGCTCTGGGCTTAGGCCAACCAACCGGCCAAGCAGCATGTAGCCGCCCTCCTGCACGCCGAGTTGCCCGGGTATCGCGAACGCGACGCTGCGTAGCGCCTCGCCGAGGCTTTCGAGCAGCAAGGCGTCGAGCAGCGTTATCGGGTGGCCCATGAAGTACAAAGCAAGCCATACCTCACCGGCACCCAGCACCCAACATAGAAAATGATAACTGCTGGCCGCGGCCACTCCAGCATGGTCACGGTATAGCGTTAGGATCGTTTCGTGTAAATTATCGAGCCGCCCCAGCGAGAAGCGTTGATTGCGCTTAGCCAGCTGTTCCAGCAAACGCTCGATCCAGAGGAAAAGCCCTTGCCGTTGTGCAAACAGAAAAACCGTCAGCAATGGTACGGCGAGAAGTAGCCCGATCAGTACCCAGCGTACGAGGTCTGGCTGGTCTGCGGTAAGGACCAGAATCGTCAAGCCAAGGAAGGTGAACACGAGTTGGGTGGCAGCTTCCAAGGTCAGATCCACCACAACGCTGGCGCCAGCGACTCCGGGTGCAGCACCACGAAAAATCAGCAAACGGGCTCCGATGAGCTCGCCGCCTACCTGTAATACAGGCAGCAGATGGGAGACATGCTCGCGTACCCAGCGCGCGAGGAGGAAAGAGCTAAGCGAGCCCCGCCAGATATGGCGTAGCAAGGCGCGCCAACCGAGTGCTGAGCAGGCCAGCGGCACAAGGTGAAATACCGTTATGGCCAGAATCCCCCAACCCATGGCGGCTACGGCATGAACTACGGCCCCAGCTCCATGGTAGGCGATGAGCGCGACGGCAAGGATAAGCCCCGCCAGAACTGTGAGACCAAGCCCGAGTTTCATAATAGTTAGATTTGCATCGACCGTTCGCCGCCATTACAACGCCGATCTCATCCGACTGGGGTGGATGTATTGCTCGGCTAGCTTTGAGCGCTGCTATGCTCGGTTGGGTGGCCGCCAGGCCTGAATTACGCAAAGTGCCGCCTCCCCCGCCCAAAAGCGGAGAACTGATCCGAACAGTAATGTGAAATAAATCACATTAAAACTCGAATTCGAGCGATAGCATGCTTGCAAGGGATTGTATGGGGGTGGGCAGGGACGCCCCTTTCGAGCGTGGCATGGAGCCTTTTCCGACGCCTCCGAATATTTTCGAACCGCGATCGCAAAACCGTCCCCGAGAGGACTCGAACCTGGCCTCTCATGCGTATAGGCGCACATCTAGTGTAGCTCTCATACGAAGCTGGCAAAACTGCAGCTCGAATCCGCCGAATACAGACCGGAGAGGTCCCTGGATTAAATAGCGCGGGATCGGCGATCCTCTCGGCATTGCTCGCGTAGCGCTATTTTCTGCTTCGAGGGATACCGACGAGGCGGCCTTTGCGCACCATCTGCGCTTGGAGCGGACCGGTATTGCCCCAGACACCTTACGCAGTTCTTCTCGTGCTTGGGCCGCGTTGGGCACCGTGAGCGCTTGGTTGCCAGCCAATACAGCGGATACAATCGTTTGCCGACAGGGGTGGCGCTTGGTCAAGCCGGCCACGCGAGGTGCGGGCCTAGGCATCGTGCGGACTATTCGGGCGCAGTCCGTCCAAGCGGTTGCGATAATACCTAAAATGTATTTCTCCAGTCATCGGACGATAAAGACGCATGGCCACCTACATTGCGCTTGCTTTTGGCGGAATTCTCGGTGTCTACGCCCGGTATGGGCTGACGCGGCTCATCCAGAGCCTCTACGGCCCGGAGTTTCCGCTAGCAACATTGATCGTCAACTTGTTGGGCACGTTTTTGCTGGCGTTCCTTTTTATTCTCACCCTGGAACGTATAACGATCTCGCCGGCTGTGCGTACCGGGATGTTGACGGGGGGGCTTGGCGCGTTCACCACCTTCTCGACCTTTATCATGGAGGCGTTGTTGCTGATCGAGAACGGCCAGGCGGGTAAGGCCGCGCTCTATCTCGCATTGTCCATCGGGCTCGGAATAACAGCGGCTTTCGGCGCGGTCTATATTGCAAGGAACCTTTGAATGAAACTGCGTGCGGGTGCAACCGGTCGCGGGAGAAGGCCATGAGCGGGCAAGTCAAGGTGGTGCGAATCTATCTAAGTGAGATTGATAAGGTCAACCATCACAATCTCATGCACGAGATCGTCAGGCGCCTGCAGGATGAGCACAAAGTCCACGGTGTCACCGTATTCCGAGGTATTGTCGGCTTTGGGGGGCAGGGACAGGTGCACGCGGCGGATTTGTTGCGTCTGCGCGCCGACCTGCCACTCGTGGTCGAGTTCTTTGATGAGCCGGAAACTGTGGAGGAAGCCCTGCAATGGATCTCGAAGTTGGTTCGGCCACGACACATTATCGTATGGGATGCCGAAGGCCGCTGAACGACTGGCCCAGTTTTCGGCCATTTGCGTCTTTAAAAATCTTATAATTTAGAAAGACCTGTCGGTGTCTCTCTATAGTGAGGGTTGTGACCGCGCTGGCGTAGGATAGGTTGGCTGCTAAACTTTCACCCATCATCAAGTGCAGTTCTGGTGAAGAGTCGAATTGCCATGCGCTTCGAAGGATGCAGCGCGCGCAAGTTGCTTTGTTGACCGATTCTAAGGGCTGGTTGGAGGATGGTGCGCAGCTAAGGTATGATGTATTGCTAAGGTATGATGTATTAGAGAGTAAGATGAGAGAGTAAGAGTTGGCGGTTTCGGCGGCGATAAAGATGTGGAAACTGCCGTGTATTTTATATTGTCTACCGAATGAGCTGACGACAGCCCTCGGGAGAGCCCACTATGCGAATGGCGTTTGATCCGAGTCGTGACCGTGATACCTGGCAACGGGCGGAAGAGGCGACCCGGCAGGGTGATGTCCTGGTTGATCGTTTCGGTCGCAGCAAGCGCAAGCTGCGGCTGTCTTTGACGGACCGGTGCAATTTCCGTTGTGGCTATTGCATGCCGGAGGATCCCGAGTGGACGCCCCGCCACGAGCTTCTCAGTTTCGAGGAACTGCTGGGGATCGCGGGGCTGTTCGTCTCTCGGATGGGGGTGACCAATATCCGTCTGACAGGAGGCGAGCCATTGGTTCGCCGAGGGGTGCCGGCGTTTATCGAGCGTCTGAACGAGTTGCGGCCTCTGGGCTTGGAGCGCATCTCCATGACCAGCAATGCCTCGTTGCTGGATCGCCATGCGGCGGCGCTGGTGAAGGCAGGTTTGGATGATGTCAACATTAGCATTGATTCCATCGATCCCGAGCGTTTCCGGCAAATGACCGGAGGGGGGGAGCTGGAGCCGGTGCTGCGCGGCATACGAGCCACCCGGGATGCGGGGTTGTCGATGAAGCTGAACGCGGTCGCAATCCGGGGCGAAAATGAGGACGACGTCGTCCCATTGACGCAATGGGCGATGAGTGAAGGTATCTCCCTTCGGTTTATCGAGTTCATGCCGCTTGATGCGCGGGGCGGCTGGCAGCCTAATAAAGTGTTCACGGAGGATGAGATCATCACGGCGCTGAAACAGCACTTTATTGTTGAGCGGCTGCCGCGTACTCGGGAACCGGCTACTTATTATCGAATGGATGGTGACTATCGGCTCGGCATCATCTCCACCATTTCGAACCCGTTCTGCGGCAGCTGCGATCGGGTGCGGGTGACATCAACCGGAGAGATCTATCCATGTCTGTTCTCACCGGTATGCACCGATTTGAAGACACCGCTGCGCTCCGGTGCTTCGCGTGAGGAGTTGGAGCAGACCATCCGCGGTGCGGTTTGGCGCAAAGGTCGCGGCTTCGTGGAGAGCAGGGGCTACGTCGAGCGAGCCATCTCCATGCATGGTTTGGGAGGTTGAAGGAAAAGCATGCGAATCGAGTTCTACGGGGTTTTGCAAGAGGCGGCCGGTCGCGAAGCGCTTGAGTTGTCCATCGATACACCAAGCCGGGTGGCACATATCCTGGAAGAGCTTGGCGAGCAAATCCCCGCCTTGCAGTCGCATTTGCCGCGAATAGCCTGTGCGGTAGGGGATGAGGTGATCCCACGCTCGGAAATGGTGAGCGGCGACGCTCCGCTGGTTCTACTGCCGCCGGTGAGCGGCGGATAAAGGAGCGCGCAGATGGAGCACATCACGGCTCAAGTTCTCGATGCTGAGCTTCTCAAGCGGGAGACCGAAAATCCGGCATGTGGAGCCCTGATCGTGTTCGAGGGGACGGTGCGCAATCACCATCGCGGCCGCCAAGTGGAGCGGATGGAGTATACGGCCTATAAGCCTCTGGCGGAGCGGGTGCTTCAGGAGCTGGAAGAGGAGACGAAACGCCGCTTCGGGGTAGCCGAGTGCCGAATTGTGCATCGCATCGGCGAGCTCGCTATCGGCGAGGCCAGCGTCGTTATCGTCGTACGCTCGGCGCATCGGGGGGATGCTTTCGATGCGGCCGAGTGGGCCATCGATACACTAAAGCAGCGAGTGCCCATCTGGAAGAATGACTTCTACGCGGATGGTACGCGTGCCTATCAAGATGGCGTTCCGCTGTCTGCATGCGGCTCGGACGAGCATGATTCCGCCTCGCCGCAGAGCGGTCGAGATGCTCGACCCGAGCATTCGTTGCGCAATCAGGATTGAAATACCTCTCTACGCATTGCTTGCTGCCGCTGCGCCGGGGTCAGGAGAAGCCTTTCTGACGATCGATGCACGCAGATCCCTCATACGGGAGCGGGCGCACAAGTAGGCGGGTCCAGGTTATCATCCAGCCAGCATGCCAAGACCACCGTTTGTCTCTAGGAGAGCGCCGGCCGAGCATGGTATTTATTTGCGAAACAGCCAGAAGAGCAAGGTCAATAATACGCTGATGATGATCGATGTGGTGATCGGAAAATAGAAAGTGAAATTGTCCTTCTTGATCGCGAGATCACCCGGTAGACGACCGAGCCCAAGCTTGGCAATGAGTGGCCAGAGCAGCCCCGCTACCAAAAGAGCCATTCCCACTATAATGAGCAGTCGTTGAAAATCCATGGCGGTTGCCTACAAGCCGGAGCCGGGTTGCAAGGCAGAGGAACCGATATTGGCGGTGGGGGACTCAGCAGGTTCCCCTAAGTATCTCAGCCTTGGCTATTGAAGCCAATCTCAGGCCGCTGTAAGTGTTTCCACCCCTCGATCGGTGCCTAATAGCAGCACATCGGCGGGGCGTAAGGCGAAAATACCAACTGTTACGACGCCGGGAATATTGTTGATAGTTTGTTCCAAATGGATCGGCTCCATGATCTTCAGGTTGCGTACATCCAAGATGAGATTACCGTTGTCGGTAGTAAAGCCTTCTCGCAGTACCGGCCAACCGCCGAGCTTCACCATCTCGCGCGCCACATAGCTGCGTGCCATCGGAATGACTTCAACCGGTAGTGGAAACCCGCCTAGCACGTGTACGCGCTTGGATGCATCGGCGATACAGATGAACCGCCGACTGACCGCGGCGATGATTTTCTCGCGGGTCAGTGCGCCACCTCCGCCTTTGATCATCTGCAGATGTTGGTTGACCTCATCGGCGCCATCTACGTACACGGGGATCTCATCCACCGCGTTCAGTTCGCGCACATCGAAACCGTGGCGGCGCAGCCGCTCGGTAGATGCCTCCGAGCTGGAGACAACGGCATCGATGGTCCCTTTGACAGAGGTCAACGCATCTATGAAGAAGTTCACGGTGGACCCGGTCCCAATACCGACGATATTGGTATGTTGTAAATGCGACAACGCCGCCTCGGCGGCAGCCTTTTTTTGCTGGTCTGAAGCCATGGGTCGATTCCTTCAGCAGGTGCAATGTACAAATCATACACGGTTGCCGTTTCGCGCTGAAGGTCAATGTCTTATCCGAAGCTGGCCGCCTCCGTCGAGTAGTTGGATGCGGCCTTGGTGCACACTGGTGTAGTGGGGAAAACAAGGGAATGAAGGATTATCTACAAAGGATCCTCACCGCCAGCGTCTACGATGTCGCCCGGCAGACACCATTGGATGACGCAGCCAATCTATCGGCACGGTTAGGCAACCGAATTCTGCTCAAGCGCGAGGACCTGCAGCCGGTTTTCTCATTCAAGATCCGTGGTGCCTATACTAAAATCTCGCGGCTTGGGCGCGAGCGGATCGAACATGGCGTGATCTGTTCTTCGGCCGGCAACCATGCCCAAGGCGTTGCCTTGTCGGCCAAGCGGCTTGGCATCAAGGCCACCATCGTCATGCCTCGCACTACACCCGGTATCAAGATTGACGCCGTGCGTAACCTCGGTGGTCGAGTCATTCTCCATGGTGATAGTTACGATCAAGCCAGAGACCATGCGGAACGCCTGGTGGCCGAACGAAATCTGACATATGTCCCGCCTTATGATGATCCGGATGTGATCGCGGGCCAGGGTACGGTTGGCATGGAGATTCTTAGCCAACATTCCCACCCGCTCCATGCCGTTTTCGTCCCAGTGGGCGGCGGTGGCCTGATCGCAGGTATTGCGGCCTACATAAAACAGATCAGGCCCGATGTGAAGATCATCAGCGTCGAGCCCGAGGATGCTCCCACTCTGCAGCGAGCCATTGCAGCCAACCGCCGGGTGGTGCTCGAAGAGGTCGGTATCTTTGTGGACGGCGTGGCGGTGCGTCAGATCGGCAAGGAAACCTTTCGAATCGCGAGGCAAATGGTGGATGAGTGTATTTTGGTCTCTACCGATGAGGTGTGCGCCGCGATCAAGGATATCTTCGACGATACGCGCTCCATTGTGGAGCCGGCCGGGGCGTTGGCGGTAGCCGGCCTGAAGAAGTATGTCGAGACGAGCGGTGTGCACGATCAGACCCTGGTTGCCATCAATTCCGGGGCCAATATGAATTTCGGGCGGTTGTCCCATGTCGCTGAGCGTGCAGAATTAGGCGAGCACCGTGAGGCGGTGCTCGCCGTGACGATCCCAGAGCGCCCCGGTAGCTTCCGTACGTTCTGCGAGACCATTGGCTCGCGCTCCATCACCGAGTTCAACTACCGCTATGCGGATGCACTCGAGGCTCATGTATTTGCCGGAATCGCGCTCAATGACGGGCTCGAGGAAAAGGACGAACTGATTCGGTTGCTGCGGGAGCACGGTTATCCGGTGCTCGATCTAACCGAGGATGAGATGGCGAAGGTGCATCTGCGACATATGGTCGGCGGCCGGGGCCACAAAGTACAGGATGAGATCATCTATCATTTCGAGTTCCCGGAGCGTCCGGGAGCCTTGCTCAAATTCCTGCGTCAACTCGGTAAGCGTTGGAACATCAGTCTGTTTCATTACCGTAATCATGGCGCCGATTATGGGCGCGTGCTAATCGGTATTCAGGTTCCCAAGGCGCAACGGGAAAAATTCCGTGAGTCCCTGGGCAAGCTCGGCTATCCCTACCGGGATGAGAGCGAACATCCGGCTTATGCCCTGTTTTTGAGCTGAAGGGGAGAGGATGGGTTTGCGCAAGCTTGCGTTGCCATGCGAGCGCGAGCGCGCTGCCTTTGCCCTGAGAGGAGGCGAGCATGAGCAGCAAGCGTTTTCGCGCGTACCGCGTCGAGAGGACCGCCCAAGAGCAATATATCCCGGGCATTCAGACCTTGAGCATCGATGACTTGCCTGCCGGTGAAGTGCTCGTGCGGGTGTATTACTCCAGCTTGAATTACAAAGATGCGCTATCAGCCACCGGCGTGAAGGGAATTACCCGAGACTATCCGCATACGCCGGGCATCGACTGCGCAGGAATCGTTGAGGAGAGCACCAGCCCGGACTGGCAGGTCGGGGACGCGGTGATCGTCACCGGCTACGATCTGGGCATGAACACGGCCGGTGGGTTTGCCGGTTATGTCCGTGTGCCGGCCGACTGGGTACTGCGCTGCCCGAAGGGACTGACTCTGCGGCAAGCGATGATTTGCGGCACGGCCGGCTTTACGGCGGCGCTATGCATACAGGCGCTTGAGGATCGAGGTATACACCCCGACGGCAGCGAGGTGTTGGTCACTGGGGCGAGCGGCGGCGTCGGTAGTGTGGCTGTGAGCCTGTTAAACACTCGAGGCTACCGCGTGGTCGCAGCTACCGGTAAGCGGGATGCGCTGGATTGGCTGCGTGGTTTGGGAGCCGATGAGGTCATCTCGCGAGAGGCACTGATCGACCATGGCGCCCGCCCTTTGCTCAAAGCGCGTTGGATGGCTGCAATAGACACCGTTGGTGGCGAGATCCTTGCTGCGACGCTTAAGGCAATGGTTTACCAAGGGGCGGTTTCCTGTTGCGGGATGGTTGCCTCGGCCGAACTGCACACCACCGTGTTTCCTTTTATCCTACGTGCCGTGAGCTTATTGGGTGTGGACTCGCAGAATGCGCCGCGTAAGCTGCGCGAGCGCATCTGGGCCAAGCTGGCTGGGGACTGGCAAGCGGAGAGATTCGAGGCGCTCGCTACTGAAATCACTCTAGATCAAGTAGACGAACATCTCGAGCGCCTACTCAGAGGGCAGGTGCGTGGGCGTATTCTGCTCAATCCGCGCGCCTGAGCGCGGCGGTGACATTGTTCGATTCCGCCGCGGCAAGATTCTGTTCTATGCTTGCTTTAGCACACCGTGGCTCGGAGGCACGGAACAAGGCGGTGCATTGCCATACTTATATAGATTTAGTTTGGTTACGCCGGGTTGATAGTTCACGGGTGTGTAAACAGCCTGCAGCATAGAGGTTAATCCATGACGGAGCGTTACACCGGCGTCGTCAAGTGGTTCGACGACTCGAAGGGATACGGTTTTATCAGTCAAGAACAGGGTCCGGATGTGTTCGTACACTTTCGCGCCATCCGTGGCGAGGGATTTCGCTCGCTGCGGGAGGGTCAGCGAGTGGAATTCGACATCCTCGAGAGCCCTAAGGGCTTACAGGCAAGCGATGTGGTTGCCATGCTTTGACTCTGAGCGCATCGATAGCTGAGTCGCGAGCAGAGCTGAGAAAAGCATTTACTACCCCGCGAGTGCAAACGGCGGTTCGATGGCGGGCCAGGGGCCGCTGGCTTGGGGCTGGCCTTGATGCGGCAAGGCCTCCTCGGCAGAGGGAGTGGCGTGTCCTGCAATCGAGACAGGCTGGGAGTTTGCCCATCGGCCCGCAAAAAGGAGGCTGCTTGCCGGGCATGTAACGCTGAACCCATAGACTTGTCCGAATGGAGGCATTTTTCAGGCGCGGCCGGCACCGTGATCGTGTGGCGAATGATAGTACTCGCTGGTCTCGGCGAGCTCCCGAACCATTGTCAGTAATTCCTCCAGGCGTCGCTCCGCAGTGCATAGTGCGCTGCAGTCCTCACAATCCAGGTCGCCGCATGGCTGGCGGGAATAAAGCCAGTACTGGATGGCCCCGGCAAGCAGACCATCCGCGATTTCCCCAAGGTTTGCCATCTCGTCATCCGCCAGCCGATTGCCCAGCTCTACGGTTTGCGCTGACGCCTCATCGTAGCTATTCACTTCCTGGCTCATGGCGGGAAACCTTTGCTGTTTGGGAATATAAAAATCTAACTAGATCTATTGTACCAATAGAACCCGGTCTTGAGCGTGGCTCATATCTGGAGTGCTGGTCTGCTGCTGTTTACTCGCCTAAGCTTGCGGCGTGGGGCGTTATTGGGGTCGATCCGAGACGACGGTATGCCCAGTGCTATCTCCGAGGTCTTTTCCGGCATAGCCTTCGAAACTTTGCTAAAGCGCATGTGCGGCAGCGATGCGCGGGTGTTGATCGTCGGCGCCAGCGGGATTGGCAAGACAACTCTGGCCGCGCATCTTTGTCGTGCTCTGCATGAGCGAGGGCTTGCTGCCGGTTGTCTCAGCGCCGATGTGGGATCGCCTGGGTTCGGTGCACCGGGCGCCGTAAACCTTGCGCAATGGGACGAGGCGGGTTGGCGGCTGCTCGACCTCGAGGCCGTATGTTCGCTTGATGCCGCCCGATTCCGCTTACCGCTGATCACGGCGACAGCTCGACTGCTGGCCCGGCATGAAGCACTGGTGCGAGTTTTGGATGCACCCGGGCTGGTACGCGGTGTGCCGGCAGCGGAGCTCTTGGAAGCGCTGGTGCAGCGTGGCGGGGTCGATCTGGTGGTGGTACTAGTCGATCGCGAGGCCGGGCTGCCCCTGGTGCATGAGCTGAGCGCGCTGCCGGCAGAGGTCCGGCAACTGGATGCCGGTCAGCGTGCGCACCGCCCTGGGCAACTGGCACGAGCGTCCAATCGGACTCGGCTGTGGAGCGCCTACCTGGCGGATGCGCTTGAGTTGGTGGTCGATCTTGAACGGCTGCCGGTTATCGGCACACCGCCGCCTATCGACGTGCCGGCGGCGTGGCGCGGCCGGCAAGCAGGCTTAGGAGGTGAAGGTGGCACTCGTGACTTGGCTGAGATCATAGCGTTGGAGGGTCGCCGGCTGCGGCTGCGGGCTCGTTCGACGAGCAGGGCACTGAGGTATGTGCTCGTACGAGATGCTATGCGCGATGACGACGATTATTTGGTTACGGCAAAGCCCTTCGTGCGTGCAGTTTCGCAAGCTCGTCCACCGCCCGATGTCATGCCTTTGGTGGCAACCGCCCGCGGTGTCGGCACCGCGGCTGTGGCGCGTGTGGGCCCGGCGTTTGCGACTCTGGTTAACGGGGTCTTCGGTGATCCGCTGCTGCATTTACGGTTGCGTCAGGAGCGGCGCAGTTTGCTGTTCGATCTCGGGGATAGCAGACGTCTGCCGGCCCGAATCGCCCATCAGGTGACGGATGTTTTCATCACGCATGCCCACTTCGATCATATCGGCGGGTTCTTGTGGCTGTTGCGTTCGCGCCTTGGTGCCTTCCCAGTTTGTCGGCTGTATGGTCCGCCCGGTTTGGCAGGTCACATCGAAGGGCTGTTACGGGGCATCCTCTGGGATCGTATCGGCGTACACGTCCCGTGCTTTGAAGTGGCGGAACTGCATGGCGATCGGCTGCTGCGTTGGCATCTGTGCGCGGGCCAAGCGACCGGCGAGTATCTGGGGGAGATGCCGAGCTCGGCGGGTCTATTACGCGAAGAGTCGGGTTTTAGCGTTCGTGGAATAACGCTGGATCATGGCACACCGGTGCTGGCCTTTGCCTTCGAGCTGCCCAGGCAGGCACGCATACGCAAGGGTCGGTTGCGCGCCAGCGGGCTCTCGCCTGGACCGTGGCTCACGGCACTCAAATCAGCGGCGCGGGTTGGTGATCGCCAGCGTGTGATCCGCTTGCCGAATGGCGCTCGGAAAGCGGCGGGTCTGTTGATGGATGATATGGTGCGGGTTGCGCCGGGAGTAAAGCTCGTCTATGCCACCGATTTTGCCGATACTCGCCAAAACCGCGCGCTGCTGACGCGGTTTGCCGATAAATCCCACGTCTTCTTTTGCGAAGCGTCTTTTCTGGAAGTTGATCGGAGCCGGGCGCTGCGGACGGGGCACCTGACCACCCGTGCTTGTGGGGAGATCGCCGCCAGCGCCGCCGTTGCTTGCTTAGTGCCGTTCCATTTTTCACATCGCTATGAAAACAATCCGCACGCCGTGTATGCCGAGGTAGAGGCCGCCTGCGGGCGTTTCGGGGGGTGACATGATCCTTTCGAAGGTGGTTTGAGGCCTCTCGGGGAGGCAGGTGGTGAATACAGCGCCAACTCAGCGGCAGGGCAGTCGCCGTCCGGCGGCGGAGCTAATAAAAAAGGGGAATAGTCAATTCCAATTGAAGTTTGAGTCTGAACGAGGGGGGGCATATCCACCTCGACACGGAGCGGCGTGCCTTTGGCAGGGGGTGGATAGAGTCCTGCCCCGAGGCCGGGAGAAGGTCGAAATCAGGCGGCATGTTTGGATCGACGGTTGATGGATTGGAAGAGCTTCCGACGGCGTTGATGTGGTATAGGCCCTTCACGCCATCCTGATCACCCTGATGGACGGGGTCGATGCGAATGAACTCAGGGCGCCCCTCAAGCGCCGGGGCGCGGCGCGCACCGATCGCAACGCTCTGCCCCTTGGTCCAGTGCCGGCGGCGCACCGCGTAGCCGCGCGCGCGGCGCAGGTTATACAGATGCGCCGCGGAGATGGAGGCCAGGCGCTCATAGCGCAGATCCCCGAACCGCCTCACGGCGGGCGCGTTGTAGCAAGCACTTGGTCGCTGGCCCCAAGAGCGCGCCGTGTAAGGCATCGAGCTCGGCCAGCAGCGCCACATCATCCGCGGTGAACTTGCGGGGAAAGCCCTTTTGGGCCGCCCGGTAACGCTTGGCGAGAATCTCCCCGCGGACAGCCCGCCCGACCTAGCCGCGTCAGCTGCTGGCGCCAATAGCCGGTGGTCCGCTCCAAGTACCTTATGACCACGCCCTTATCGGCCCGTTTGAGGCGGCGGGTAGCGTAGCCGCCCGATCACCTCGGCCACGAGAACGCGTGGCGCTTACTGTCCTGCCCAGGCTCAAACCGCACCCCCCTCGGTGCCCTCCAGAAAGGCGCGTAGTTGCACCATCGTGCTCAGTTTTTGTTCGTGTCAATCCATATCAGGGCGTTTATTTGGTCGTGGTCCTATCGGTACGCTCGACCCAGCGGTGAATGGCAAAGATCCCGCCGGCTACGGCAGGAATGACCACCGGGACACTTAGCCCGGTGAGCAACTCCACTGGCACATGCAGCCCGCTCGCCTCGAGCCCCACGAGGGCGTGATGGATGAGACCGATCGTATAGTAGCTTAGGATCACTACCGAAAGACTCTCTACCGTAGTCTGTAAGCGCAGCTGCAGCCGCGTGCGGCGGTTCATGGATTCGAGCAGATCCCGAGTCTGCGCCTCGAGCGCCAGATCGACGCGACTGCGCAGTAAGCTGGCCGCTCGGCTGACCCGTCGTGAGAGGCGATCCAGGCGCTCGGTAATGGCTTGGCACGTATCCATGGCCGGAACCAGGCGGCGCCCCATGAACTCATGCACCGTGCTTACACCTTCGACGCGCGTCTCGCGCAATGCGTCGATGCGCCGCCGTACCAGCGCCGAATAGGCGGCGGCGGCACCGAGGCGGAAGTTATTTTGAGCGATGATCCGCTCCACATCGGCCGACAAGGAGGACAGCGCTTCGAGCAACCCCTGTTCTTGTTCCGTATCGCGGGCGCTCGCCATGCGCTCGGTGAGCTCACCGAGCGCGTTCTCCATTCCGGTGATCTCGGGCATGAGCTGGCGCACGATGGGAAGGGCGAGCAAGGCCATCAGCCGATAGGTCTCGATCTCCAGCAGGCGTTGGATCAACCGCCCGGCTTGAGCCGGGCGCAGGCCCCGATCGAGAACCAGAAAGCGCGTGAAGCCATCGGGTTTGGGCTGAAAATCGGTCCAAACCGTAGCCGCACCACCGGCGCATCGACTGCCGGTGAGGCTCTGCAAATCAAAATACTCGGCCATCCGTTCAGGATACTCGGCGACCGTGTCCGCCTGAACGAGGCTAAGATGAGTCGCTGCGAGGAGTTTCCCCGGCAGCTTTGCGACCCAATGCGCCGGCACGGCATCGAGCCCGGTGGTCTGAAAGGGCTGGCCATCCGGCGCGCGGGAGAAGAGGGTGTAAGTGGAGAATTCCGTATGTGGCTCCCAACGCAGCCGAAACGCTTGCGTCTCCAGAAGGAAGTGGTCAGCTTTTGCCGCGGGCGGATCGATGCCGAACTCGCGGCAAAGCGCGCCGATGTGCGCCAACTCACGCTCATGCTCACCGGTGCCGGCATAGAGAGCCAGATGGGATAAATGTTGGGGGGCCCTTAATGGCGCAACGGGGCGCGCATGCACCTCAGCAAGCAAAGCGCTGCGTTGCGGGTGCTCGGGCAACCCGGCCCCATTGGTATTGTTCGGTCGTTTGGAAGCGTTCATTAAAAGCGTGCATGATCTCATCCAGAGGCGCTAAGGGTACTGAGGTGTTGGTTGTTCGACAAGCTGGCGAATGCTGAAAAAAATCAGTGCTCGCGAGTGGCGCCCAACCAATCCAGCCCAGTATGATGGCGGCGGGCCCGACAGGATGACGCGCTAATGAACCGTGATAGAAGCTTTTCCAGCCAGACCAGCTTGCCTCCGGTAGTCCTGGTGCTATTGATCAGCAACGCATTGGTGTTTCTCTGGCAGCAAATGGGCGGCTCTTTAGCACCCGTATTTTATTTCGGGCTGTGGCCGTTCGGGATACCGGAGATTGCGACGGCTCCCATCGGGGTTGGCCAGGCGCCGGGTTTTCATGTTTGGCAGCTGGTCAGCTACGCTTTCTTACATGGCAGTATGCTGCACCTGTTCGCCAACATGTTCGCCCTATGGATGTTCGGCGTACAGATCGAAAACCTATGGGGATCCCGGCCGTTTGCCTTTTATTATTTTTTCTGTATCGTGGGGGCCGGCTTGATTCAGCTGATCGTGGCGAGCATTGCCGCAGGCCAAGGCGATGTTTACCCGACCATCGGGGCCTCCGGAGGCGTCTTCGGGATTCTGCTCGCTTTCGGCATGATGTTCCCGAACCAAATGATCTTTCTGTTGTTCCCGCCCATTCCCATGAAAGCAAAGTATTTCGTGCTGTTATACGGTGCGTTCGAACTCTGGGCTGGATTCACAGGATCTTTGTCCGGAGTCGCTCATTTCGCGCACATCGGCGGCATGATCTTTGGTTTTGTATTGATCCAATACTGGCGCGGGCGCTTGCCGATCAAACCCAAGCATCGCCTACACTGGTAATAATACGTACGATTTTATCTTCCCCTTCCCATCGGAGAAACCCACTTCTCCTTAAGGAGCTTATATGATTCGCACACCAGAAAAAGCCCCTCTCCATGCCTTTGATTAGGCTGGATTTCAACCTTC
>JAGFJL010000112.1 GCA_024102725.1 Nitrococcus mobilis
CAGCATAATGGCCAAAATCGGTAGGATCCGATCGAATTGACCGCGCCGCAGCCGATTGGCAAGGACCAGCAAAAAACCGAGCCATACCGTCGGCAACGCCCAAGGGATGCGATTGCGGGTGAACCGCAGGCGATTACGAAGTGCCAGATAGTCCGCTGCCGGGGATTGGTTGGGTCGCCCCGTGGAAGCACCCCCCTTATGGTAGACGCGGCTGCGTGGTGCGAAGGCGAGGTGAAAGCGCCCACGGCCACGGACCGCCCAGTCGATTTCTTCGAAATAGAGGAAATAATCCTCGCAGAGCAGGCCGATCTCATCGAGCCAGCGGCGCGAGACGAACATGGCGGCACCGATGACGTAGGACATGCGCCGCTCTACCGCCTCTCGGTCGATTTTTTCCCCTGCCGAGGCGGCCGCGCCGATAGCGCGGTGCGTGCCAAGCCAGGGATTATAGGTCGCTCCCCCCAGGGCCTGGACGCGCTCCGGCGCGTGATAATCAAGCAGCACCGAACCACACAGCCCGGCTTCGGGTTGTTCGGCCATGCGCTCCACCAAGTTGGATAACGCATCGGAGGCGATCACCAGGTCATTGTTCAGCACCCAGCAGTAATCGGCGTCGCCTCGAGCCAGGGCATAACGCAGTCCAGCATTGTTGCCACCGGCGTAGCCGAGATTACCGCCGGTGTGCAGGAGGGTGAGTTGGGCATCCGGCAGCGAGCGAGCCGCTGTCTGCGCTTCGGCGCACGTTATTTCAAGGCACGTGATCGGTTTGGCGATCGGCGAGCAGTGGCGCTCGGTTCCGGCCGGCGCAGGCAGAGATTCAAGCTTCCCGGCCGCCCAGGCTTTGATGCGTTCGGGGGAGCCGTCGGTGGAGGCGTTGTCGCAGACGATCACGCGGAAGGCTGGGTAGTCGCTGCGCATGATGCTCTCCAGGCAAGCCAGCGTATCTTTCCAGCCGTTCCAGTTCAGCACTATGATGTAGACTTTCGCGGCCCCCTTCGGCTCAATAAGGTCCATAGATGTAGCCGCCATAGCGGGCCACCTCCCCCATATTGGCTTGGGTCAGAATGATCCCGAGTACGCGCACATGGGCCTCCTGGAGCCGTCGGTATGCCTCGGCCACAGCCTCAGCGGGTGTTTTCCCCGCTTTGACCGCGAGAACGGCTCCATCGGTATACATTCCCAGCGTCTCAACATCGCTTACGCTGAGCACCGGCGCGGTATCCACGATGATCTTGCTGAAGTGCTTGCGTAGCTCGGCAAAAGCGCCGGCCAGATCCGCGGTCGCGAAAAACTCCAGCGGATTGACCAGGGTATCGCCCTTACCTATGACGAAGAGGTTCGGAGAGATGTTGTCGCGGTAAATGCAGGCTCGCAGCGGTGCCTTGCCGAGCACGAATTCGGTCAGCCCGGCACGCTTCCAGCTGCTGGAGAGGCTGGGGTGGCGCAGATCGGCATCCACCAGCAAGGTGGGCCCGAGTTGACTGTAGCTGGAGGCGAGATTGTTGCTGAGCGTGCTCTTACCCTCCCCCTGGAGCGCAGAGGTAACGATCACCAACTGGGGTCCGGTGCCGTTGGGATCACTCACCTGGAGGCGGGCGCGGATGCTGCCGAGCGCTTCGGTGAACGCCGATTCCGGCTCCAGCACGGCCAGGCGCGATAGGGTAGCCGGCCGCTGCAGACGCACTCTCGGCATAACACCCAGATCTCTGAGCTGAAGTCGTTGCCCCACGGCCTGGGAGGTGTGGAAGGTGCGGCGCAGATTCTCCAGCAGGAACGCGAGCCCGATTCCAAAGAACAGACTGAGTACCCCAGCGATACCAAGCAGACGCGGGAAATTCGGCGAAAAAGGTGTGTTCGGAGCTAACGAGCGGTCCAGGATCTGAATACCGGTGGCGCCCATGGTGCCTGCGAGGCCAATTTCCTTGATCCGGTCACGAAACGCTTCGAAAAGCTCGCGGTTGGTCTCGACCTCGCGTTCCAGCGTGGCGAGCTGCAATGCTTCGGCGGATCGGCTGCGCACACCCTCGCCGAGTTCTTGCTCCGCCTTTTCGAGCTGCCGTTCGCGTTGCTTGGCCTCTTCGTACTGTTCGCGGATGGATGTTACGGCGCGATCGATTTCCTGGTGCAGGCGAGTCGAAGTGGATTCGAGCTCCGCACGAATGGCCTGTACCTTGGGGGCGTTCTCTCCATAATGGGTTCTCAGGTTCTCGAGCTTGGCGCGCAGGGTGCCTTGCTGCATCTTGAGTGGTTGGATTACCGGATTGTTCAGCACGGCGCTCAAAGCCGCTACGCTGTCGGCGTCTTGAACCTGCTGATAAAGCACCTCGGCGCGCATGCGCTCGGCTCGTGCTTCGAGCAGATTCTGAGTGAGGCCGGAAAGTTGCGTAGACTTTATTTGCTCGAGATTCTTGGAATCGAGCAGCATCTCCTGCTCTTTGTACTGTTGCAGCGCGCGCTCGGCCCCGGAGAGATTCGCAGCGAGCTTGTTGAGCTGTCCGGAGAGCCAAGCGTGGACTTCTTTACTGATCGCCAGGCGCTGATCGACCTGGGTTGCTCGATAGGACTCGGCGAGTAGATTGGCGATCCGGGCCGCGAGCTCCGGCGTCGGTGCGTAATACTGGATCTCCACGAGCTCGCTGTCCTTGCGTCGGATAACGTTCAGGTTGTTCTGAATCTGCTTGACCAAGGCGCGGTGTGCCCGTTGCGGGTCCGCTGCAAGAGCGGTTTGATCCGATTCACCGAGGTCGAGCCAGTCGCGCCCCTGCTTCCAGAGCGTGTCCACGAGACTCGTCAGGTAGTTGGTCACTGCCGGCGGGTGGTGTAGCTGCTCGCGCTGCTCGGGGGTCAGCCGCTGCGCCACCCGCTCGGCCACCGCTCGACTCCGGATGATGTCCATTTGAGTGACATAGAACATCTCGGTGTCAGCTAGTGTCTGCAGATCCCGCAGCGCGGGGACATAGACCGGCGGATTGGCCTGCATGTGCACGGTCGTTATTCCCTGATACAAGGGTGTCTGAAGCAAGCCGTAGCTCAGCGCCGCCAACAAAGCCGTTGTCACCACGCCGATAATAAGCAGGCGGTGGCGTATCAGCACACGCAGATACTCGAGCAGCCCTGCTTCCTGCCCCGGCTGGGTCGTTTCCGACCAGCGTGGCCCGAGCGGCGAATAGGCGGTCGGTCGCGGCTCGCTTCTAAGCTCCAACAACTGGTTCGATCGTTTCCTGCTCATAGGCTAGCCCGTCAGTGCGGTAGTTCGCGGATACGATTGGTACGCGCCCTTGCCATCACCGGCAGGGTAGTGCTTGCTCCCCCATGACGCCGGCGCCGGACGAGCCGGCGCCGGATCCGCGGGTAGGCCCGCCAGGCAAGGGTCATGGTGAGGCAGTACAGAACGAACAGCCCGCAGAAGGCGATCAGCATCGTGCGATCGGGTATATCGAGGAACTCCCCCGCAGTACCTATGGCAGCGCCGCTGATGGCGAATGCGAGAATCAACCCGAGCGTCTGACTGACCGAAAACCCCACGCGCAGGAAGAAGTGATGCAGATGCTGCCGGTCGGCATGGAATGGAGAACTTCCGCTCAGGATACGCCGCCCCAAGGCATAGAGGACGTCGAACAGCGGTATGGTCAGAAACCACAGTCCGGTGACCGGAGACATGGCTGAGATGGGTTCTTGGGACAACCGAATGATGAACCAGGACAGTGCGAATCCGATGAACGTACTGCCCGCATCACCGAGAAAGACCGATGCGCGCCAGCGCCACGGGGAGCGCAAATTGAGTGTCAAAAATGCAGCGATGCCGCTCGCCATGACCAGCACCATGGCCAGAATCATCGGTGCCTGGCCCGCCTGTGCCACCAGTGCGAGCGCGAGCAACGCCACGAGCGCCAGGCTGCCGGAGAGCCCATCCATGCCGTCGACCATGTTGAACGCGTTAATCACGCCCACGATACCGAGCACCGTGAAGGGCACGGCGAAGGCGTGCAAATAAAAAATCTGGCCACCGGGTGCTATAGCGCCGAGTTGCTCGACCGTGGCCCCGCCGAGCAGCGCCGTGGCGAGCGCGGCCGAGATTTGCGCAAGCAAACGCGATAGGGGAGAGAAATTATAGTAATCGTCCAGCGCCCCGGTCAGCACGATGATAGCGCCGATGGCGAATAGGCCGGCAACATGCGCTATGGGTACGCCGAGTGCTAGAACGGAGATCAGGCAGCCGATGAAAATCGCTTCCCCGCCCACCGGAGGTACGGGCCTTTGGTGGCGCTTGCGGCTGGAAGGATAATCCATCAGGCCGACGCTGAGCGCCTGCCGTCGGAGGAAATCGGTCAGCAAAGCCACGAATAGGAAAATGAGCAGGTATGCGAAGACCTCGTTCATCATCGTGATTTCTCGCCTTATATCCTTATATGGGAACCTCGAATAACGCTCGGGTTTCGTCATTCCAGCGTGGCCGGACAAACCTGTCAGGAACGATTTTATTCGCGGCATCCCTGCCGCTCACCTTACAGGCCATCGCGGCTTACGCGCGATGTTCAAAACGTGCTCCTGCAGTTTTGTGAACAGCTTTGTGGCCCGATAGGGCGCACGTCACCCGTGGCGTGCGTAATCCAGTTCCCCTTCCAGAACAATAAGATGGACCCAGTCCTACAGCGGAGTAACAGAGTAGATCAGGGTTTTTGAGGCCTCCATAGGTATGTTGAACCGTACTTGCCGATCAGCAGTGTGCAGTTGCTCCACCCGATCATGGGAAGATCGGGTCGGTCATGGTCCTAATAACCGCCGCTGCCGGGCCTCCGAGGTATCTTCATCGGTCTGTCGGGCTACCTCGGTGGGCCGTGCTTGATCGCTTACCCTTGGCGGTGGGTCGATCGGATGTGCGGTTTGCCCGCGTAGCCGATCGCTCTGCCGTTTCACTCGTGTCCAAAGGCGATTGAGCATGAGCGTCGACCAGAGCAGAGCTCCGGGCCCCTCCGAGCTCAATTCATAGCCGTAGCGGAGCATGCCTTTCCGGGTTAGATATTCCACGATCGCGACCTGATTCGGCGTGAGCCGCAATTGCCATTTGGCCAGACAGTCCGTGCGAAGCGGACCGAGGGCATCGCTCAAATGACCTCGGCTCCACTTTCCATGGCTCACTCGGGTGGTTGCGCTTGCTTCGCAACGAGTCAGTACGGTGGGGTCGAACGGTTCACCGAGGAAAGCGCAGACCTTGCGCAGTACAGATTCCGGATCGATCAGCAAAGCTTCGTAGTGAACCCGGTAGAGCCGCTCGTCGCATTCCCAACGCAGCAGCGCCTGGATGCTTTCACGCCAGTGCATGGCGTGGAATTCCGGGGCCGCGCTGGTCCATGGCGCATCCAGTAACGATGCGACCACCGCCCGCGGGTCGCGCAGCATATAAATAATGCGCGCGTTCGGATACCAGTCCAGCAATTGGCCGACATAGCAGCGGTGGGCGGGCGTCTGTTCGCCCCACCGGGGTTTGCCGCAGCGCCGGGCGTGTTCGCGCAGCAGGGTCGAGAACACTGTTTTGAACGTAGGAACGCCCCCGGCGAGCAGCCGACCGTGCAAGGTATCCGCATCCAGGCCTAAATCCCGGAACTGAGGGCTATCCACGAACTCGGTCCAAAAACGCTCGAAGTCGCGCTCGTTCTGCGGCTCGGTTGTTGGATGATGCGGCACCCAGTAGCTCAGAAAGTGCGTCTGTGGACTGATTGCAATTTGTGGATGCGCGGCCAGCGATGCCTGCATCAGCGTTGTTCCGGAACGGGGCATGCCGACGATGAAGATCGGCGAGTCTTCTGTCATGACCGCACTCCATGAGCTGGCATTCGGTGGGCGAGCAGCCGCCAGAGCGCTCGGCGCTGAGCCGATGTCGCGGCACCGATGCCGCGACTCGCCCAAAACGGGCAATCCTCATAGGCCGGGCCGAGTTTAATCTGCAGGTAGTCGCCCCGCTTCTGGATCAGCACCCAGCCGGCCGTATAGGCGGCGATTCGACGCAGGCTCATGCGCCTTTCACCTCCTGTGGCTGGTTGGAATCGCTGCCATGAAGGCGCCCCACGCGCTCGAGTATTCGCGCGACCCGCCGGTCCCAACAATTATCGGCGGCGATTCGACGGCGTTGCCGGCGTTTTTCCGGCGCTTTCTCTGCCAGTGCAAGCTGCAGTAGGCGGTGAAATTGTACTTTGTCTTCAGCGACATAGACCACATCGCGTAGGCGGTCAGCCGGCGCAATGGGTGTGCTCACCACGGGCTTGCCGGTGGCGAGGTATTCATACAATTTGATCGAATCATTGCCGCGCGTGCCGGCATCGGCACGCTTGAGGTTTACTAAGACGTCGCAGTCCGCCAGATGCCACTGCAGCTCATCGTGTCGCTTGCGGCCGAGATAGCGGCAGTTGGGGTAGCGCGCCTTGAGACGCTGCACGAATGCCCCCACCGCTGCCTCTACGGGCCCGATGAGAATGAACTCCACATCCGGGTTATGCTTCAGCAGGTATTCGATCAACGAGCGGTCTAGGGTGCGATTGAGTGTGCCGGTATAACCGACCCGCGGGCGCTGGCCGGGCGTTCGCCCATGTTCGCCGCCGATGGGTGGCTCCAATGGTTTGACTCCATTGGGTAGAAACTCGATGCCCGACGGCGCGTGGGCCCCATAGCGTTGCACCAGCTCTTCGGAGGTAGCAAAGACCGCAGCGCACAGCGGCAGAATTTCCACGAACGCTTTTTCCAGTGCCGCTCGACGTTGGGGGTCGCGCTCCTGGGCCGGCACGTCGTCCACCAAGTCCGCCAGCGTGAGGTGAGGCTGCAGCGCAACTCTCAGCTCCCGCAGATAAATAGCCGGCGGATAGGCCAGCAAAACGGTCCTCTTCGAAGCGCGTAGCCGCCGCGCTTGCCGATCAAAGAGCCAGCGGTTGAGGCGTTTGAGCCAGACTCGGTCGGAGAGCGCCACGATCAGCAGCGATTTGACCAGCAGTCGTTCATCGATGCGGATCGGACGGCGCGCGAGAGTCTTGCGCACGTGCAGGCGGTAAACCGAACGCAGCCGCGGATTACGCAGAACGAGCGTCCGAACAGCGCTTGCCGCCAATCCCTTGAGGCTGATGGTCTCGAGATGAACGACCTCGTCGACCGAGCCCTGCGCCGCGAGTGTCCGTGTGAACGCCTCGTTGCGCCGATGGAAAAAGCCCCAATCCGCTTGCCGCCAATAGACCACGAAACGCCGGGAGGGGGCCTGAACGGGTGCATTTGACCCACTCACGGCGCTGCCTGCTCCACATGGGTGTGCGCTATCCGACGCTTTTGCTAAGGCTGATTCGGCGCCCTTGTTGCCAGGTTCGGGAGTAGCCTCGGCGCATGGCTCGGCACTGTTGCGCCGCTCCGGGTCATTCGCGCCGAGCCGCGGCTTGAGTAGTTCCACTGCCGTGATCCTTCCATCCATAGAAATATCGGATATAAGTCCATGCTGCCTGCTTGTCGAAAAGGCGTAGCTGATCGCATAGCGTCCTCACACCTTTGACGATACAGACGCAGGAAAATCGGAATGGTTGACGTTTTGATTATAGCTGGAGCACATGACGCTTTGATGATAGCCGAAGCACATGAAAAGGCACCTTGCAATCGGGCAAAGGCGGCGCTTGGGTAGGGACACCGCGCGCCGTCATGACGGCTCGACCGGCAGGCGCGGATTGTGCGCCGGTGCGCGAGCGAAATGCCGTATAAAGGCTTTTCGGTAGACGCTGGGAAATCACCACTTTGCTGCGCGCTGAAGCCCTCGGCGCGGGCGGCTGATAAACGCCCACGTCATCTTCCACCGAACGCACAAAGCGGCGGTCTTCTGGCGACCGCCAAAAGGGCTTGGTCTTGTCAGTTTCGGTGAATCGTCGCATAGCACAATATCTCTTGCGACGTCACCCCTCTGTATTCCTAATAAACTATATTAACATAGTCCCATATCTCTTTACTGAACAGAAATTATTATGCGCCTTGTATCGGGCCCCAGGATGTACTCGGTTCGGTCAGCTGGGTCTGGCCGCCGCTGAACCTGGAAAAGCGTCAGCGGACATTTAGGCTATGGCATAACGTCAGAGACGACAACCTGTCACCAAATCCATACACATTGCTGCCCGGCGCAAGTGAAGCGTTGCTCTGATTCCTGCCGTTCCGTCATGCGGGCCGCTGGCGCAGAGGTATCAGCCAACACCGGTACGGCAATCGTGGTATGCCTTGAGAGGGCTTCGGCCTATGTCCGGCCTATGAAGATCTATGGCATTGAACAGCCTTGCTCCGGCACAAAGTTGCTAGCATGCAGTCTAGACCCGGAAACCGACCCTGCCGTCATCGGCAAGGGGATTGCTGCAAGTGAGCGGTTCTATTTAATTTTTTCTTGAGCCGCACGCAAATAAACCTCAGCGAAGCTGGTCTTAGCCAGAAGAGTGCCATGATAAAGGAGGTGGGGATGTTTTTGAGTTTTCTTTTCCATGAGTAGTCTTCTTTTATGGAGTGGATAAATAATCTGAAATAAGCAAGTGATTTTCTATCTGATGCGATTAATTTTGGTATTTTTAAAAGCGTCAATGTCCTCGCATCGACTTGTTCTTTGATGGGGCGCAACGACCAGATTCCGCCTGGATGAACCCGGCGCACCCCCATGTTTTCTTTGGAAAGGTAGCCTTCGCCAAAGTTCGAAAGAAAAGAGAGTAGAATACGATCACCATTAATCAGACTGTGGGAAGGGAAATTTCCATAGTTTCTGAAAAGAAGAGAAAGCGTCGGGACACCAAGGTGCCCAAAAGCTATTTCCTCCGGTGTAAGGTGCTTGTCTTCGAAGATATTGAATTGGCTTTCCTGCAATATTGTTCCGTTCGCGTCGATTTGCTTGACGGCATGTCCACAAAACGCCATTGTTGGATTTTTTTCTAGAAAGTCGGCTTGTTTTTGCAATTTATGCGGATCGGTCCAATAATCGTCGCCTTCACAAAAAGCGATGTATTCACCCTGAGCCCGCTCGAAATTAAGCAGCATTGGTCGCCTCCCCTTGGAGAATTGGTTCTCCGATTGATAAATCACCTTGATGACATCGGGGTGTTCCAGTTCGTACCTACGAATAATTTCTGCTGTTCGATCGATAGACGCATCATCGTGAATTAATATCTCAATGGGAAACGAGGTCAGCTGCATCAAAAACCCATCAATCGCTTGCGCGATGTAATTCTCATGGTTGTAAGTGGTGCAACAAATACTTAACAGCGGTTTTGTGCTTTCGCTCATGTATTAATCCTCCCTAGTCTTTCTCGATAGAGCGCCATGGCGAGCTGAAGCGCATTAAGTCTGAAAAGGTGGGCGCCAAGCAGATAGCTAGTTAGTGCGATTCCACTAAATACGAGTAATTGTAACAGCGTGGCGAAAACTGAAAGCTCGATGGCTCCATAAATTACTCCTGCTATAAAAACGCTAAGGAAAAGCCCTGGAAGGATATCTGCAAGCTGCTCTCGAACTGAATAATTGATAAGTTTCACCGAGTAATAACTGTTTGGGATATAGGATAATATCGATGCGGCGATCTGGCCGATAAGGATGCCTATGACACCATGGGGTAGGCTGATCAGCAAGATTAGGAAGGTTATCAATTTCTTGATAATCGAAATGTAAAGGAAAAGATCGGAACGTCCCTTGATTTTCAAAATATTGAGATTGATGGAATGCAGAGGATAAAGCAATGCAGCTATACACATGAGCTGCAAATAGACCGCAGCGGGGAGCCATGTGTCTGGAAGAACGACATGAAATAATGGTTCGGCTAAGGCTGCGAGGAAAAGCATTGCCGGGAAAAGTAGGAAGGTGGTTACCTGGATTACGTTTCGCAAAGCTGTCTTAAGTCGAGCATCTTTATCTTGAATAGTCGCAAGGGCTGGGTAGGTGACCGTCATAATAGAGAGCACAAGTTGATTAATAATTAAGTCTTTTATTTTTTCAGCAAAAAAATAGAAACCTGCAACAGGTGCCGAAAAAAGTTTTGCAATCACTACTATGTAAAGATTTTTAAAAACGATATTGAGCAAATCTGACAGGAACAGTTTATAACCGAAACCGAGCATGCTGGATAGCGACTGTTGGCTAAATTCTAGAGTTGGCTGCCATAAACGCATGGCCCACAGGATGAGCGTCGTCAGCGCTGAAACCATAAGGGTCTGCGCAACCAAAGCCCAAACGCCGAAGCCGAAATAGGCTAAGCTTATCGCTATAAACCCTGAAGCGATGGTTGCGGGTACCGTAGCCTTTAGTTGTGTTTTGAAATTAAGGCTGCGGCTGAGATTGGCTATTTGAACCACTTGGAAGCTAGTTATTGGAATGGAAACTCCAACGGCTCGGATTAAGTCGGTCAATCGTGGTTCATTGTAGAATGCCGCAACAGCGGGCGCGATTATAAAAAGTAATCCGTAGGACAGAAGCCCCAAAAATATATTGGCATAAAATGCGGCATTGAAATCTTTTTGTAAAGCGTCCTTCTTACGTATCAATGCTTGCTTGAAGCCCGATTCCATCAAGCTGCCCGCAACCGTGATGAAAACACTTAGCATCGCCATGAGACCAAAATCGGCGGGAACGAGGAAATGGGCTAGAATAAGCGTGACCAAAATTCCAATGCCGCGCTGGCTTAATTGCTGCAAGAAATTCCAAAGAACGCCTGTGGCGGTTTTCTGGCGGAGCATACTATCTAGCTGTCGGCTCTCGAATGACTGTGTCGTTTTCGGTTGAACGGATCGGGCGTTTAGCGTACCAGTTTTTCATGGTCTTCACCGGGCACTTGTGCCCGAGAGACTTCTGAGTAAGGCGGTGGCTGTGGGGCTGGCTGTAGCCTTCGGCACTGTCGAAGGGGGGCGGGGATCAGGGTCGCGCTGATATGCTCGTTGTAGTGCTCGACCAGGCCGTTGGCCAGCAAGGAGCCTGCTCGGCCGGTGGCTGCGGTGCTCGCAGCCGATGCAGCACCGAGCACCGCAGCCACCGGCGGGTGGTAGTAGCCTGCGAGACGCCGAATTTCTGCGCAAGCGGCCGCACAGGCTCGTTGAGCGTGGGACAGCCGCCCGACGGCTGGGGGTGGTGGTCGTGGCGCTCTTGCGCAGGCGGATGTCCATGGAGGGGTGTCTGCTCTGCCAATAAAATCTCGCATCACCGCGCGATCGACAACCGGCGCATGCCAGGAGCGATCGATGCAATCGGCAACGGTCTGGCAGTACATGCCGAGCGTGTCTGGAACTCAAATCCAAACCCAGCCTGCTGAGGGTGAGGGGGGTAACTCACATCTTGTGATTGTAAACTGTTGTGCTGTTCGTGCTATGGTTTCTGCCTGCCACGGAGGGGATGGGCATGAGATTCAAAAGCGCCTTAGTGAACATCGGACTGGAACTGAGGCACTTCGCCGCGATCCGTTTTGGCAATAATGTCAGCCGTCGGGTTTTCTGCATCGGACCAAACAAGTCCGGTACGACATCTCTTGGGGCATTTTTAGCTAGTGCCGGGTTTCGAGTTGCCCCGCAATCCAAAGGTGAGATGCTGTTGCATGATTGGGCGCGAGGTGACTTTCGACGACTGATCAAGTTATGCAGACAATATGAGGCTTTTCAGGACGTACCGTTTAGCTATCCAAACACCTATCGTGCACTATTCGAGGCCTTTCCGGACACAAAGTTCATTTTAACCAAGCGCAATAGTGCAGAGGAATGGTATCAATCCGTCATTCGCTTTCACGCAAAGATCGTCGGCAAAGGAAGGGTGCCCACTGCGGACGACCTTAAAGCCTTTCCTTACCGTTATGTCGGCTGGTTGTGGGATGCGCAGCGTCTTAGATACGGAATTGACGAACAGACGCTCTACGACCCAGAGATTTACAAAGCGGCCTATCGAACGCATTTGAAGGAAGCCGTCGCTTATTTTTCCGATAAGCCCGGTCACCTTTTGGAGGTGAACCTGTCCGATCCGCAGGCATCTGAGAAAATTCTAGAGTTTCTAGAACTTACGGATCTCAGCCTGCAGATGCCTCATCTCAATCAAACTGGATAGCCTATTAAGGGGAATTAATGTGTCAAATCGGGTGTATGGATGTCCGGCCGTGTCCCTGTCCGATTGAATGGCTACCTGTTCCTCGTTGCGGAACTAGCCGTCGTTCACCCCCAGCTCCGGCGGCTTCTGGAGGCCAGCGCTTCGAGAAGGCCGTGTTCGAACCAGGCGGTATGCATAGATCATGATCCCCGTCACCAAGCCGTACCTGCCTAGCCGCGAAAAACTCGACCGGTACCTGGACGGCATTTACGAGCGTCAGCGGCTGACCAATAAAGGGCCGTTGGTGCAAGAACTCACCCGGCGCCTGGAGGACTACCTGGGCGTGCGGAACCTGCTGCTGGTCAGCAACGGTACGCTTGCGTTGCAGATCGCCTATCGGGCCCTTGGAGTAACGGGCCGTGCGGTTGGCGAGCGGGCGGAAGCCATCACGACGCCGTTCAGCTTCATCGCTACCGCCAGCTCCCTGAAGTGGGAAGGGATCGAACCGGTCTTCGCCGACATCGATCCGGGTACCTGGTGCCTCGATCCCGCCCAGGTTGGCCCAGCCGTTACATCATCTACCCGTGCGATCGTGCCGGTGCACGTCTTCGGTAATGCCTGCGATGTCGAAGTTCTCGACGACATTGCGCAGCGGAACGGGCTCAAGGTGATCTACGACGGCGCTCATGCCTTCGGCGTGGCGTACAAAGGCGCAAGCTTGCTGGCACGCGGCGATGCAACCACGCTCAGCTTCCACGCCACAAAGCTGTTTCACACCCTGGAGGGTGGAGCGATCGTCTTCAAAGACGAAGAGCACCTGGAACGCGCTAAGCGCTTGATCAACTTCGGCATCACCGGGCCGGAGACGATCGAAGGGCTGGGCATCAACGCGAAGATGAACGAGTTCCAAGCCGCTATGGGGCTTTGCGTGCTCGACGAGATGGCGGTCAACCTTCAGGCTCGGGCGGCGATCTGGCAAGCCTACGAGTCGGCTTTGCAGGGGCGCTGTCAGCTACAGCTCCGCAATCCCAATGCCAGCAACAACTACGCTTATGCCCCCGTGCTGCTGAGCTCGGAGACCGACGTCGGGATTACCATGGCGGCGCTGAGGGAGGTCGGGGTCTATCCTCGGCGCTATTTTTATCCCTCGCTGGACTCGGTGGACTACTTCGGAACCGAGGCTCATAACCGGCACTCGAACGACGTCGCCAGACGCATCATTTGCCTACCGATATACGTTGGTTTGACGGATAGGGACGTTGCAAAGATCGTGAGCGTCGTAGAGCGGGTGGCTGCGTGAGGGTCGCCATCATGCAGCCCTACCTTTTCCCGTACCTGGGCTACTATCAGCTGGTGCACAGCTGCGATCGGTTCGTGTTATACGACGACGTCACCTTCATCAAGCAAGGTTATATAAACAGAAACAGCATCTTGGCCAACGGCCGGGCGTTGCGCTTCACCCTTCCCGTGCCCGGTGCTTCGTCCAACAAGCGCATCGGGGATCTACGCTTCTCCGAGCAAACCGGTAAGGTGATCAAGACCATCCAGCAGGCCTACTCGAAGGCCCCGTTCTTCGACGCCGTCTACCCGCTCGTGGAGCGGGTTATCGAGTACGCGAATCGCGACATCGCCGCCCTGTGCGGGAGAGGGATAAGCGAGGTATTCGAGTACCTCGGTCTGCACAAAGAGATCCTCCGCTCGAGCGAACTCGATTACGACCGGAGCGCTTCTGCGGAGCACAAGATCATTCAGATCTGTCGTGCCCTGGGCTCCAGGAGCTACATCAACAGCATAGGTGGTAAGAAGCTGTATACTAAGGCGTTTTTCGCCGCCCAGGGCTGTGAGCTCTCCTTCATCCAAATGAAGGCCGTCGAATACGACCAGGACACGCCCGATTTCGTACCGAACCTCTCCATCATCGATGTCTTGATGCGTTGTTCGAAGGACGAGATCAGGGAGCTGCTAAACTCGTACGTGCTGGTATAGCTGATGGAAGACTTAACGAAGCGCTCCGCCGGATTCAGCCGCAACGCTACCCTCGAGCAGCTCCTCGGCGAGCTGAACAGTCTACTCGGGCCTGCCAATCAAGCGCTGGTGTCCGATGCTCAAGAGCGGTTCTCCAAAGTCTTCGTCATGGGGCCGCTGCGCTCCGGAACGACACTGTTTACCCAGTGGCTCGCCGCGACGGGCCTGACCGCGTACCCGACCAATCTGCTCTCGAGGTTCTACGGCGCGCCGCTTATCGGCGCGAAGATCCAGCAGCTACTGACCGATCCTCGCTACAATTTCCGCAACGAGATCCTGGATTTCAACTCGGTGATCGATTTCTCCTCCGAAAACGGCAAGACCAAGGGCGCCCTGGCGCCTAACGAGTTCTGGTATTTCTGGCGGCGCTTCCTGCCGTTTCGCGACCTGGACTATCTCCCCGACGACGAACTTCGGGCGCGCGCAGACTTGGCGGGCCTGCGGGATGAGCTCAATGCACTGGCCAACATCTTCGAAAAACCTTTCTTGTTGAAAGCGATGATCATGAACCAGAACATTCCCGCGCTCGACTCGTTGTTCGACAAGGCGCTGTTCGTCTGGGTCAGGCGCGATCCCATCTTCAACATACAATCGGTGCTGGCGGCACGAAAGCGCCAGTACGGTGACATCCGCACCTGGTATTCCTTCAAGATCAAAGAGTATCCGCGGCTCGAAGGGCTCGACCCGCTCGAGTCCGTGGCGGGACAGATTCACGCGATTAACCACTCCGTCCAAAACGCGCTGGAGTCGGTCTCGGAGCACCACAAGCTTGTGGTGCAGTACGAGGACTTCTGCCGTGATCCGTCGGCCTACTATGCGAAGATCGTCGCCCGCCTTCGCGAGCAACACGGGCTACAGCCGGGACGGTATGAGTACACCGGTGAACCGCAGTTCAAAAACACCAACCGCTGGTGGCTCGAGGAGTATACCCAGCAGCAGGCGGAGCAGGCCTATGCAACGGTCTCGGTAGACCGAGGGGCCATCTGGGGGACGGAATGTTCGGCTGCCCGCCGCCCATGACCGCTCCTCCGGTCAGCGCCGCTCCCGCGCGGTGCCACGTAGCAAAAAGGCATCCAGTGCGCGTGTCGGAAGCACCCGGCGCAGCATGCTCAAGAGATGGCTGGGCCAGGTGATGCAGTAACGCGGCTTCGGCCGTGGGCTCTCCAGGGCATGCATGAGCCTGCGCAGCACTGCTTGCGGGTCTTGCGTGAAAGGATCATCGGTGGAGCTCGAAAGGCGTCGTTCCAAGGCATGGTAAGTCTTCCGATGGGCACTGTGCTCACGGTCGATGTGGCGCTGGAACATCAGCAAAGCATTGGCACGGAAACGGCTGCGCACGGGTCCGGTCTCCAGCAGGCAGACTTGTATGCCGGTGCCCATCAGCTCCTGACGCAGCGTATCGGTTAGGCCCTCGAGCGCGAACTTGCTGGCGTTGTAGGCTCCTCGGTAGGGAAGTGCGACCAGCCCCAGCACCGAGCTGTGCTGAATGATCCGGCCATGACCCTGGCGGCGCATAACCGGGAGCACGGCGCAGGTAAGCTCGTGGGCTCCGAACAGATTGGTCTCGAATTGTGCGCGCAGGACCGCGCGGCTCAAGTCCTCCACGGCGCCCGGCTGGCCATAGCCGGCGTTGTTGAACAGGGCGTTCAAGCCACCGCCGGTGCGCTCGAGCACGCTGGCGACGGCACTTTGAATCGAGTCCGAATCGGTGACATCGAGTGGCAGACTCTCCAGTCCCTCCCGGCTCAGTCGCTCGACGTCCTGCATTCGCCGGGCTGTGGCAAAGACCCGCCAAGCGCGCTTGTGCAGCCCTCTGGCGATTTCCAGACCGATGCCGCTCGAGCAGCCGGTGATCAGAATCGAGCGTTTGTCGCCGCTGTTATTGGTGTGCTTCATGGCCGGGCGGGTGCTCTATTTGCTGCCGAGTTTAGGTAACGCCGGCCGTCGGGCCGGAGAATCACTCGAGTATGCGTCGCGTACGGCGATTCAGGCGAGTAGGACCGCGACGATCCCGGTGATGAAAATGCCGTCGAAAGTGCCGGCTCCTCCTATCGAGGCAAGGGGGGCTCCGAGCGCGCGTATGTCTTTGAGGCGGAGCAGATCGGCTCCTATCAAGACGCCGATGGTACCGCAGATGTAGGCCAGCGGTGCACTTTGTTGCGGCAACAGGATGATGGCCACCAGCGCGGCCGTAATGGGAGCGACAAAAATCGGCATACCGATACCCAGCCGCGGGATAGGCCGGCTGACGAGATAGCAGACCGTGGCGACGAGGCCGGTGGCGAGTATGACCTGGGCGAGCGGCAACGGATTATGGCTCAGCAGGAACACCGAGAAGGCGACGGGGATGAGTCCGCCGCCGACATTCAGTGCCACCACGATCTGGCCGGGTCGGCTTCGCAGCAGCGGGGTGAGCCAGGAGGGCGGGTGTTGCCACTGTGGGTCGGTGCATGGCCCGGCCGCCATGCTGAACAGCGGCAGGTTGATCCCGCTGCCGAGCAACGAGCTGATCAGCAGCAGCATCGCCGAGTCCGACGAGAGCCCCAGCTTATCGAATGCAATGCTCAGCAGCCCTACTTGGATGAGCGCGAAGAGCATTGCAAACGCCATTGTTGCGAGGATCAGTCGAAAGGGGAACACTTGCGTCCTGCTATCCAAACGGTGCTTGGTACGGTGTGGTGGCCGCCGGGTTAGGAATCAAGCCAGGTTTTTGCTGTGACGGCACGCATATCGCGCACCGTGGAAGTTGGGTATTATCGAGCTTCGGCCACTTGCAGTGGCCCTGCTCGGACCCTATATAGCGATCCGGTGAATTCAGCCTAAGGTAACCAACGATGCCGATCTACGAGTATATGTGTAATGCCTGCGGCCATGAAATGGAGACTTTGCAGGCGATCAGCGAAGCGCCTTTGCGGGACTGTCCGGAGTGCGGGCAAGCCGAGCTGCGCAAGCTGATCTCCGCCCCGATATTCCGCCTCAAAGGCGGAGGCTGGTATGAGACGGATTTCAAGACCAATAACAAGCGCAACCTGGCAGGCGATGCGGCCGCCGAGAGCAAATCCTCCGAAACAAAGGTCTCGGAAAGCAAGTCGGCCGCGGGTAAATCGGCTGAAGGAAAATCGGTAAAGAGTAACAAGGATTCAGGCGGCAAGCCGGAAAGCTCGACCAGGGCTTCCTCGGAAGCCTGAGGCATTCCCGGACCGACCAGGGTGGCGGCTTGCGCGCCCCCGGCGGAGCTCTTACCATTGCCGGCGCATTGCCTACCTTAAAGAGGGCGGAGGCGATTTTTCATTGGCGGCACACGGGGCAGCGGCTTATTCAATGCGTACTCACTATTGCGGCGAGGTGACTGAGGCGTTGCTCGGCGAGGAGGTCGAGGTCTGCGGCTGGGTCCATCGACGGCGGGATCACGGCGGCGTCATCTTCATCGATCTGCGTGATCGGGAAGGCCTGCTGCAGGTGGTCTTCGATCCCGACGTGGCGGCCGCCTTTCAAGCGGCCGATCGGGTGCGCAGCGAGTACGTGCTGCGGGTGCGGGGCAGAGTGCGCCGGCGCCCCGAAGGAACGGAGAACCTCGGCCTCAGCACTGGCCTGGTCGAGGTGTTCGGCCAGGAGCTGGAGGTTCTGAATCGGGCCAAGACCCCGCCGTTTCAGCTCGATGAGGTGGACGTCGGCGAGGATGTGCGCCTCAAGTACCGCTACATCGATCTGCGCCGCCAGGCGATGCAGCAGCAACTGCGCACGCGTGCCCGTGTCGCCGGCGTGTTGCGGCGTTATCTCGATCGGCACGGCTTCGTGGATGTCGAAACGCCTATGCTCACGCGGGCGACCCCGGAGGGGGCGCGGGATTTTCTCGTGCCGAGCCGATTGCAGCCGGGTTCTTTCTACGCTCTGCCGCAGTCGCCGCAGCTGTTCAAGCAGCTGCTGATGATCTCGGGGCTGGATCGCTACTACCAGATCGTGCGGTGCTTCCGCGACGAGAATCTGCGCGCCGATCGCCAACCGGAGTTCACTCAGCTCGACATCGAGACGTCCTTCCTCGATGAGCCGGCCATCATGGCCCTCATGGAGGGTATGATCAGTGAGCTCTTCCGGGAGGTGCTTGCGGTTGAATTGCCGGAGCCTTTTCCGCGCATGAGCTACGCTGAAGCGCTGCAGCGTTTCGGCATCGACCGACCGGATTTGCGCATACCGCTGGAGCTGGTCGAGGTGGCCGATCTCATGGCGGCCGTAGAGTTCAAGGTCTTTGCCGCGCCGGCCAACGATCCGAAGGGGCGCGTGGCGGCACTGCGCGTGCCACGTGGCGGCGAGCTCAGCCGTAAGGCCATCGATGATTACACTCGGTTCGTGGCCCGTTACGGTGCCAAGGGCTTAGCCTACATTAAAGTGAACGATCCGGCGCGCGGCCGCGAGGGGCTGCAGTCACCGATTCTGAAGTTTCTCCCGGATTCGACCGTGGCCGGCATTCTCGAGCGCACGGCGGCCGAGGCCGGCGATTTGATATTTTTCGGTGCCGATCGGGCCAAGGTGGTCAATGAATCGCTTGCCGCGCTGCGCACCAAGCTGGGCCACGATCTCGGTTTGGTGGAACCGGGCTGGCGGCCCCTGTGGGTGATCGACTTCCCTATGTTCGAATACGATGAGACTGACCGCCGGCTCTATGCGCTGCACCACCCCTTCACCGCACCGCGCGTAAGCGAGCCCGAACAGTTGCGGGACGACCCGCAACGGCTGCTCTCCCGCGCCTACGACCTGGTGCTGAACGGTACCGAGCTCGGCGGTGGATCCGTGCGTATCCATCGCCCGGACATGCAGTATGCGGTGTTCGACCTGCTCGGCATCGGGGCGGAGGAGGCTCGGGAGAAATTCGGATTCCTACTCGAGGCCCTCGAGTACGGAGCGCCTCCGCATGGCGGGATCGCCTTCGGACTCGACCGGATGGTCATGCTGTTGACCGGCGTAGGCTCCATCCGCGAGGTTATGGCCTTCCCCAAAACCCAGACCGCCAGTTGTCTGCTCACACAGGCGCCGGCACCGGTGGAGGAGGCGGCATTGCGGGAGCTTGGTATCCGCGTGCGCAAACCGCTGGAGGCGGTTCGGACGGACTAAACACCCTGTCTCGTCAGGCGATTCGGGGAAGACGACGCGCCCGGGTATCGTTTGCCCTTGGCAAAACGCGCGCAGTGTCTGCCTTCGAGCCCTGCTGATAAGCAGGGCATTCGAGGTGGCGGGGCTACTGCGGATTACGAGACGGGATCATTGGATGAGCCGGTTGCCGTTGCACGGCGGTAACGGGTGTCGTGAGCCGCAGCACCGTGTAGCCGGCCACGGCCGATAGCAGTGAGCCCAGCATGATGCCAACCCGGCATGCTATCACCACCGAGTTGTCCTGAGCGTGCTCAAAAGCCAGTGAAGCAATGAAGAGGCTCATGGTGAAGCCGATGCCGGTCAGCAAAGAGACGCCGTAGAGATGTCTCCAACCCACCCGATCCGGTAGCCGCGCGAAACCCACCCGAATGGCGAGCCAGGACATGGTGAACACCCCGAGCTGCTTGCCGATGAACAGCCCCAGGACGATACCCCATGTGACCGGGCTGCTGAGCACCGCCAAATCGACTGCGTTGATCGAAATGCCGGCGTTGGCGAAGGCGAAGAGTGGCAGTATGCCGAACGCGACCCACGGCTGCAGCTCATGTTCCATACGCCGCAGCGGTGATTTCTCCCCCGGACGGCCGCCGCGGTGGGGGACGGCCAGCCCTACGGCCACGCCCGCTAGGGTGGCGTGCACGCCCGACTGGAGCACGCAGAGCCATGCGAACGTGCCCAAAAGGACATAGGGCGCGATTTGGCGCACGCCCAGGATGTTGAGCAGGGCGAGCGCGGCGATCGCTGCGGTGCCCAGCAGCAGGGCGGGCAGCGCAAGGTTGCCTGTGTAGAAGATCGCAATGATCACAATGGCACCGATATCATCGATCACCGCCAGCGAAAGCAGGAATACTTTGAGGCTGGAGGGTATTCGGGCGCCGAGCAGCGCCAGCACGCCGAGGGAGAAGGCAATGTCCGTTGCCGCCGGAATCGCCCAGCCTGCTAGGGCAATTGGGTCGTCCCAGGCGACCGCGGTGTAGAGGGCGGCGGGCACCAGCATGCCGCCGATGGCGGCAATTCCTGGCAGCGCCGCTCGCGCGGGGCCGCAGAGGGCGCCTTCGAGGCACTCACGCTTGATCTCCAAGGCCACGTGCAGAAAGAAGATGGCCATCAGGCCGTCGTTGATCCACAGCAACAGGGGTTTCACCAGTATGGCGTTTGCGACCTGGATGCCGAGGGGGATGGACAGCAGGTGTTCGTAAAGTGGCGCCAAAGGGGGTACGTTCGCCGCGATCATGGCCGCCGCGGCTGCGCCCATCAGGAGAATGCCCGTCGCCGATGGCTGCTGGAAGAATCGCTTGAATGTCCTCACGATGTGTATCGGTGCCTACTTTCTCATGGCCGTCGTGTTGCTACGTTCCGGCAGGGTAACCGGTCCTGCCAGGCGGCGCCTCGATTGGCCTGCGGTCTATGGTCATCACCGCGTCGACGCCCGGCACGCCGGCCAAGCATGATCCCTTACCCTCCCTCCGATTGTGGACGGAGAAAACGGCGGCAACGCTTACTTATCGGTGGACTGTCCAGGGATGTTGTCAGATGGGCGGTCTGTCCGCCGCGGATCAACGAGGCGGTGGGTTCGCTCGCCCAGCAAATCGATGCGCATCGCCATTCGGATCAGCTCCGGGAGATTGGTCGTCCCGATCTTATGCATGATCCGGGAGCGATAAGCCTCGATCGTCTTCTCGCTGAGCCCCAATTCCCCGGCAATCATGCGGTTCGAACATCCCTTGACCATCGGTACGAGCACTTCCCGTTCCCGCGCCGTAAGCGCCTCGAAACGACCCCACAGCTCCTGTCTCACGGCTCGGTCATGCGCTGCTATTTGGTCGCTTTCGATTGTCCGGTGAACGGTATCGAGCAGCGTCTGACCATTGAATGGTTTCTCTAAGAAATCGACAGCGCCGCGTTTGAGGGCGTTGACGGCCGTTGCGACATCGCTGGAATAAGCCAGGAAAATCACGGGTAGCTCGATGCCGTTCTCATGCAGTCGGCGCAAGAACGTGGCTATGCAGAGATCGGGTGCCTCGGCATCGGCAACGATGCAGCCCCGACTGTATCGATTCACCCGTGCGAGACAAGCGCCCGCCGAGTCGAAGTATTCGGCTTCGATGTGTACGGAAGAGAACAGCCCTTGAAGCGTTGTCACGATGAAGACATCGGGGTCGATCACATAAACCGTTGGCTTGTTGCCTACTGACATGACTGGTTTTTCGCCGCCCACGCAGAGACCGCTTCGCGTTCCGAAACGATCATGGCCCTACAAGGTTCGCGCCGAGACTCATTGGGAGAAACCGCAAAGCATCCGGGGTTTCCCCCCATTTACCGATCGCCGACTGCTATCTAAAGTGTAATGTATTGCCCGCGAAACAGCCGGATAGGCGGTTAGTAAGCACGGGCGACAAACGCTGCACCCCCACCACCCGCTGAATGCTTTCCGGGCGCGCGGCGATTGGGGCAACGAAAGGAGAAATTATGCACAGTCGCAAGCATTTCCAGGCTTGGTTGCGCCTTGCCCGTAGCCTCAATTGGTCCTCCGAGCATCGCGATGCTAGCTGCGTGCGCGCTTTTGCCGCCTTGCAGCTTGCTGTGGAGAAGTGCAGTCGCAATGAGATTCCCCTTGCCGCGAGCGCACGACCGCGCCAGCAAGTAAAAGCGGCTTAAGCAAGAGCGGTTACCCGCGGTCTTTTTCGGTTTCTGAGTCATGGGGGCACAAGCTCCAAGGCGTTGTTGGCACGGGAAAATGCATGAGCGAGCAGGGCACAGTCTATGTAGTGGACGACAGTGCGGAAGTCCGGGAATCGCTGGCGGTGCTGCTGCACTCGAAGGGGCTGCAGAGCCGTTGCTTTCCTGACGGGCCGGCGTTTCTAAAAGCGTGTTCACCCCATTCGCCCGGCTGTCTGATCACGGATGTTCGAATGCCCGGCCTCAGCGGGCTCGACTTGCAGCTTTGCCTTCATGAACAAGGATATACTTTACCAGTTATTATTATCACCGGCCACGGCGATGTGCCGATGGCGGTACGTGCGTTGAAAGCAGGCGCCCTCGATTTTATCGAGAAGCCGTTTGCCCCGTCCGTCCGTGCTGCTTCCGTTGATCGACGAAGCATTGGCGCTCGATGCCCGTCTCAGGCAGCAGCGTCGCGAGGAGGCGATGTTCAAAGCGCGCTTTGCGTTGCTCACGCCGCGCGAGCGGGAAGTCCTGCGTCAGGTCGTCGAAGGGCATTATAATAAGACGATTGCTGCCGATCTCGGTGTCAGCATTTCAACCGTAGAGGTCCATCGCAAGAAGATCATGGAGAAGCTCCACGCGAAGTCGCTCTACGATTTGGTACAAGTCTTTGAGCTTGGCCTCGATTCCGCGGGTTCTCGGCGCTAGCAAGCCGGCCCTTTGAATCATGCGATGCGAGCGGCTTATACGGAGCGGTGCGATGTCGCCCGCTGCCGTTTAGACTATTTGGATACCCGCCAGTGATATCAGCAGATAGCCGTTGCGTCGGCTGCGCAGGGGCCGCAGAATCTGCGAAACTACCGCAACCTGCAGTTCGGACAGACGCAGCTGCAAGATAACGTGCCACGGCATGGATCCATTTCTCACCCTATTACGCAGGCGGTATAACAGGGTGGGGTCGGCGTTGATCCAATCGTCGATTCGGGTACCGGTCAGGTGGCTCGGTAGCACTCCGAATGAGCGGTACAGGCTTTGGTTGGCGCGGACGATACGCAGCTCGTGATCAAGCAACATCCGCGGCCTGGGAGCCCAGCCATTTGCTGGTATGGGGCTCATTGGTGCCTTCCCGGAAAGCCACCCGGGAGTGTTGCACTGCAGGGATACCGCGCGATCGGGGGCGGACGATCCAAAGCGGTAGGCGTGTGTTGCCGAAGCGGCTTTCGGCAGCCGGCTAACGCCGTTGATTCGTGGTGGCCGTGTCTTTTTCGATGATGCTCTACCGCTCGTCATCTCGCATTCTCCCGTGCCGAGTCGAATCAAGAATCGCGGCATCGTGGCGTTTGTTCACATGCCGCCCGCTTTTGCGGGTGCGGCACTTCCGTGTGCCACCTCAACCCGCTGAGAAACCATAAGCGAACGGCCTCACTTAGAGGTATTCGGGCGAACCTTAGCCTCTGTACGGGATCTCCCTATCGGATCTCGCCCGACGGGATTTTGCGCTGCATTCCGCGCGGGTCGTTGGCGTATGAAAATCCAAATTAAGCAACTGGGAATATTAATGATTCATCCATGGGCCAGCGCCACCGTCTTTTCGCATTCATGCGAGCGAAAGCCGTCGAGAAAGCTTTACTTCGGAAGCGCTGCTCTTCTCTGGCTGTACGCGAATGATGAGGTTTGCTATAAGTCGGCAAAATCCATTCGCCGACCGGCACGGCAGCCACCCAGAGATTTTCGCAATATCCGATGCAATCTCTGTGAAGGCGTGTCGGTGGGGGCGGGGGTGAGTTGATGGCAATGCAGGACTTACCGAGTGCAGTCTCGGATGGAGGGCGGTGGGTTGACGCTGCTCTGCGTGGGCAGGGCGTGGAGTTCCACCATTTGCTCGACCGGCTGCCGGTCGGGGCGTATGTCTGCGATCCCAACGGATTGATCACGTATTACAACCGGCGGGCGGTTGAGCTGTGGGGACGCGCTCCCAAACTTAACGATCCCGAAGACCGGTACTGCGGCTCTTTCCGGCTGTATTACGCAGACGACGGTTCACCGCTTCCGCTTGACCAATGCTGGATGGCGTTGGCGTTGCGTGAGGAAGCAGGATACAACGATCGGGAGATCATCGTTGAGCGTCCGGACGGGGAACGCCGGACCGTGCTGGCTAATGCCAACCCGATCTGGAGCGATTCCGGGGTGCTCCTTGGGGCGATCAATGTGTTCATAGACATCACCGACCGGAAGCGGGCCGAAGAGGAGCAGCGCCAGCTGCGCGCGGCGCTCGCGAAGCAGGGGCACGTCAACTTTGCCGGAGAAATGGCCGCGGGGATCGCCCACGAGCTCAATCAGCCACTGACCGCCATCGTCAATTACAGCGAGGCCTGCGTTAGCCTACTGCGCTCGGGTACGGCCAACACCGACGCGCTTATTGCGGCAGTCGAGCAGATCGCCGAGCAGGGCCAGCGCGCCGCTGAGATCATTCGGCGCCTGCGGGCCCTCATGCGCAAGGCCCCCCTGCAGCAGGAAACAGTGGATTTGCACACACTCATTCGCAAGGCGCTCGGCCATATAGCCACAGCCACCGATACCTGTCAGGAAAGGGTCCGTTTACGGGTCGAAGTGGCGGAGTCGCTTCCCAAGGTCAAGGTCGACCCCATTCAGATCCAACAAGTTTTGGTGAATCTGATTCGCAACAGCCTCGATGCGATGAGCGATCCCGGAGTCGATCACCGGGAGCTCACGATGCGAGCCGAGCCGGCCGCCGATGATAAGGTTACCGTCACCGTGCGCGACACGGGTTGTGGGTTCGCCGAAGGCGTCCATGAGCTGCTTTTCTATCCGTTCTTTACCACCAAACCCGAGGGCATGGGTCTAGGATTGCCGATCAGCGCCTCCATCATCGAGGCGCATGGGGGCCGTCTGTGGGCAACCGCGGACCCCGGTGTGAGCACGAGCTTTCATTTCACGGTGCCCTGTGCCGAGCTCCATGATCCGGATGGGAGCGGGGCGGGGTGATATGGCCGCGACCGGCGGCGAGAGCGTCGCTCGGCTATCCATGTCGCCAGATCTTGGCCGCGGAAAGAAGCAAAATACCGGCGAGCAACGGCAGGAGAGCCGCGTTTGGTAAGATTCCAAGCAACTGCCCGCCGATGCCGGTTCCAATGATCGAGCCAACCGCCATGACGAGCACGAAGGTGCGGTTCTCTGCCAAGACCACAAAGCTGCGATCCCGGCTGTAGCGGGTGAATCCAACGAGCATCGTGGGCAGGCTGATAGCCAGCGCCAGGCTGCCGGCCAGCTTGATGTCGAGCCCGAACAGCAGGACCAAGGTCGGAATAAGCAGCTCACCGCCGGCTACACCGAGCAAGGCAGCCACCACACCAATAGCAAAACCCGCCGCAACGCCAAGGATGGATTGAGCAGGGCCGTTGAACAGCGGTGTTGGCGCCGCTGCATCGTGACCGAACAGCAGTACGGTCGCGATGATCACCAACAGTACGGCGATGATCCGGTAGAGCGTTGCGGCGCGCACGCGGGTGGCCCAACCTGCGCCCAGCCAAGCCCCCACAAGGCTGCCGGCCAGCAGATTGACGACAATCGACCAATGCACCACTACGGCGCCGAGCGGCACTGTGCCTGCCCGGAAGGGAAGCGCTGCGGTGACGACCACCAGACTCATGGCCTTGTTCAGGATAACCGCCTGCAAAGCGGCGAAGCGGAATGCGCCAATCAGCAAAGGCAAGCGGAATTCGGCCCCGCCCAGCCCGATCAAGCCACCAAGCGCACCGATGACAGCGCCGCCGCCCAGAGCGGTAAGTGGGTTTCTGGGGGGTGACGTTGAGGGGGCTCCACCGCACTCACTGCGTGGCTCAAAAGGGCCGAGCTGGTCTTCTTGCTGTCATTGGCGGATCAGGTATTGGGGGGAAGAGGCCCATAACAATGCCCACGCTCGCCCTGGCGTTGCTAAACTGGAACCGAAGTCCGGCTTGGCCGACCAGGGCCGGCGCTGAGCGTTTGCTATTGCGTTCGATATGTCAAGGAGGCGCGCGATGAATCCACTGCAGGCCCTACACGAAAAAGGCGAACGCATCTGGCTCGACAACATTCGCCGGGGCATGCTGACGGGCGGAGCGCTGGCCCGTTACATCAAGGAACTCGCTCTCACCGGACTCACCTCGAATCCCACGATCTTCGAGCACGCCATCGGCGGGAGCGCGGACTACGATGAGAGCATCGGCTGGCACTGGGATGAGGCCGACCCGAATCCTGAGGCGATTTTTTTCGAGCTGGCTCTCGAGGATCTGACCGCGGCCGCTGATCTGTTCCGCCCCATCTATGACGAGAGTCGGGGGCGCGACGGTTTCGTATCGCTCGAGCTCTCGCCCGATCTCGCCGACGACGCCGAGGGTTCGATCGCGCAGGCCCTGGAGCTGGCGGGCCGGGCCAACCGCCCCAATTTGCTGATCAAGGTGCCGGGCACGCCGGCCGGTGTGCCGGCGATCGAGGAGCTCATCTACCGAGGAGTTCCGGTGAACGTCACCCTGCTGTTCTCGGCCGAACAGTATATTCAGGCGGCCGAAGCCTACTTGCGCGGGATCGAGCGCCGGCTTGCCGAGCGCAAAGACCCGCGCGTCCCCTCCGTCGCTTCGCTTTTCATCTCGCGTTGGGATAAGGCAAGCGTGGACCGGTTGCCCGAGCCGCTTAAGAACACGCTGGGGATCGCGATCGGCCGGCAGACCTATCGGGCGTATTGCCGAGTTTATGACTCGCCGCGCTGGAAGCGGCTTGCCGAGCAGGGCGCGCGCGCGCAGCGGCTGCTCTGGGCGAGCACCGGCACCAAAGACCCGAGCCTGCCGTCAGGTTATTACGTTACGGCGCTGGCCGCCTCCGATACGATTGCGACCCTGCCCGAAGAAACCCTGTTTGCCTTTGCCAACAGCGGCACAGTGGGCGATCTGCTCGATGCCGACGATGGCGCTGCGCAGCGCGCACTCGAGGCCATCAATGAAGCGGGTATCGACACCGCAGCGCTCGCCCGCGAGTTGCAGGAAGATGGCAAGCGGCAGTTCAGCGATTCCTATCACAAGCTGCTCGCGCGGATCGAAAAGAAGCTTTTGGAATTGCGGGAGGCGAGTGGCCATGAGCAAGGCGGCCTAGGGGTGCTCGAAGCCGGCGTGCGCCGGCAGATCGAGGCGCTGGCCGAGGAACAGGCGGTCGAGCGCATCTGGCGGCGCGATCACACGCTCTGGCAGCCGGATCCGCGTGAGATCAGCAACCGGCTGGGCTGGCTCGATGCACCGGGCGAGATGCTCGACGAGGTGCCGCGTCTGCAAACTTTTGTCGAAGGCGTACGCGGTGCGGGTCTGACCCATGTGCTCTGGTGCGGAATGGGCGGATCGAGCCTGTTTCCGCTGGTGCTCCAGCACGCTTTCACCGGCGCCGGCGGGCTCGAGTTGCGCGTGCTCGACAGCAGCCATCCGCGCACCGTGCGCCAAACCGCCGACGAACTGCCGCTCGATCAGACGTTGTTCCTGTTCGCATCGAAGTCCGGCGGTACGCTCGAGACCCGCTGTCATCTCGATTACTTCTGGTCTCGGGTGGCCGACCCGGCGCAGTATGCGGCGATCACCGACCGCGGCTCCGAGCTCGCCAGCATCGCCCGGGAACGCAATTTCCGCCAGCTCTTCTGCAACAACCCCGACATCGGCGGGCGCTACTCCGCACTCTCGCACTTCGGTCTGGTGGCCGCGGCGCTGCTGGGGGTGGACGTCGAGGAATTGCTGAGCCGTGCAGGACAGATGATTGCGGCTTGCAAGCCCGATACGCCCGCTGAACGGCACCCGGGCGTCCAGCTCGGTGCGGCGCTTGGTTACGCTGCCCAGCAGGGCCGCGACAAGTTGACGCTGCTCATGCCGCCGGAGATCGCGTGCTTTGGTGGGTGGCTGGAGCAGCTGATCGCCGAGTCCACCGGTAAGCGCGGGGTGGGCATTCTGCCCGTCGCGGACGAGCCGCTTGGCCCGCCCGAGGTCTACGGTGAGGACCGCTTTTTCGTGGGCCTCGGTGCGGCAGACAGCTTCGATGTGCTGGCCGAGCAAGGGCATCCGGTTATCCGTCTGCCCTACGTGGACCGCTACAGCATCGGTGCCGAGTGCTTTCGCTGGGAGTTCGCCGCCGCGATCGCAGGCCAAGTGCTGCGCATCAATCCGTTCGACCAACCCGATGTCGAAGCCGCGAAGAAGGCGGCGGGCGAGATGCTTGCACAGGGCATCCCCGCTGTTCCCGTCACGCGCGCCGAGCAGGCGCTCGCAGCGGTACGGCTCGGTGATTACCTTGCAATTCAGGCCTACCTGACCACGGACTCGGAGCCCTACGCGCAGCTGCAACGCGCACGCATGGCTCTGCGCGATCGGTTGCGTGTGGCCACCACGCTGGGTCTGGGTCCTCGTTATCTGCACTCCACCGGGCAGCTACACAAAGGCGGACGTGCCAACGGTGTCTGCGTGCAGGTGATCGACGAGATTCAGCCTGATTTGGAGATTCCCGGCCGCCCCTATACGTTCGGACAGCTCTTCCAAGCACAGGCCGCCGGCGATTTCCGCGCTCTCGAAGAGCAAGGGCGGCGCGTGTTCCGGGTTACACTCGAGGATCTGCTGAGCACGGCAGGCGTTCGCTCGTAACCAACCGTTCGGAGAATGGGGGAGAATGGGTGATGGAGACCTCGAAAAATCTTATCCGCTCCGTCACCCCGGCAAAAGCCGGGGTCCATCTTTCTGTTTCAAAAGGGAGAATGGATTCCGACCTACGCCGGAATGACGGAATTGGGGAGTTATTCGATATTCCCTTGATGCAAATCACGCTGATCGGAGCCACTCGCATGGGCTGCCCCCGGCGTGCCGCACCGGCCATTCGACTGGGCATGCTGCCCGGACGTTGCGCCACCCGGCGCGCGGTCCGGTTCGGCAACCGGCGAGGCCCGGTCAAACCCGGCCAACTCGGCGCTCACGCCGCCAAGACGGGGGGCTGAGATGGGGGCGCGCAGCGAGCGCTCGGACGCGTTGGTTCTTTTCGGCGCGACCGGTGATCTCGCCTACAAGAAGATTTTCCCGGCCTTGGCCAGGCTCGAGGCAGCCGGTGAGCTTGGCGTACCGGTGATCGGCGTCGCCAAATCCGGCTGGGAGACCGATCGACTGCGCGAGCGGGTCCGGCGTAGTATCCAGGACTACGCTCGCAGCGACGACCCGGACGCCGTGGCGCGTCTGCTCGAGCAGCTCGACTACATCGATGGTGATTACCGCGACGATCGGGTTTTTACCGAGCTACAGCGTCGGCTCGAAGGCCGCAAGCGACCGCTTTGCTACCTGGCGATCCCACCGAGCCTGTTTCCCAGCGTGATCGAGTCTTTGCACAAGGCACGCGTGGCCAAGACGGCGCGGGTCGTAGTGGAGAAGCCGTTCGGCCGCGACCTTGCTTCGTCGCAAGCGCTTGATCGGGCGCTGCTGCGCTTTTTTCCGGAAGAGCGGGTTTTCCGCATCGATCATTTTCTCGGCAAAGAGCCGGTGCAGAACCTGCTCTATTTCCGCTTCGCCAACACGTTCCTAGAGCCGTTCTGGAATCGCGCTTATGTGGAGAGCGTGCAGATCACTCTGGCCGAGTCCTTCGGCGTGGAGGATCGTGGCGCTTTCTACGACGAGGTCGGCGCAATCCGTGACGTCGTGCAGAATCACCTGCTCCAGGTGCTCGCCATTCTGGCCATGGAGCCGCCGGCGGCGAGTGATGCTCAGTCGCTGCGCGACGAGAAGGCCAAGCTGCTGCGCGGCATCCGCCCGCTCTCGGCCCAGGAGGTGGTGCGCGGCCAGTACACTGGCTATCGCAAGATCGAGGGTGTGAAACCCAGTTCCACCCAGGAGACGTTCGCCGCCTTGCGGTTGCATATCGACAATTGGCGCTGGGCCGGCGTGCCGTTTTTCATTCGCACCGGCAAGAAGCTCGCGACAAGCGCCCAGGAGGTTCTGGTTCGTCTGCGCCGTTTGCCGCACGATATTTTCAACGAGCCCGTCACCACCAACACCAACCACGTGCGTTTCCGCTTGGGCCCGGAACGCGTCGAGATCGCGATCGGCGCACGCACCAAGCAGCCCGGCGACATCATGGCCGGCCAGCAGACCGAACTGGATGTGGCGAGCGACCCTTCGACCGACGAGCCACCCTATCAGCGCCTGATCGGCGACGCGCTCAAGGGGGATCAAGAGTTGTTCGCCCGCAGCGACAGCGTGCAAGCCGCCTGGCGGATCGTGGATCCTGCGCTTGCGGCGGAAACGCCGATCTACGCCTACGAGCCCGGCAGCTGGGGGCCGACCGAGGCTCAGGCCATGACGGCCCACATCGGCGGCTGGTGCGATCCGACACGCTAAAAGCCCGCCTGCATCCATTGTCGACCGGAAGTGGGCCTGTACCCGTGGAGTGCCGCTTGCGGCGTGGCGCTGGGCTTCGCTGTTTTTAAAAAACGCGTGACACCGCTTTTTCCGCCAAGAATCCCGCATCGAATGCATAGCCGCTGCGCAGGGCCATGCCGTTTGAGGCGCCGGCGAATATCTCTTGACATTACAGTAATGTGTAAAGTTTAATTTGGTCATGAGTGAATCGCCAACCGCTACATCGGCTGCTGCAAGCGTTACCGCGGGTGCAACCCGCGCTGTGAGAATCGGCGCCTTGGCGCAGCGGGTCGGCGTTGCTACGGAGACGTTGCGCTATTACGAACGGCTGGGGCTGATTGCACCCACCGGGCGCAGTGCGGCCAACTACCGACTGTATGGGGAAGCGGCCGAACGGCGCCTTCTCTTCATTCGCCGGGCGCAGGCGTTGGGATTCTCGTTGGAGGACATCGGCGAACTGCTCTCGCTGCATCACCGCGCCGAGGCAAGCGCGGCGGATGCAAAGCGCATTACCGAAGCGCGCTTGCGCGAGGTCGAAGCCAAGATCCGGGATCTGGAGCGGATGCGGCGCGGATTGGCCGAGTTGACGGCTACTTGCTCGGGCGAGGGCTCGGCCGCCGAATGCCCGATTCTGGCCTCGCTTGCGGCACCGGAGCCGAAATGAGAGCAGCGTGTGGGAAGATACGAACAGCAGGCCAAAACCGGCAGCCAACACGGCCTGGGAAGAGGAGCGAAGATGCAAGCGGGTGTTGCAAGCGAGCACAGCGAGTCGGTCAAGGATCCAGTCTGCGGCATGAATGTCAATCCGGCTATGACGAGGCATACGGCGGAGCATCATGGGAAGGCGTTTTATTTTTGCGCGACGCGCTGCCGCGAGAAGTTCTTGGCCGAACCTGAGCGCTTCCTGGAAGGTCGATCGCGACCGGACGCTTCGAGAGCCGCGGATTCGGGTGGGATTTATACTTGCCCCATGGACCCGGAGGTGCGCCAGCGGGGGCCGGGTGATTGCCCCAAGTGCGGCATGGCGCTCGAACCCGAAACGCCGCAGCGGCGGGTCGAATACACCTGCCCGATGCATCCCGAGATCGTGCAGGACCAGCCAGGTGATTGCCCGAAGTGCGGTATGGCCCTCGAGCCGCGCACCGCAAGCGCCGCGGAAGGCCCCAGTGCGGAATTGGTGGCCTTCACTCGGCGGTTGTGGGTTGCCGTGCCGCTCACCGCCGTACTGCTGCTGATTACGATGGGCGATATGCTACCGGGGGTGCATTTCCAGCGTTGGTTCGGCGCGGCCTACGGTTGGGTGCAACTCGTGCTTACGGCCCCGGTGGTCTGCTATGGGGGCTCGGTCTTTTTCGTACGTGCCTGGAAGTCGCTCAAAGGCGCGAACTTCAACATGTGGACGCTGATCGGGCTGGGTACCGGTGTGGCGTTTGTGTTCAGCTTGTTCGCGCTGGTTTTCCCCGCCGCTTTACCGGCGGCTTTCCTGGGGCGCGGCGGTGAGGTGCCGCTGTATTTCGAGACGGCGGCCGTCATCATCACCTTGGTGCTCGTCGGGCAGCTGATCGAGCAACGGGCGCGTGAGCGCACCTCGGGCGCCATCAAGGCGCTGCTGGATTTGGCCCCGCCCAGGGCGCGGCGTGTCCGTCCCGACGGCACCGATGAGGAGATCGATCTGGCGCAAGTGCAGCGGGACGATCGGCTGCGCGTGCGCCCCGGCGAGAAAGTGCCGGTGGACGGCGAGGTGCTCGAAGGGCGCTCGAGCGTGGACGAATCCATGATCACCGGCGAGCCGGTGCCGGTGGAGAAAACAGCTGGCGATGCGGTGACCGGCGGAACCGTCAACGGCAATGGCGGCTTCGTGATGCGCGCGACTCGCGTGGGGGATGAGACGCTGCTCGCGCGCATCGTCGCCCAGGTGGCCGCGGCGCAGCGGAGTCGCGCCCCGATTCAGGGTCTGGCCGACCGGGTGGCGGGTGTCTTCGTGCCCGCCGTGGTGGTTTGCGCCATAGTCGCTTTCGTTGTCTGGGCGTTCGTGATACCGGGTGCGGGCGGTCTTGCTTTTGCGCTGCTCGCCGCGATTTCGGTGCTCATCATCGCCTGTCCCTGTGCACTCGGTCTCGCTACGCCGATGGCGGTGATGGTAGGGGTCGGGCGCGGTGCGGGCGCGGGTATTTTGGTGCGCGATGCCGAAGCACTCGAGCGCATGGCGCGGGTGGATACGCTGCTGGTGGACAAGACCGGCACCATCACTGCAGGCAAGCCCACGCTCGATACGGTGGTCGCCGCGGCCGGCTTCGAAGCGGATGAAGTGCTCCGGCTTGCCGCCGGCCTGGAGGCGGCAAGCGAGCACCCGCTGGCCGGCGCGATTCTCGCCGGTGCTCAGACGCGGGGCATCACGCCGGCGTCGGCTGAGGCCTTCGAGGCCGTGACCGGGCGCGGCGTGCGCGGCACGGTCGCCGGTCGCCTGGTGCTTGCCGGCAATGCCGCGTTCATGGCCGAGGCAAACGTTACGATCGCCGCACTCGCCGAGCGGGCACAGGCGCTTGCCGCCGATGGGGCCACGGTGATGTACGTGGCACTCGACGGGCGCGCGGCGGGGCTGATCGGCGTAAAGGATCCGGTGAAGGAGACCAGCCGCGCGGCGGTGGAGATTCTGCACCGCGAGGGCGTGCGTATCGTTATGGTGACCGGCGACGGCCGGCGTGCTGCCGAGGCGGTGGCGCGCGCCGTCGGTATCGATGAGGTCGAAGCCGAGGCGCTCCCAGAGACCAAGCTCGAGCTCGTGCGCCGTTTACAGGGTGAGGGCCGGGTGGTGGCGATGGCGGGTGACGGGGTGAACGATGCGCCGGCGCTCGCCGCCGCCGATGTCGGCATCGCGATGGGCACCGGTACCGACGTCGCGATGGAAAGCGCGGGGCTGACGCTGGTCAAAGGCGATTTGCGCGGCGTGGCCAAGGCGCGGCGGCTCTCGCATCGTACACTTGCCAACATCCGTCAGAATCTGTTGTTCGCTTTTCTCTACAACGGCCTTGGTGTGCCGATCGCCGGCGGTGCGCTCTATCCGCTTACCGGTTGGGTGCTCTCGCCGATGATCGCCGCCGCCGCGATGAGCTTAAGTTCGGTATCGGTGATCACCAACGCGTTGCGCCTGCGCCGGGCCGCATTGTGAAGCGCGAATGCGGCGGGTTGGGCAGCGCATTCGTTCGAGCGGCTCAGGCGCTTGCTCTTGGTGCTGCCGGAGCGCTTGGGCGAGTGACCCGTTACGGCTGATCGAGCTCGGGATAATGTCTGAAGACCCCGTTTTCGTTGAAGGCCAGGCGGCGCTCGGAGGCCAGATAGGCGGCGATGTTGGGGCGCTGGGCGATGCGCTCGGCCAGCGTCGCCACGCGCGGTAGCTTGGGTTCGAGCCTCTGCATGGTCTTGGGATAGGCGTAGCGCAGCCCGGTCAACATATGGAATAGGGACAGATCCACATAGGAGCAGTCCTTGCCGAGGAGGTGGGCGTTACCCGCCGGATTGGCCGCGAGGAGGCGTTCGAAGTACTGCAGGAATTTCGGTAAGCGATCGCGAATGAACAGCACGGCGCGGCGCGCGGCCGCCTCCTTTTGCTCCTCGTAATAAAGGCCGGGACCCAGCGGGTGGTGGGTATCATGCACCTCGGCGGTGAAATCGGTGATGGTGAGTTGCAAGCCGTGCGCCCACAGCCGTGCGGCTTCATGCTCGGGCACCTGTTCGAGCCGCGGTCCGAGGAACTGCAGGATGTTGGCAACGTGCGAGACGATGAGATCGCCTGCTTTCAGAAACGGCGGTGCAAAGGGCGGTCGGTCGGTGGCTTCGCCGTCGAGGTAGCGCATGATGGCTGCAACGCCCCAGCCGTCTGCCGCCGGTTCCCGGCCCACATCGATGTAGTCGGCGCCGGCGTCTTCCAGGGCCAGCCGCACAAATTCGCCTCGCCCCGGGATCGTCGGCCAGTAGTAGAGCTCATAGAGCATG